>NZ_JAJHVY010000017.1:0-555371 GCF_020861455.1 Bacillus sp. AF23
ATTGGCTGTATAAAAGGTGTTTTGATCCCTGTCTCAAAAACGGGGGTCAGTCCCTTTATGGACGGGGCTTTTTCTTCTTATTGGTTCACGCTGTCTTTTTCATAAATCGGAACCCAGCCCTCAGATGTAACAAAGATCCGCACCGCCACAACTTTTCGATCCTCTTGAAGCGTGAAATAATGGCGGATATTTTCAGGTACCGAGATTAAATCTCCAGGGTTTAAACGGACATCAAAAAATGTGCCGTCCTTGCCTTGAATGACGAAAATTCCGTGTCCGCTTACAATAAAACGGACTTCATCGTCTGTATGGTGATGTTCTCTTTTAAAGTTTTCTAGCAGTTCATCCAGTTTCGGATTAGCGTCAGACAGAGAAATAACATCTTGGGCTTTGTAGCCGCGGCGGGCTGAGATATCTTTAATTTCAGCGTCGAAGGTGTCAAGAATTTGCTGTTTTTCTTCTTCAGACAGGTCATATTTTTCTGAAAGCTGTTCAGGGAGCTTGGCGATATCCCATTGCTCATAGATCACCTCTTGGCTGTCCAGAAAGCTTGCCACTTCCTCTTGATTTTCAATCGTTGTATTTGCCTCATCATGAATTCGAATTGTTGCCATTTGCGTTTCCCCCTTTTATTTAACCAGCTGATGCTGGAGTGTTTTCAGCTTCAAATGATAGCTGAATAAAAATTCATATGCTTCAAGCACTCTTTTCGCTTCAAGTGCTGTTCTTCCCCAAGCAGTAATGCCATGGTTCCTGATCAGGACAGCTCCTGAATCTCCAGTAACCTGATCCGCGAAAAGCGTTGCGAGAGTCGGAATATGAGCCGGATTTTCTATAATTGGAATGGACACTTCTGCATTCTCTTCCCACAGGCCGAGCGCTTTTATAATTTCTTGGCCTTTAAAAGTAATTTGGTTTTGATCGCCATACAGCTCTGAGATGACGTTATTGTTGACCGTATGAACATGAAGACAGCATCCGGCATTTGTTTTATTGTACAGATGCGTATGCAAAAGCGTTTCCGCTGACGGTTTCAGATGATGCCCCTTTTCGGCAGGCTCTCCGTTCTGATCCACCAACAGGAAGTCTTCATCCGTTTCTTTTCGTTTATCTTTTCCGCTCGCCGTTACGAGAAATTGCAATGGCTCATCAGAAACCTTGATGGACAGGTTGCCGCTGGTCGCCGGAAACCAATCTCTTTCTGCCAATTCCCGTTTTACTTCGGCAAGCTCGAGCCAGCGCTCTTGTTTTGCAGCCATTTCTTTACCTCCGTTACATCTTCAATCGCTTTCTTTATTTCGTGAAAATCATGGTATGGGATATGATTCAGATGATGCTCCTTGCATTCATTTAATAAATAATCCCTTGCAAAGCAAAGATCAGACAGCTTTGCCGCCTCTACATCGGTAACGGAGTCACCGATCATGATGATATATTGATCAGGCTCAGAAAGCTCGTTCATAACAGTCGGCTTGCAGCACCCGCATTGATTTGTGCATGTGCCTTTGCAAGAATGAGGCCAATCAATATGAATGAATTCGTTCTCAAATGACGCACGGTTGCAATAAATATGATCTTTCTCAACAATTCCTTCAAGCAGCGGATAGACAAAAAAGTCCATCCCCCCGCTTACGACATAAAACGGGAGTTCATGCTTGTTAACAAATGCGACAAATTCCCGAAAGCCGTCCCGGATTTTTGCGTCTTCTAATACGAATCTCGTAATCTCCTCTTTTAAGCAGCTCGGCAGAAGACCGAACATTCGTCCGACGCCTTCTTGGATTGA
The DNA here is from genome assembly GCF_020861455.1 of Bacillus sp. AF23. Lineage (NCBI taxonomy): Bacteria > Bacillati > Bacillota > Bacilli > Caryophanales > Bacillaceae > Bacillus > Bacillus sp. AF23. The sequence continues at coordinate 1,787 of NZ_JAJHVY010000017.1, forward strand.
CATCGTTTTGGAGAGCACGCCGTCTTTTAACGCCGTCCACTCCGGCGGAGCGAATGTTTTCATAATGTTTATAATGTTGTCGTTCATCGTGATGGTTCCATCAAAATCACATATAATTAACGGTTTTTGAGTCGTCATACGGCTTCAGCCTTTCCCCATTTATCAAGCGCAAGCTTCAAATCTTCGCATTGACCGGCTTTTTCTTCAATCGGCTGCGCCTCCAAAACCGCATCAATAATAGCTCTGAACGCTTTGCCCCCGCCTTGGGCGCCGTTTGGATGTCCGTGTATGCCTCCTCCGGCGTTAATAATATGATCAATGCCAAAATCACGCATGAGAAGCGGAACCATCCCAGGGTGAATACCGGCGGACGGAACGGCAAATGTCTGGTTAAAGGCATCTTCTCTCACGCATTCTTCATGAATCGCCAGCGCGTCTTCTTTCGGAAGCGCAACTGAGCCATATGGAGAAGGAAACAGACTGAAGTCAGCGCCGCAATATCGGTTTAATTTTCCGAGCAAAAGGGCATGGGAAAACCCGTACAACGGTGAGGATGTAAATGCCCCGCTGACTGCCGGATGCGCCATAATGGGGATTGATACGTCCGGATCTTCCGCAAGGCTTTGCATGACGTCCAAACCGTAAGCGAAGACATTCAATAAAAGCGCATCCGCTCCCAATTCAGCGGCGCGTCTTGCTTTATCTATAAGCTCAGCTGTTCTTCCAGTCAAATTCACTGCATACAGCGTTTTATGGCCGGTCTGCTCGTATGTTTCTTTCAAAATTTGTTTTCCCTCTGTAATTCTTGTTTCAAAAGGTGCTAAACCCGTCTCAAAGAAAATTTCATCGTCTTTGATTACGTCAACCCCGCCTAGCGCCTGCTGCCTGAGCTGTTCTTTAATATCACTCAGGTCCCTTCCGATGACCCCTTTAAAAATGCTCATTAACAGCGGTCTTTCAAACTCTCCAAGCATCTTCCGGATGCCGTATACGCCAAACTTCGGACCCGGAAGTGTTCGCTTAAACGCTTCAGAAAATTCGAGATCTATTAACTTGATTTTTCCGTCCAGCGACAGCTTGCCAAACACAGTTGTCAGCAATGCCGGAATATCCTGTGAGAAATTTACCTCGGGATAGGCAATTGTGATAACCGCTTGTTTCCCTGATGCAAGATGTCCCTCTCTCTCCTCGACTTTTACAACCCGTCCCTTATGCTTTTGCATCTGCTCCTGCTTCACCAGAGGCAGATCAGTCCAAGAGCCCACCGTCAATCCTGTTGCGATTTGTTCTGCTTTTTTCTCCGTGTCGGCTCCCGGCTCGGTCAGGAGATATGTTGCTAATAATTCACTCATGCCAGAGCTCCTTTCATTTTTTAACCATATAAAAAACCTCTTCAAACAGCTATGCGTCTAAAGAGGTTTCGTTTCTCGTCCGAATCTTATCTCTCAGCCGCCAGCTGCAAGAATTAGCACCGTGCTTTACAAGTCGGTTGCCGGGCTTCATCGGGCTCGTCCCTCTGCCTGCTCTTGATAAGAAAATATAGATTTGATAAATTATTTTGAATTATCCCACCGTTAAAGAATCTTGTCAATGCTTTTTTGGGTAAACAGGTTTAGTTTGCCAATTCGATGAGCTGCTTCTTTAAGCCTGGCTTCACTCGTTAAGAGCCCCACTCTGACATACCCCTCGCCATATTCACCAAAGCCGTTTCCTGCTGCAACCGCCACATTCGCTTTTTCAAGCAAGAGATCTGAGAATTGCTCAGAGCTATAGCCTTCAGGCACCGGCAGCCATGCAAAAAATGAACCCGCAGGCGCTGTTACATCCCAGCCGATTTCCCGGCATGCTGCTATCCAAGCGTTGCGCCTGCTTTCATATCGGGCATTTTGCTCCGCTACGCATGTCTGCTCAGATAAAAGTGCCGCCTCGGCAGCCTGCTGGGTTGCTTTGAAAAGACTGACAAACATATGGTCTTGATAAAGATTGATCGCTTCAATGACCGAGGCGTTACCAACTGCAAAACCGATCCGCCAGCCCGCCATATTATATGTTTTGGACAGCGTGTAAATTTCTATTCCGATATCCTTGGCGCCTTCAGTCTGCAAAAAGCTTAAAGGCTTGTGTCCTTCAAAGCCGACTGCACCGTAAGCAAAATCATGGACCACACAGATTTCGTTTTCTTTCGCAAAACTCACCGTTTCTCCAAAAAATTCCGCGGTAGCGACGGCTCCAGTCGGATTATTCGGATAATTCAAGTACATCAATTTCGCTTGTTCTCTTACGTCAGGCGAAATGCATGCGTATTCAGGAAGAAACGCATTTTCCTTAGTGAGCGGCATCATTTCCATTTTCGCTTTCGCAAGCGTGACACCGGACCAATAATCTGGATAGCCGGGGTCAGGAACCAAAATCGTATCCCCCGGATTTAGCAGGCATTGCGGCAGCTCGACAAGACCGGCTTTCCCGCCGAATAATACGGCTACTTCAGTTTCCGGATCAAGCTGAACGCCGTATTCTCTGTTATAAAATGCCGCCGCTGCTGATTTCAGACTGTGCGAACCTCGAAATGAGGAGTATTTATGATTTTCAGGCTGAGCAACGGCTCGCTTCATTTCCTCCACAATATGCTCGGGCGTCGGCTGATCCGGATTTCCCTGCCCCAAATTGATGACATCATGTCCTTCCTTCAGCTTTCGGTTCACTTTCTGCACAAGAGAAGCAAAGAATTGTTTAGGCAGTTCCTGCAGCAATTGAGAATGTTCAAATTTCATCTGTTTTCACCTTCTAAAAAAATCTTGAAATGATAGTCCAGTATCATATATGGTTAAATGAAAAAAGTAAAGAAAAATATGGGGTGTTAAAAAATGAAATGGACCATATCTTGTCTTCAATTTGATATTTCATACGGAAAACCTTCTGAAAATATAAAAAAGGCTGAATCTTTAATCGGAAAAGAGAGTAAAAATGCTGACGTTCTTGTTCTCCCTGAATTATGGACGACTGGTTACGACCTTGCCAATCTTGATCAGCTTGCTGATGAAGACGGACTCACTGCTCAAAGCTGGCTGCAAAAAACCGCAAAAAAACACGGGGTTCATATTGTCGCAGGATCTGTTGCTGTCAGAAAGGGTTCTGATGTTTATAATACAATGTTCATCGCAGATAAGGAAGGACGAATCATTAAAGAGTACAGCAAAGCCCATCTTTTTCAGCTGATGGATGAGCATGTGTATTTATCAGCCGGTTCCGAGGACGGATACTTCGAGCTTGAAGGCGTCAAAAGCTCAGGACTGATCTGTTATGATATCCGTTTTCCGGAATGGATCAGAAAACATACGACTAAAGGCGCTAACGTGGTGTTCATTTCCGCGGAATGGCCTCTGCCCCGCCTTGATCATTGGAAAAGCCTGCTTATTGCGAGGGCCATTGAGAATCAATGCTTTGTCGCCGCCTGCAATTGCACAGGATCTAATCCCGATAATGAATTCGCCGGGCACAGCATGATTATTGACCCTTGGGGACGCATATTGGCCGAGGGCGGCCGTGAAGAAGGCAGTGTCAGAGCGGAAATTGACCTTCAAGAAAGCGTTGAGGTGCGGGGAAAAATTCCTGTTTTCGATGATATCAGAAAAGATTTATATTAAAAAATATATTGACAATTCAATCACACACCTGTTACTATGTTCATCAACTGATAAATTAGAATTGTTTAACAAGTGAATATATTCTCTTATCGAGAGTTGGGCGAGGGATTGGCCTTTTGACCCCAACAGCAACCGACCGTAATTCCATTGTGAAATGGGGCGCATCTTCTTGGCGCCGAGACTGAAGTCTCGTAAGGCACGGTGCTAATTCCATCAGATTTGATCTGAGAGATAAGAGAGGCGGAACATGATTGTTAAGCCTCCTTCTCTCTGAGAAGGAGGCTTTTTTACGGCCATTCGCGGCACACATAACAAGATAGTACATAACTGGAGGTAATGACGATGGCAGTCACAAAAACACCTTTATACGAAACGTTAAATGAAAGCTCCGCTGTCGCACTGGCGGTGAAACTCGGCTTATTTCAAAGCAAAAGCACACTGACATGCCAGGAGATCGGCGACGGAAATTTAAACTACGTCTTTCATATTTATGACCAAGAAAACGACAGGGCTTTGATCATTAAACAGGCGGTTCCTTATGCAAAAGTTGTCGGGGAAAGCTGGCCGCTGACAATCGATCGGGCAAGAATCGAAAGCAGCGCACTGATCCGCCAGGGTGAACACGTCCCTCACCTCGTACCGAGAGTTTACTATTCAGATACTGAATTGGCGGTTACGGTCATGGAGGATCTTTCACATCTGAAGATCGCTAGAAAAGGACTTCTTGAAGGTGAAAATTATCCAAATCTGTCACGAGACATTGGCGAATTTTTAGGAAAAACGCTTTTTTACTCTTCTGATTACGCACTTGAACCTAAGGTGAAAAAACAGCTTGTTAAACAATTTACAAATCCTGAGCTCTGCGATATTACTGAAAGACTCGTATTTACAGATCCTTTCTTTGATCATGATACAAATGAATTTGAGGAAGAGCTTCGTCCATATGTTGAAAAGCTTTGGAAAAATGACAAGATTAAAGTTGAAGCGGCTAAGCTGAAAAAGTCATTTTTAACATCTGCCGAAACGCTGATTCATGGCGATCTGCATACAGGAAGCATTTTTGCCAGCGAGCTTGAGACAAAGGTGATCGATCCTGAATTCGCTTTTTACGGGCCAATCGGTTTTGATGTTGGCCAATTTATCGCCAACTTATTGTTAAATGCACTCAGCCGTGACGGTGCTGATCGAGAGCCATTATATGAACATGTAAAACAAGTTTGGGGCACGTTTCAAACAACATTCAGTGAAGCCTGGGAGAAAAACAGTCTCGATGTGTATGCCAAAATCGACGGTTATCTCGCTGATACGCTCAGCCATATTTTTGAGGAGACAATTGGGTTTGCCGGCTGCGAACTGATACGCCGCACCATCGGCCTTGCCCATGTGGCAGATCTGGATACAATTTTACCGTTTGATAAACGAATCGAAAGAAAACGGCTGGCGCTGGAAACCGGTGCTGCCTTCATCGAAAAACGTTCACAATTAAAAACCATAACGGATGTTATTGAATGTTTTAAGTTACTTGTAAAGGAATGATTCACCCATGACCAATTCATTTGCTGTTCCGCGTTCTGTTGAATGGAAAGAAACAGCCATTAAGATTTTAAATCAGCAAAAGCTTCCTGATGTTACGGAATATTTGGAGCTGACAACGAAAGAAGAAGTATTTGACGCGATTGTCTCACTTAAAGTTAGAGGAGCCCCGGCGATCGGGATTACGGCAGCATTTGGGCTCGCGCTGGCGGCAAAAAACATCGAAACTGGTGATGTGGCGGAATTCCGCTGCGAATTGGATAACATCAAAAATTATTTGAACAGTTCAAGGCCGACAGCAATCAATTTATCATGGGCGCTCGAAAGACTGAGCCATTCAATTCAAAACGCCATTTCTGTAAATGAAGCAAAAACCAATCTTGTCCATGAAGCGATTCAGATTCAAGTGGAGGATGAAGAAACGTGCCGTATGATCGGCCAAAACGCGCTTCAGCTTTTCAAAAAAGGCGACAAGATTATGACAATCTGCAATGCCGGTTCTATCGCGACAAGCCGCTATGGAACCGCGCTTGCCCCGTTTTATTTGGCGAAACAAAAGGATTTGGGGCTTCATATTTATGCTTGTGAAACCAGACCGGTTCTTCAAGGTTCACGGCTTACGGCTTGGGAACTGATGCAGGGCGGTATTGACGTCACTCTGATTACGGACAGCATGGCAGCCCATACAATGAAAGAAAAACAAATTTCTGCCGTCATCGTCGGCGCGGACCGAATTGCAAAGAACGGAGATACCGCGAATAAAATTGGCACTTACGGACTTGCTATTTTAGCAAACGCCTTCGATATTCCGTTTTTTGTAGCAGCACCTTTATCTACTTTTGACACAAGAGTAAAAAGCGGGGCTGATATCCCAATAGAGGAACGGGACCCCGAAGAAGTCAGGAACATTTCCGGCGTCCGAACCGCTCCGGCTGAAGTGCCTGTCTTTAATCCTGCTTTTGATATTACACCACACCATCTGATTTCTGGGATCATCACTGAAAAAGGGATTATGACCGGTTCCTATGAAGAAGAAATTGAACAGCTGTTTACAGGCGAAAAGGTTCATTAAAAAACCGCTGAAGACTTTGCTCATATTGGGCCGAGTCAGCGGTTTTTTTGTTTGCTCATATTCATATCGATTATTTCATCTTTTTGAGCGCTGGATAAGATATGCAGTTTTACAAGCAGCTCGGCAAAAACGGCAATTTTCTCAGAGCGGCTCGGCTTCAATTGCTTTGTCCTCCTCTTTCATCAGACCAACTTTTTTAACTTAGTAAAATCATATGTCGGCGGCGAAAAAAGGGAACGTGCCATATGTTTTATTTTTCTTTATAGGAGATTTGCTCGATGCTAAGCAAATAAGCTTTGATGTCAGTTTTGCTTCCGGCATACCCTGTTAACGTGCTGTTTTTGCCGATCACTCTGTGGCACGGGACAAATATCGGCAGGTCATTTCGTTTATTTGCCTGTCCGACAGCGCGCACCGCTTTCGGACTTCCGACCGCTACGGCAATGTCAGCATAGCTTCGTGATTCGCCATACGGAATCATGGCAAGCGCCTCCCATACTTTTTGCTGAAAAGGCGTGCCCTTTTGGCTCAATGGCAGTGAGAATATCTTTCTTTCTCCCGCAAAATATTCGTGAAGCTGCTTTTTCGCTTCTGCCAAAAAAGCCGTCTCCAACTGCTCCGTATTCCCAACGGATTCTTTCCACTGCATCAAATCTTCCTTACTGAGGAAGAGACGGGTGATGCTGCCTTCTTCCTCGGCAATCGCGAACTCCCCGAGCGGCGTTTCCGCTGTCGTATAGTAATTCATTCCTCTAACCTTCTTTCTTCAAAATTCTGCCTGACGGGAAGTGTAAGATGAAAAACAGTCCCCTTTCCTTCTTCACTTTCCACCATTATTTTGCCTTGATGTTCTTCAATAATTTTATAGCTTACCATAAGCCCGAGTCCAGTTCCCCGTTCCTTTGTTGTATAAAACGGTTCTCCGAGACGCTTTAATTTGTCCTCTGTGATTCCGACTCCTTCGTCTTTCAAAGATATAAGTATATGATCTTGATCAGCTTTTTTGATCGTCACATAAATATTGCCGCCATCAGGCATGACTTCGATGGCGTTCTTTAATATATTGATAAAAACCTGTTTCAGCTGATTCGGTTCACAGTATATCGGCGGAATGTCGCCGACTAAATCCAGATGCATTTGTACGTTGCTGAGATTGGCTTGCGCGTTAAGAAGGTCTAATGTGTCTTTCATAATTTGTGTCACATGTTTTTCCTCATACATGATAGCCTGGGGCTTGGCTAAAATTAAAAACTCTGTGATGATGGATTCGATGCGCTTTAATTCTGAGGTGATGACGTTGAAGTAAAGTGAATAGTCTCCCTCCACACTCCCTTTCAGGAGCTGAATGAAGCCTTTAAGAGCTGTCATTGGATTTCTGATTTCGTGAGCGATGCCGGCAGCGAGTTCTCCAACGACATGGAGAGTATCAGATTTGCGAAGACGCTCTTCCAGTTCTTTTCGCTCTGTGACATCTTTAAAGATAGCCAGGTTCATATTTTGAATAATATTTCGTTTAAATGAAAATTCTAGTTTTCGATTATCATTGCTGCTCAGCAAAAATGGAATCTCATTGTCCATTTCATCGAAATTAATCTGCCTTGCCGGCGATGCCAGATTTTCTATTTCATAGGAAGAAATAATATCAAGCAGGCTGTGTTTTTTCAGTTCTTCATGCGGCAGGCCCAAAATATTGCTCGCTAACGGGTTGGCGTCGATGATTCGGTACTGATTGTCGAATAATACGTTGCCGTCCATTGAGCCGTTGAACACTTTTCTGAATTTGAGCTCGCTTTCCCGAAGCTCCTTTTCCATCCGCTTTCGGTCACTGACATTTCTTAAAATTGTTAAGTGCTGGTTTTCAAGTATTGTCCGCTTTGAAGTAAATTCAAGCTCTTTGAACTGCCCGTTACCCATTTGAAACAGCATCTCTTCCCTAATCTCACCGTATTTTGCATATTTTCTCTTCGTCAAGCTGTATTTCTGCTGAGAGTCTACGAGAAAATCACACAGCTTTCTTTTTAACAGCAAATTCATCGGCAGTTCAAAAATTTTACAGGCTGACTGATTGGCCTTAACGATTCTTCCGTCATTCGACCAGATGATAATGGCGTCCATGGCGTTTTCAAAAATTTCTCTGAAGCGCTCCTCACTTTTAAATAGCTGGAGCTCCATGGACCTCTTCTCTGTGATATCCCGCATAATCGACATATAAAAACCGCTGATGATGTTAGACGTAATCGTAAATTCAAACAGCTTCTGATCTCCTGAACGAAGCCTGACAGGCAGCTCGCCTTTTGCTTTTCCCTTTCGATAAAGCGTGTGCCAAATGTTATCGAAATCTTTTCGCGATCCGCTGTCTATGAATTGATACAGCGACAAATGTGACAGCTCATTCTGGTCGATTTCAAAGCTTTTGCAAAAGGACAGATTGGCATCAATAAAGCCGCCGTCTTTATCAAATAAAACGATTCCGTCGACAGCTCTGTCAAACAAGTCCTTAAAAAGCTGTTCATTCATGGAAAATTCCCGTTCCAAAATTTTCTTTGAAGAAATGTCTCTCATAACGACAAAAAAGAAATCCTCGCCAATCCCTCTTTTGGCAAGAAACTCAATATATTTTGTCGCTCCGCTGTCCAGCCTGATCGGAACCTCCTTCCACAGAAAACCTTTCTTAAAAAACTTCTTTACGGAAAGGTCCAGCTCATCCTTTGGAATAGAAAACAAAAAATCAAAAACGGAACGCTTTTTCAAACCTTCCGCATCTACTTGAAGCATCCTCGCTGTTGCTTCATTTGCCTGCACGATTTTCATTTCATTATCGCATATAAAAATAGCATCGAGCGTATTGTTCACAATCACTTGATGCTGATGTAATTCCTTTTTCAGCCGATCATTTTCTTGTTTGAGGCGCTTCAGTTCCTCTTTCAGATCTGAATTTGTCTCGACATTGAGAGTTTCCATGCGTAAACACTCCTTCTTCAAAACCTATCCCTCAATATTTCTACATATTGCATGAACTTCCTTCATTCGCCCTATACATTTCAGAAAATTTCAGCGTGATTACATAAAGAAGACATTTTCAACGATCCTTACCGTCACTTTACATCGTCCTAACAATCAGACGTTTTTTCAAATCCTTTTTGATCTTTTATTTTAAAATAAATACCAACAGGGAATAATCTTTTAGTGACTGATTTAAAGAGAAGGTGATGCTATGAGTAAATCGCGAGACAGTTATTTTGACAATGCAAAATTCTTATTGATATTCCTTGTTGTTTTCGGTCATATTCTTCGATCTTTTATTCATGATAACAATTTTATGCTCTACCTCTACAAGTTCATTTACACGTTCCACATGCCTGCCTTTATTCTTGTATCCGGTTATTTCGCCAAAGGTTTTAAACGCGCCGGATATGTGAAAAAGCTGGCGGTTAAGCTGATTATTCCATATTTGATTTTCCAAAGCATCTATTCCGTCTTTTATTACATTATTCAAGACGAAAGCATGACAAATGTGAATCCGATTGATCCGCAATGGTCGTTATGGTTTCTGGTAAGCTTATTTTTCTGGAATATCCTGCTCTATCCTTTTTCAAAGCTTTCTAAGCATTGGGCGCTGTTTGTCAGCTGCGGCATCGCCGTGCTGATCGGCTATCTCGACTTTGTCAGCAGCACACTGAGCCTGTCCCGGACATTTGTATTCTTACCGATGTTCCTGGTCGGATTTTACTCGAATAAACATCACTTTGATTTACTGAGATCAAAACGAGGCAAACAGATTGCGCTCGGTGTGCTCGCCGCCGTATTTGTCATCTGCTGGGGCATCGATTTTGACTATTCATGGCTGTTCGGCTCTAAGCCGTACTCATCATTTGGCGATGTCACCTTGGCAAGCGGCCTCTCCCGAATCGGCTGGTATGTACTTTCCTTTGCGGCAACCTTTAGCTTTTTAGCGCTTGTTCCGCAAAAACGCTATTTCTTTACGAAGTGGGGAACAAGGACATTTTACGTATACCTGCTTCACGGATTTATCATTAAAACACTCAGGCAAGTCGGGCTTGAGGATGGACTCACTGACTATCAAAACTTAGTCATCCTGCTGCTCTTAACTGCAGCCCTTACCTCCATTCTCTCAAGCAATTTCGTCAAAACGGTTGCTCAGCCGTTCATTGAATTGAGAATGACAGGCTTGCTGCAGCTAGTCAGAGGAAGCAGCAAAAATGCCTATTTAAAATAGCTTAACACCTCTTAAGCGGCATGCCGCCTAAGAGGTGTTTTTTATTTTTGTTTTTTCTCTTTTTTCTTTTTCGGCTTTGTTACTTCAAGGGTTTCAATGATTTTCCCGGCGTTGTAATCCCCAAGCTCACTTGAGAATTCTTCCTCAAGCACCTTCTTATTCATCGGCTTTTTATGATTCTGCATGTCTTTGCTGTGCTGGTTCTTTTTCAAGATCACGCGCCTCCTTGCTGACCTTGTTTGGAATTGCGATTGGCCCCTCGGAAATTCGGGTCGTCGTGATATTGAGTCTTATATGCATTTCTGTCCATACTCTCAGTCGGTGTATTGTTATTTTTTATGGCTTCATTGACCTCAGCCTTACGTTTCATAGAAATCCTCCTCGCCAGTATTTCTAATTTTTATTTCGCTTGAAAATGCAGGCCAGCTGATTAACTGCAGCTGTTTATATTAGGTTCTCCAACTGGTGCCGGGTCACACATCTTTTTTTTGACAATAAAAAAACACCGCAGATGCGGTGTTTCATTATCCGATAATCACTCTTTCCTTCGGATAATGGTAATTTGCTTCAATTTCTTTTCTACCGATCAGATAAAGGAAGGTCAATATTCCGATCCGCCCGATAAACATGACGATCATAATGACACATTTTCCTACGTTGCTCAAATCAGCGGTAATGCCAAGGGACAGACCAGTCGTTCCAAAGGCCGAACATACCTCAAACAAAAGCTGCAGCAGAGAATGCTTTTCTGTCACTGTAAGGATCAGTGTCGCTCCAAAAACGAGCAAAATCGCCATCATTGTGACCACAAGAGACTTCATCAGATCTGCTGGGTGCAGCTCCCGTTTGAATACTTTTACTGCTTTATTGCCGCGGGCAAAATGAAACAGCGCAAGCAGATTCAAGGCAAAAGTTGTTGTCCTTATGCCTCCTCCGACTGAGCTTGGTGACGCACCGATAAACATCAGCGCGCACATAAAAAACAACGTGGGATCCGACAGCTGGCTGATATCAATTGTTGCAAGCCCGCCGCTTCGGGTAGCTGTTGATTGAAACAAGGATAGAAACAAAATATCATGCCATGCCTTTCCTGCAAACGAGTGGCTTGCTTCCAGCGCATAGATGCCGATGGCGCCAAACACTACGAGTGAGCCAAACATAATGGTCGTGATTTTTGTAAAAAGCGTAAACGGATATCTCCGATGCTTTGAAAACAAGAAGTCCTTTACTTCGACAAGCACCGGAAAGCCGATCGCTCCGAAAATGATCAAAAGCATCGTAATAAACTGCACAAAATAATCATGGCGGAATGGAACCATGGAATTTCCTGTTATATCAAACCCGCCATTTGTGGTTGCGCTGACACTTGCAAAAAACCCGTGTAAATAAGCTTCCTGAAAGGAATCATAGTAGGTTAAAAAATAAGTGCCAAGTATGATTCCTCCAAAAAATTCAATCCACAATATAAGAAAAAGAACCTGCTTCATTAAATTGACAATACCCGAAAACTGAGATTGGTTTTGGTCTACCATAATCAATTTCCGTTCTTTAAGGCCGATTCTTTTTCCCATGATCAGCCAAATAAACGTTCCGAGCGTCATAATCCCGATTCCGCCAAATTGCAGAACAAATGCCAAAATAAAAATGCCTGTAGTGCTGAATGTATCAGCTGTATCCACAACCGTCAGCCCCGTGACGCTGACTGAACTGACAGCCGTAAAAAGCGCGTCAATAAAAGTCCAATCCGCTCCCTGCTTATGGGCAGCCGGCAGGCTCAGCAATATCAGGGCCACAGTTACTGCGAGAAAGTAATATAATGCAATCAGCTGGGCCGGAGATAATGCCTGTATCAATTTTCCAAGCTTTAATCTCATGTGAAATCCTTCTGCCTCTCTTTTAAAGTACGGTAATTATTCTAAAGATATTAGATCCATTTTTAAAGGCTTTTGCGAAACATTTTCTTAACTTGCATATTTTTTTATTATTTTAGTCAAAGTGAAACAGAAAAAAAACCTCTGAGGGTTCTCAGAGGAAGGATGTTTTTATTTTATTTAGCTTCTAATCGTCTGATTCTTTCATCTAAATCAGGGTGAGTAGAGAAAAGCGATGACCGCTTCTTGCCATTAATCTTTAGTGTTTGGACAGCTGTCTGATCTTCTTCCATGATGCGGGAAGAATAGCCCTTAAGCGTTCGAAGAGCATGAATCATCTTATCCTTGCCGGCAAGATCCGCTCCTCCCCGGTCAGCATGGAATTCACGGTGGCGTGAATACGCAAAAACAACGAGGCTTCCGAGAATTGAAAAGACAATCTGAAACACAATCATTGCGATAAAATGAACAATCGGAGCAAGATCTTCCTTAACAAAGCGGCTCGCGATCCATGCAGCGATCCGTGATAAAAAGACGACAAAGGTATTCACAATACCTTGTAAAAGCGTCATTGTCACCATATCACCATTTGCAATATGAGCGACCTCATGGGCAAGCACGCCTTCAACCGCAGCGTCATCCATTTGGTCAAGCAGGCCTGACGACACAGCGACAAGAGAGCGGCGTTTTGAAGGGCCGGTCGCAAACGCGTTCACTTCGGATGAGCGGTAAATTCCGACCTCCGGCATCTTCGTTAAGCCGGCAGAGCGGCTTAATCTATAAACACGGTCAACCAATTGCTGCTCTTCATAGCTAAGTGTATGTTTCTCCGGATTCAGCACTCTGACGCCCATCATTGTTTTTGCCATCCATCTGGACATCGCAAGAGACATAAAGGAACCGACAAAACCGACGACTAAACTGAATACAAGAAGCGCAATAAGATTTATATCGCCATCAGCTGTAAAGTACGTCCCAACTCCAGTGACAGAGCTTATGACAGATAAAACAATGCCGATCGTTGTAAGCACCAAAATATTCGTTAAAATAAACAGAAAAATTCTTTTCGCCATAATAACCTCCGTTATTTTTAAGATCAAATGAACCTGTATATTTAAATTATAAAACATCTGTTTGAAAATGCAAGGATTTAGACGTATGATGTTAATGTATTACTGACGCTTTAATAGTGCATTTATACATAGAGATTATATCCGCGTCAAATTGTCTTGAAGAGGTGAACAATGAATATTTTTAAACTCACTCGAAAGGAGATGGTACGGCTGCTCTATTCCCTTAAAGGCCTGGGAGACATGAGCCCGCTCGACATCCTCGTTAAATCGGCGAATATGTCAGCGGAAGAAGCTGCAAGCCATCTTCAAATTCCAGAATTTCTTACAAGATATGAACGAAAAAAACAGAAAAAAGAATACGGCCTTTCAACCAACGAAATCGTTGAGCTTGGCAATTTATGCGAGCTGACTTCGTTAAAGTCAACCGCGATTCAAAATTGGGTGAAACGCGATATCAAAGATCTCATTGGCCATCCTGAGCTGGGTAAAAAGTATTCAGTTGAACAGGCAGTGATTCTTTTAATTGTACGTGACCTAAAATCCATTTATGACTTTGAACACATACGAGCTATCTTAAAAGTTGCTTTTAACACCATCTCAGACAGATCTGATGATGTCATCAGCCCGTTAGCGTACTATGAAAGCTGCGCGCATGTGCTGCATGCCATTTATCACCAAGATACTCCTTCCATGAAGGAATCAAATCTCCAGCAGATTGTCGAACAGGAAACAGACCTTCTTCGTCACCATTTTGAAGAGCTGAGTGGCACCCAATGGGTCAAAATCAGGCAGATTATTGCCATTACAGTTCTCTCCATTTTGACGTTCCATATTCAGGCGACCGCGAACAAAATGACCGCTGACATACTGTAATCAGGATGTACCCCCCGGCAAATCGCCGGGGGGTTTCTTATTCCCCCACAACAATTGCCAGCATAAATAAACCCCGTACATTTCAAACTAAATACGCGTTAAGAATTTCTTAATAGAAAAAGGAGATGAAAAAAGATGGCGAGCAGAAATAAACTCGTTGTTCCAGGGGTGGAGCAGGCACTAGACCAATTTAAACTTGAAGTGGCTCAAGAATTCGGTGTGAACCTTGGTTCTGATACAGTTTCACGCGCTAACGGCTCTGTAGGCGGGGAAATGACAAAGCGTCTGGTTCAGCAGGCACAATCACAGCTAAATGGCACAAATAAATAAACTCAGGACTCTATTCGCCGGGGGCACTCGGCGAATCTTCTGTTTGAGCTGATTCATTATTACTGCTGTAGCCATTTGGATTACGGTGGTAAGAAGCATTATCCCGATTAGATGAGGAATGATCCTTTCCTTTTTCACCGTTATTCCAATTTTTGCGATTTTTGCTATTCTGGTCACCATTGTCTTCTTCTTCATTTCCGTTATCTTGAGGAACTTGTGTAGGGGTTTGCTCAGTATCCCCATCTTTTTCAACTTTCGTGTTTTCATCCGATTCCTTTACATCTTTATTCTGTTCACTATCATCATTCTGCGTGTCAGTTGTATCTTCTTTTTGTGAATCCGTATCATCCAGCTGTTCATTTTCTCCTTGTTTGCTGTCCTGATCGTCTGTCTGATCCGTGTTTTCTTCCTCGCTGCCGGTATTTTTTTGATCCTCTTCCCCGGATTTTTGAGAATCTTCGTTTGGATCTTTCATGTTATTCTTTTCATTTGATTTTATGTAGCTGCCTGTTGATACGCCTTCCTTTTTTGCTTTTTCTCTCGTTTTCATATCTGTTTCGAGAGATTCCATGCGGTATGTCGTTTTATATTTTTCCGTTACATCATTAAGCTGTTTTTTTACTCCTGATTTATATGTATCGTCATCCGTATTTTCATAAACAGTGGAAATCAATATTTCTTTCGATTCCTTTACATATCCATGCTCGCTGCAATCCGTAATAATATCGTCTATCACCTTTTTAAAATCAGTCTCCTCCCAATCATCGATGTCACTGATAACCTTCTTGCCGTCATCATTTAAGGGCGTCAGTTCGATCACTTCGTAATCGCTGTTTAACGCCATTTCGAAGCTTGGATTGATATCTATTGTCATATACGCATAGGCCTTGTCATTAGAGAAAACGGGGAGGATAATAAAAATAAAAAGCATAATAGCAGTCATCGAAAAAATCCCCATTTTGAAAGGGCGCAGTCTTAAAACATCAAAAAAGCTGGCCCTTCTGCCCATGCGTGTCTCACTCGGAAGCATGATTTCTTCTCCGATTTCATATGTTTGGCGATCATTTTTTGCTTTTAAAAATTGTCCGTCAGGGGTCAGCAACGTGACGAATTTTTTATTTTTCTCTACTATGATCCCTCTTCTCATGAGTGCAGCACCCCTTTAAGATAATCTTTTAAATAAATATAATCACCGGTAATGATAATGCACATTGCAATGATATATTTTCTGTTTCGCTCAATCGTTTTTCTGCTTACTGAAACGAGCTGTTCGAGCTGTTTAACAGGAAGCTGTTTCTTCGTATAAAGAATCGCAGCTAATTCTTCATGCTCGATAAGGGTGAGCGCCACCTTTATGGCGTTTTGCCTTGCGTCCGCATGCTTTGGAGAATGTTCAAGCAGCTCTTGAAATGAAAGACCGTAGTCTTTAAGCTGCTTTTGAAAATACAGAATTTCCTCCCGCCTCTGTTCCTGTTCTATCTGGCGGCGGTATTCATCAATAGAAAGCTCGGCTTCAATCAGGCTTTGTGAGGATTCCTGATCGTCACCCTCCTGTAAATCCATATTAATATTTTGAGCGGTTCTTGCTTCTTTTCTAATGTAATCAATGACTTTTCTTTTTATAATAAGCTCTGCGAATGCGAGCAGCGAATTTCCTTTTTCAGGTGAGTACTTTTCAATAGCTTCGTTAAATGCAATCAGTCCGATGCTGAACTCATCGTCTTTTTCATCTATATATCGTTTACAAACGGATGAAACCGTCTTTGCGATAAATGGCTTATATTGCTGTATCAACTCGTTTTGCAGATCTTTATTGCCTTTTTGTATGCTTTCAACAGATTTTTCAAGCATTTGCTTCTTTTTTCCCAATTTAAACAAAAGGCTAAGCACTGGTTTCACCTCAGTTCCTCCCTATAACTACTCATTAATGATAGCTAATTTGATAGGGAATCGCAAAGGAGAAAAAGAAATATTGATTTCCAATGTCTCAATTATGACAATCCATTCTCACGTACTATACAGGATTTCGTGCCTTTAATGAGAATTTTGGGGGTTTTAAAAGAGGTTTTTGTAACAAAGCTGTTATAAAAATGTTATTTTATTTCGTCTGTGAAAACGCTTCAAACATGAAAAGACTCTGCTTTTCAGCAGAGTCTTTATGATTAAGCCCTTTCTTGGCTTCTGTCATTTTGTTCGTTTTGTGCGTCTTCCGCCTGTTTTTTTGAGCCTGACATAAACCAGCCGCAAACTGCGATCGCCGCTAAGACACCCCAGAAAATCAGCTTCCATGTCCCTGAGTGGATAAAGTGCGAGGACACTATAGCGATGTCATCATGTGCGAGTGTATATAAAGCAAGCTTTACCCCGACCCATCCGACAATAACAAATGCTGCTGTTTCTAGGCTTGGACGTTCCTTTAAAAGCTTAACAAACATCGATGCCGCAAACCGCATAATCACCAGTCCGATAATGCCTCCGGCCAAAATAACGAAGAATTGTCCTCCATCAAGTCCGCCGATCTTTGGAAGTGAAGTTCCCGGCAGCGTAACCGCCAGAGCGACGGCCGCTAAGATGGAATCAACAGCAAAAGCGATATCTGCCAGCTCAACCTTTAATACAGTCGGCCAAAACCCGCTTTGCTTCGTCACCTTATGATTGTCTTCTTTCTTAAATACATATCTTTTGAGCAAGTGGCTTGCTGCAATATACAGCAAGTAGATCGCGCCAATGGCTTGAACCTGCCATACGTTCACCAAAAAGGAAATAGCGAATAAAGAGCCAAATCGCAGAACAAAGGCGCCTGCCAGCCCGTAAAACAATGCCTTCTTTCTTTGCTCCTCCGGCAGATGTTTTACCATAACCGCCATCACTAAAGCGTTATCGGCGGCTAAAATACCTTCCAGCCCGATCAAGACGAGAAGAACCCAACCATACTCCAATAATAATGCTGCATCCATAAATGATACCCTCCCAAAAAAGTTGTTTTCTTTCTCTTCATCCGATCTTATGCCGGCCGGACATGCAAAAAAGACCTTTGCCGACATAAGGCAAAGGTCTTGCTAGACATGAATTCAGGCATGCCAACAAAGCCGATGGATATCACTATCCATGAAATGACGACTTTGTTTCCGGAACATTCCGGACGCTACTCCCCTTTGGGATTTCAAGAAATATCATATTATATGTCAATGATATGCGGAGAGAGCTTATTTGTCAACGCTTATTTTTTAAAAAAACTGAAAAATGTTCAGACTGAATTCGTTTTTTCCTCTTCTTTATCAGTAAATAAAGAACAAACAAGATCAAAATGGCGATCCCGATCGGCAGCATATATTGGTCTAGAATAGAGCCAACGTCTTTCCAATTTTCTCCGAGCTTCACACCGAGATATACATAAACAAATGTGATCGGAAGCATGGCGATAAACGTGTAAAGAGAAAACACCCAGACATTCATTTTTGCGATGCCGCATGGTATGGAAATCAGTGTGCGGATCCCCGGCAGGAAGCGGCCGCTGAAAGCGACAAAACCGCCATGTTTTTTAAAAAATTCATCCGATTTGTCAAGAGCCTCAGGCTTTATAAAGAGGTACTTTCCGAAACGTTCAAGAAACGGCCTGCCTCCATAACGCCCGATCCAATACAGGGTGAGCGGACCGGCGACTCCTCCTAATGATCCTGCCAGAACAGCGCCGGCAAGCGTCATGTCACCTTTCGATACCCAATACCCAGCAAGCGGAAGGACAATTTCGGCCGGAATAAATTCAATACAGAGCGCCAGAAAAATTCCGAAATAAGATAAGCTTTTAAATGCTTCTATCCAGGACATAACCAATTCTTCGATCATCTTCACTTCCCTTTTCCCTGATCTATGTATACACATTTTTGTTTTTCACTCAAAACATCAAAATGATTTTAACATATTTTTGACGGTCAGCAGAACTAAAAACAGAGAATCATCATTTCAAGCATTTTTCTGACAATTTCTCCAGGCCTATAGACTGAAATTCTTTAGCTGACAGCCGATATTAAGGAGAGTCAACAAGACTGGAACACACGGGGGAATC
Source organism: Bacillus sp. AF23 (assembly GCF_020861455.1). Taxonomy (NCBI): domain Bacteria; kingdom Bacillati; phylum Bacillota; class Bacilli; order Caryophanales; family Bacillaceae; genus Bacillus; species Bacillus sp. AF23. Next base: position 20,486 of record NZ_JAJHVY010000017.1, read on the forward strand.
TCCATATGGAATTACACGCAACGTATAATACAACACTTATATGTTTATCTATTCTTATTGCTTGCGCAGCATCGTTCACCTCCCTTGAACTTTCAAGAAAAGTCACCATTCATACAGGATTAAAAAGCAAGGTGTGGCTGATTGCAGGCTCTATCATTATGGGCTTTGGGATTTGGTCCATGCATTTTATCGGCATGATGGCTGTTCATACGGAGATGCCGATGCATTATGAACTGACGCCTTTAGTTGCCTCGATTGCAGCTGCTGTTTCTGGATCATTTGTTTCTTTATATATCGTCAGCCGTTATATCCTAACCTTTTACAGACTGCTTACAGGATCGGTGGTGCTGGGTGCATCGATTTCATCTATGCATTATATCGGAATGTCTTCCATTTCCCGGGTAATGATGATGTATGAACCGCTGCTTTTTACATTATCCATTGTCATTGCCATTGGAGCATCTTTAGTCTCACTAAAGATTTTCTTTGACTTGTCCATGAAAAAACCTGCAGACCATTTGCTGATTTATAAAATAATCAGTGCCTTAATAATGGGAATTGGCATATCGGGAATGCATTATACAGGAATGATGGCCGCTACATTTTATGAAGATGTTGCACCTCCCGACCATCATATGGAAGTCCATACATTCGATTGGTCTATTCTGATTGCCTTAATCGTCTTCTGTATGCAAACGTTATTATTATTCAGTTCTCATGCTGATCGAAAATTCATGAAACAAAATGAACGCATGAAGGATAACGAACAGCGGTTTCAATCTTTAATCATTCATAATATTGATGCGATCTTTATCCTGTCATTAAAAGGAGATATTATATCTTCTAATCATGCCGGTGAGGATATGATGAATAATTTCGGCCTACACCATCAAAATTGGAATCATTATATGTCGCCAAAAATCAATGCGCTTTTTAAGCAGGTCAAAGGCGAAAAACAAGCCATTAACAGTGATACCAATCTCATGACGGACAAAGGCCAGTTTCATTTAAATATTACGTTTATCCCTGTTGAGGTGAACCAAGAACTGGACAGCATATATGTCATCTGTAAAGATGTGACAAAACAGTACAGAGCCGAAAAAAAAATCCATAGAATGGCTCATTACGACTCACTTACAGATTTACCCAACAGAAGACATGCGATCTCCCATTTAACAAAGGTCTTGAATCGCGAGCATGCCTTGGATTATAACACCGTGGTATTTTTCTTAGATTTGAACCGGTTTAAAGTGATAAATGACGCATTAGGCCATAATGTCGGCGATCAGCTGCTCCAGCTCGCGGCTAAACGGCTTTCATCCGTTATACCTGATAATGGATTTATCGCACGGCTTGGGGGTGACGAATTCATTATTATTTTGACTGACGCCAATACCGGAACGGGGGAAGCCGATACTTTGGCTAAAAAAATCATTCAGCAATTCAAAAAGCCATTTAAAATTCAGGAACACACCCTTATTACATCCGTCAGCATCGGAATTGCGATTTCTCCTAAAGACGGAACAGACGGCCCTGAATTGATGAAAAAAGCAGATATGGCAATGTATGCGGCCAAAGAGCGAAACAAAAGCAAATACAGATACTACTCTTTCTCAATCGGCAATAAAGAAACCGTCAAGCTTAATCAAGAAATGGAGCTGAGGGAAGCGATTGATAACAAAAGATTTGTCTTGCACTATCAGCCGCAATTCAGTACAAGAGATCAAAAAATGACAGGTGCTGAAGCGCTCATACGCCTTGTCACTCCCGACGGCAATCTGCGTCCGCCTGGAGAATTCATCGGTGTTGCCGAAGAAACCGGCCTTATTATTGATATTGGAAAGTGGATTATTGATGAGGCGTGCAGGCAGGCAAAAGAGTGGCACGACAAAGGATTTGATCTTTCTGTCGCCATTAATATTTCCGCCAGACAGTTTCAATCGGAGGAACTGATTCCGCTCATCAAGAATACACTTTCTAAATACATGCTTCCCCCTCGCCTTCTTGAAGTTGAAGTAACAGAAAGCATGACTATGGATAATCTTGACCACTCCAAAAAGGTTCTATCTTCTTTAACCAAATTAGGCATCAGGATCAGCATTGACGATTTTGGCACGGGGCATAGTTCTCTAAGCTATTTAAAGGACTTTCCGATCCACAGGCTGAAAATCGATAAATCATTCATCGACGATATTCAGACACACCCGAAATCAGAACAAATTACAGGCGCCATTATTGCCATGGGCCATCAGCTGTCTTTACAAGTCATTGCCGAAGGCGTGGAAAACTCCGGACAAAAACAGCTGCTTGACGAAAAAGGCTGTGACCATTTACAGGGCTTCTTTTTCAGCAGGCCAATACCGCCCGAACAGCTTGAACACTTGATATTGAACCAGCCGCCGCGTTAACAGCGCCGGCTGTTTTTTATACCCATAAGTTACTACACATGAATCACCCCTCTCATCTCCACAATAATGAAAAAAAGGGGTTCATCGATATGCATACAATGTGGAAGGGATCCATCAGCTTCGGTTTGGTGAATATCCCCATCAAGCTTTATGCCGCCACAGAAGACAAAGACATCAAACTGCGAAGCCTTCATAAAGAAGATCATGCGCCAATTAAATATGAAAAAATGTGTACCAACTGCGAAAAAACGCTCAGTCCTGACGAAATTGTGAAGGGATATGAATACGTAAAAGGAAAATATGTCGTGCTGACTGATGAAGATTTAAAAAGCTTAAAGCAGGAGCATGAAGAGAAAGCGGTTGAAATTGTCGATTTTGTTCAGCTGCAGGAAATTGACCCGATATATTTTAACCGCTCCTACTTTGTCGGACCCGGAGATAACGGCACGAAAGCCTATACTCTTCTTCGCGAGGCGCTTCGGTCCACCGGAAAGATCGGGATCGCCAATATGACGATCAGGTCGAAACAGCAGCTTGCCATTCTCCGCGTATATGAAAATTGCATCGTAATGGAATCCATTCATTATCCCGATGAGGTCCGTAGTGCTGCCCACGTACCCGGAGTGCCTGATCAATCAAGTGTAAATGATAAAGAATTGCAGACCGCCATTACACTGATAGATGAGCTGACAACTGAATTTCAGCCGGAACAATATGAGGACACATATCGAAAAGCCTTGCTGCAAAGAGTCAATGATAAGCTGGAAAATAAAGAAACAGCCGTCACTCCTGACAAAGCGCCTCCTCGTGAGGATGTGATCGACCTGGTCAGCGCACTTCAAGCCAGCATCGATCGAACCAAAATGCCGAATCGGGAAAAACCAGCGGCAGCACCAGCCGAAGGCGGAGAACCGAAAGGAGCCGGAGAAAAAAAGCAGAAAACCACTAGAAAAAAAGTCTCCGGCACATCATAACCAATGGCGTTTACCATGCAGCCCGTGCTTACTGCGTCACCTCCAAAAGGAGCGGAATGGCATTACGAAGTAAAATATGACGGGTTTCGCTGTATTCTCCGCATTCATCCGTCAGGCGTGACATTAACGAGCAGAAATGGCTTAAAGCTTAACAGTACCTTCCCTGAAATTGCCAACTTTACCGAAACTGCTTTTCAGCATATTGAAAAGGAACTTCCGTTAACACTTGACGGAGAAATCGTGTTTTTGGCGAATCCATTCCGTTCAGATTTTGAACATATGCAAGTGCGGGGACGTTTGAAAAGGCCGGAGAAGATACAGGAATCCGCAAACTCTCGGCCTTGCTGTTTTCTCGCATTTGACCTTTTGGAACGAAGCGGACAAGATGTATCGACTTATTCCTATATTGACCGAAAAACATCGCTGCATGAGCTGATGTCTGCTGCAAAGCTCCCGGCTGAGCCAAATCCTTATGCAAAGGAAACCATTCAGTATATCCCCTCCTACCAGCACCTCGATCCGATTTGGGAGAAGGTAATAAAGTATGACGGAGAAGGAATTGTAGCGAAAAAAATCAACAGCAAATGGCTCGAAAAAAAACGGTCATCTGATTGGCTGAAATATAAAAACTTTAAACATGCCGATGTTTGTATCACTGGATTTAATCCTCACAATGGATTTCTGACGGTTTCTGTGTTAAAAAACGGTGTAATGACGCCTGTCGCCTCTGTATCACATGGGATGAGCGAGGAAGAAAAAAATGCAATACGATCGATTATGGAACAGCACGGACATAAAACAGCATCAGGTGAATATACGCTCGAACCTTCTATCTGCGCTACTGTCCAGTACTTAACGATTTTACAAGGCACGCTACGAGAGGTTTCGTTTGTCACATTTCAATTTCAAATGGACTGGACCGACTGCACCTTTGCACAGCTTGTGCGCCGCTCAAAGCCGGTACATCCAAAACTGCAGTTTACAAGCCTGGATAAAATCATATTTGAAAAGCATAAAAAAACAAAAGAAGATTTCATCCAGTATATGATTGAAATCAGCGACTACCTGTTCCCGTTTCTCAAAGACCGTGCTGTCACAGTTATTCGCTATCCGCACGGATCAAGGGGCGAATCCTTTTTCCAAAAAAATAAGCCGGATTATACACCGGACTTTGTCCAATCCTTTTTTGACGGTAGCCATGAACATGTTGTCTGTAAGGACCTGTCCACCTTATTGTGGCTTGCCAATCAGCTCGCTTTGGAGTTTCATGTTCCTTTTCAAACGATTACAAGCAGAAGGCCGGCAGAGATTGTCATTGATTTAGATCCCCCGTCCCGAGATGACTTTCTGATGGCTGTTCAGGCAGCAAATGAACTCAAACGGCTCTTTGAATCCTTCGGCATCACATCGTATCCGAAGCTTTCCGGCAACAAGGGGATTCAGCTTTACATTCCCTTGTCACCAGAAGCATTTACGTACGAGGACACACGCCAATTTACACAGCTGATTGCCGAATATTGTACCAATGCATTTCCAGACCTATTTACAACCGAACGCCTGATCAAAAACAGGCATGGAAAATTGTATCTCGATTATTTGCAGCATGCTGAAGGAAAAACGATTATCTGCCCCTATTCCACCAGGGGAAACGAGCTTGGCACCGTAGCAGCGCCGCTGTATTGGCACGAGGTGCAGCCATCTTTGACACCGGCGATGTATACAATCAATACCGTCGTTGACCGGGTCAAGAAACACGGATGCCCGTTCTATGATTTTTACCGCAATCCGCAGGATGAACCTCTTGCCGCTATTTTGAATCAGCTGAAGAAAAAGAGCTGACTTATCCGGTCAGCTCTTTGTGTTGTTTCAACTGTATTTTTTCTCCAAACGTTCACTTTCCTGGCGCTGCAGCGGGCTCAAGGGTTCATTATACAAATCGATATCCACCGCATATTTCGGCCGTCTTTTCACTTCAGAGAAAATCGTTCCGATATATTCGCCGATAATCCCGATTCCCATGAGCTGCAATCCGCCCAGAAACCAAATAGAGATGATGAGAGACGCCCAGCCCGCATTTGTGTGGCCGAGCATTTTTTGAATGACTGCGCCAATCCCCGCCATGGCGCTTACCAAAAATAATAGAAAACCCAAAAGCGTAAAAAAGCGAATCGGGGCCACACTGAAGGATGTGATTCCGTTAAATGCGAATGAAAGCATTTTTTTCAGCGGATATTTCGTTTTTCCGGCAAAACGTTCTTTGCGGTCATACAAGACTTCAGCTGACCTGAAGCCGATCATAGGAACGATGCCCCTTAAAAACAAATTGGCTTCCGGATAGCGCGCGAGTTCTTCAAGCGCCCGTTTATTCATTAAGCGAAAATCGGCATGATTGTAAATTAACTTAATACCAAGCTTATTCATGAGCCGGTAAAACGCTATAGCGGTCGTGCGCTTAAAAAAGGTATCGGTTTTCCGGCTGCGGCGCACGCCGTACACGATTTCAAAACCATCGTGATATTTCATCATAAAATCCTTGATAACAGAGATATCATCCTGCAGATCGGCATCAATCGAAATCACGCAGTCTGATTTTTGCTTTGCTTTATGCAGACCTGCTAAAAGCGCTTTTTGATGTCCGACATTGCAGGCTAATTTTAATCCGGTTACCTTCTTGTTTTTCACACTTTCCATGGCAATCAAAGACCAGGTGCGGTCTTTGCTGCCGTCATCAACAAATAAAATTTTACTGTCTTCGGATATCATTTTTTCTTCCATTAAGCTGTTTACAACCTCCGTCAGCTGACGGCTTGTCTCTTTAAATACTTCCTCTTCATTGAAACACGGAACGACGATGGTTAACACTGGCTGTGGCTGTTTCAATCGATATCCTCCTTATTTTGTTTCGTATAAATAAATGCGCCAGGCGGAATCTTTATGGTCAAATGTTTTCACGAGCGCCAGGTGGTTTTGGTCAGCGTTCATGATGGGAACCGAAGAAAAAATATATTGTCCGCCCATTTGTTGAAACACATCTGTATTTAATTCAAGATGATTGATTGTTTTCTTAGAATTCTTTTTAAAGTCATATCGTTTGCCAAGCTCATCGACGAACAGATAGCAGCGGCTCCCCCATTCATCAAAGTATCGTTTCAATTGGGCGTTTTTTTCTAGCTCTTTTTCAATGATTTTTCTAAATTCATATTTATATGAGAGCGGGTACAGGTTGTTATATGTATCTAAGGTGTAAAAACCGTTGTATTGGGCAATAGACGGATGCAGACCGATACTCGCCACCCTGTACGAATCTTGCGGGCGCCCGATATACTCCTTAATTTCTTTAAATTGGTCAGACGCGTAAAATTCACGAAACGTCGGCGCGTTGTAGTGAACGCCATACGTATACTCCTCATTAAAAGGCGCAAGGACCATCAGCTGCGCAGTAACTGCCGCATACACCAGCCATCGCCACTTTTTCCCCATCCGCCAGATGAGGTACAAAGCGAGCGCAAAACTCATGTAGATCACCAGCGGGCGCAAAAAATGAAAACGGGCAAAATTAAATTCAGCTAAAAATGCAAATTTCTGCTTTGGAACAGCCCATATTTTGTTGAACCAAAACGCATACCACAGTGACAGCGCATAATTCAGCACGCAGAGAAAAAGATAAACGTTTTCTTCCCTTGTCCGATTTCGTTTGAACAGCACAGCAAAAAAGACGAGTAATAAGATTGGAAGAATCACAACGGTATGAACTGTCATGACATGGTTGTGTCCGTAGACAAAGTTTTTGACGGACAAACGCAGAGAGTGCCAAACATCATGCCTTGATGAAATAAATTCAATCCGGTGCATCGGCGCGTGTGAAATCAACATCGAATAGACAAGCCGGTACTCGACAAATAGATAAATACTTGTCATAAAAGCGATGCTGCCTAAGAAAATGAAATTCCATTTTCTTTTTGTGATGACATCATACAGCCAGAAGCATGCCATCCCAGCCAAGAAAAAGAAGAAGCCTAATACAAAGCTTGAATACAACGGCAGCAAACCGAGCGTCAGCCATTCTCTCCATGAGATATCCCCTTTTCGGATATTCAAAAAAGCCCACAGCGCCAAAGGGTATCCAAGCGTGCTCAGCATTCCAGAAGGCCAAAAAGGCGTTAAGGCAAATGCGAGCGATACGCCAATTCGGATCAATGCCGCTTTCTCCTCCGGAATCACATGTTTCTTCAGCAGCACATACATTCCGAAGAAAGCGACAACTCTCGTAATGGTCTGGCTTACCGCATAGGCGGTCATAGAAGAAAACAACGCGTGCAGCCAAACAATTCCGCTCCACTCAGTGCCGAACGCATCCCGTGGCAGTCCGTTAATGATTTGCGGAATGGCAGCATCAACTTTGCCGATGATTTCTCCGCTGTCGGCCAGCACCTTGTACCAAGCGATATTGGAATCCAAATTATCGTGTACGCGAATATGGGCGTCTTCCTTCAAAATAAAAAGCGGGGAGACATACAGCAAAAGGAGAAATAAAGCCATCAAAAGATAATATGTTTCTTTTTTGTGTTGTCTTAATCGTAACATCCCTAACACATCCATCTGTTATTCTGACTTCTATTGGGCATGATCTGCCTCACCTGTCAAAATTTATTATCCCTTTTCCCTTCTAAAACATTCATCAAATGACAATCCTTTCTGCATTTTTCAAACTGGTCTTCAACCCATTAATTCCCGCTATCCATAAGGCTGGATCACTTACTATACTGGTAGAAGGGAGGGGATACATGTGTTCATCTTACTTTCATTGGTCATACTTGCTGTTATGCCATTTATATATAAAGCAAACCGCAACACAAAAGATGTGAAGGTCAACACGATTTCAATTGATCAGCAAGACGGCCTTCCAGCAAGAAAAAAACTGAATATCCTTCATTTATCGGATCTTCATTTAGAAAACATTTCTGTATCGCCTGATGAGCTGTATCGTTTAACAAATAATCAACCTGTAGACATCATTGCGCTGACCGGAGATTTTCTTGACCGGAAACGAAATATTCCAAAGCTTGCCGGCTACTTGCAGGCACTGCAACAACTGAAGCCTGCTTATGGCATGTACGCGGTGTTTGGCAATCATGATTATGTATTAAAAGATAAGGACTTTCAAAGATTAAAGCGAGTGCTGGAGGAAAATGGCTGCATTACGCTGCAAAATGAACATGTTCACATCAATACTGATGCAGGGCCTGTTAATATTATCGGAATTGACGATTACAGTACGAATCGCAGTAAAATCACAAACTCTTATAAAGGCCTTCAGAATGGCTATTACCTTGTATTGACACATGATCCAAACATTATTTTAGAGATGCAGGATATTCATTTTGACTACCTGTTATCAGGCCATTTTCACGGAGGGCAAATCCACTGGCCAAAGCCGTATCATTTGGTGAAAATGGGCAAGCTTGTACGCATGAATATGATTAAAGGGCTTCATTATCATCACGATAAACCGTTTTATATCAGTGAAGGTTTAGGACAAACTGGCGTTAATATCCGTGTAGGAAGCCGCCCCGAAGTGACTTTCCATCAAATTTAAAAAGACTGTGCTGACCATGGCATCAGTCTTTTTTTTGATAGGTGTGCTGAAGCTTTTCTTTCGAGATAAACAAATAGGATGAATCCGGCAGATTTCGCAAGCTCACTGGCTTTGACGTTAAATATAAAATCGGCATATGGGTGATTTTTTTAAAGGATCTGTAAAAAGGATTGACCGGGGTTACCACGTCAAAGCCGAGTCTTTCTACCCCTTTATCAAGCATTGTAATGCCAATGATTCCTTTGATTTTTTCGCTTTTTTTATGATTGTTGATATACTCCAGCAGCATCGGCATTGATTGATATACTTTTTGATAAATAATGATTCCTTTTCTGACTGCGCTTTCAATGCTTTGCAGTTCCCTGATCAGCTTGATGTTGTGCAGATGGATTTTAACGAGCACATCGTTTTTTCTTATATGCGTTCCGTCACTCAGCACGACATGATGCCCTTTGTATTTCGTCAGTCTGACTCGAAAGACGCATTTTCGCTCATCTTCAATCAAAGTCAGCCTCGAAAAAAAGAAATAAATCGGGTCAATTACTCTCCAAATGGAAAGGAAACAGGTTTTCATCTCTTCACCTTCCTTATCATCAAAAAAAACACCCTTATATTTTGTGATGATTCTCCCCAAAATATAGTTGCCATATTTTTAAGGAGGACGGACATGACAAACATTCTTATTTTTCCTTTTTTAAGCATTTCCACCGGGCATCATCATGTTGCTGATACCCTGAAGGCTGATCTGGAATCTAAAGGACTGCATTCAGAAAAAATTGATATCTTTTCACATACGTATAAACGTTTAGAACAACTGTCCTCCTCAGCTTATTTAAAATGGATTCAATATTTCCCGAAAACGTACAGCGGAATATACAAGCTTCTCGCTTGCGGAGAGTGTAAAAATGTCAAACGCTATGCCATGTATGAATGGCTGTTTATGCAAAGCATGAGACAGATTCTCAAAGAAAAACAGCCTGATATCGCCTTCTGCACACACGCCCTGCCTTCTTACCTGCTAAACCGGCTGAAACCGGAATATCCAAACATGACCATTGTAAATGTATACACGGATTTTTTTGTGAATCAGGTATGGGGGCGGAAGAACATTGACTACCACTTTGTCCCGATCATGGATATCAAGAAGCAGCTCATGACCGAAGGAATCAGCCAGGAAAAAATATTTTTGACCGGCATTCCCGTTCACCGGGCTTATGAAACAGGAACCGCAGAAACCTGTCAGCATCGTCCGCCTTATACCGTCATGATTACAGGCGGCAGTATGGGAGTCGGAGGTATTTTTAAGCTGGTCCAGGAGCTGTCGCCAGGCGGAAACATCTTATACAAAATATTATGCGGCAGAAACGAAAAGCTCTACCGCTATGTCAAAAGTTTACAACATCCTTTTATCGAAGCGATCCCATACCTTCACAGCAAAGCAGAAATGAACAGTCTGTACGCACAAGCCTCAGGCGTCATGACAAAGCCAGGAGGCGTAACCATCAGTGAATGCTTAAAGAAAAGGCTTCCGGTATTTATCTATCATGCGCTGCCGGGACAGGAGGAAATGAATGTGAACCTGTTAAAAGAACGGCAGCTTGTCACAGATATAAGAAACTGGGATATGAAGCGGGCAGAGGAACGCATTTCCGCATTTTTTCAATCGAATGAACGGGCAGCAGCAGAGAAGCAAGTCAGGGAGTATCTTGGCCAAATGTGTGACCGGGAGATTGGGGAGGTTTTAAAAAGGATATTAGATGAATGTGAACATAAAAAAACACCCTCCTGAAAAGAGAGTGTGGAATGACTAACGAAACAGTAAATGCTGGCTGTGAATACCTGCTTTCTTCAGCAGGAGGATCAGCTGGTCCTGCTCATCAGACGAAAGGCCTGAAAACGCTCTCGCTATACGGAGCGCATGGATTGGATAAATTTTATCCAAATACTCATTCCCTTTATCCGTGAGATGCGCGTAAACGGAGCGTTTATCTTTCGGGTCCTGCTCCCTGACTAAAAACCCGTTTCTTTCTAGCTTGTCAATGACATATGTGACGTTTCCGCTTACAAGCAGAAGTCGCGACCCAATTTGCTGTAATTTTTGCGGGCCTCTCGTATACAAAAGTTCCAGTACGGCAAATTCTGTGGGATTAAAGCCGTGCTCTTTGCTGTCACGGATGCTGTGTTCAGACACACTTTTGAAAGCCCTTGCAAAAACTCTGTACAAATTCATCGCACGCTCAACTTCTTCTTCGTTAAACGATAATCTCATCATATCTACCCCGTATATAGAATTTTTATAAAAAAATAATGAAAACCCTTACATATAATAAGAGTTTAATGCCCTTATTATTTTTATTCGCTATAATTCGAGAAATTCCTTTTCAGGAAACAAAAAAATCCTTATACTCGTTATTTTGTATAAGGATTTTTTTGGTGATATGGGATGCTGCGAAAGAAATATGCGTATTCCTTCCGCAGTTCAGAAAGTGTCATTTTGTTCATTACTTCTTTATTATAAACTCCGATTTGAAAGAGTTTTTCTGAATAATGGCTTCGTTCTTTTTCTAATGCAGTTTTCAATAAATTACTCATAGCGTCCTCCTTCATTTTAAGGTATCCTCTAAATAAGATACTCTTTTTAAATGAATGTGGTGTGAATCTAATGTAAAGAATTTATGTTTACGAAGATTTTCGGTAAAGTCCGTTTTGAACTGATCTTAAAAGCTGAAAAGCATGTTCTCCGGCAAGCTGCATAAACGTTTCAAGCATTTCATCCCGTTTCATATCCAACTCGATTATTTCCTTTGCCAGTGAGACCGCTTTTTCTTCCTCCATGATTATCCTTCCTCCTCATTTAATCGTTACATAAAGGATAAAACGCGCTTATAGGTTACGCATCATTCTTGTTAATTTTTCTGCCGTATTTTTTCAAAAATCTGCTATTTCATGTTAGAAAATATAACAAGCGTCAGGTTTTTTCTCTATGTTTTTTATATACTATTATCAAAAGACATCCAGGGGTGGAAAAATGACCACAGAAGATCATTCTTATAAAGACAAAAAAGTGATTTCAATCGGGATTGTCAGTGAATTGACAGGGTTGTCCGTAAGACAGATCAGGTATTATGAGGAGCGTAAGCTGATTTATCCGCAGCGTTCTTCAAGGGGAACGAGAAAATATTCTTTTGCCGACGTCGAGCGGCTGATGGATATCGCGAATAAACGCGAAGACGGCGTGCAGACAGCTGAAATTTTAAAAGATATGCGCAAAAAAGAACAAATGGTAAAAAACGATCCGCAAGTCCGAAAAAAAATGCTGGAGGGGCAGCTTAATGCTCACTTTAGGTACAAAAACCGTTAAACGATAAAAGTCCGCCTCGCAATCTGAGACGGACTTTTATCGTTTATAATGAGTGAATGAATGCAGTCGCAATACCAAAGTAAATTAATAATGACAAAATATCATTTAACGTCGTAATGAGCGGACCTGACGCAATGGCCGGGTCTACATTCAGTCTATGCAGAATAATGGGGATGATTGTTCCGGACATCGTGCCGATAATTAAGGTCAGCAGCAGTGAAGAGCCGACAACAAATCCTAAAAGCACATTCCCCTGCCATATAATGGCGATCACCGTAATTAAGACAGAACAGACGGCACCGATATAAATACTCGTTCTGAGCTCCCGAAAAATCAGTTTCACAATCGTTGTTTTATTCATTTCTTCTTTAGATAAACCTCTGATGACAACCGCGAGAGACTGTGTTCCTGTATTCCCTGTCATCCCTGACACCATCGGCATAAAGAATGCCAGCGCCACGACCTGCTTCAGCGTATCTTCAAAATAGCTCATGATGCTGCCTGAAATCAGCCCGATGAACAAAAGCAGGATCAGCCATGGAAGGCGGCGGTATGCTGCAACATATGCTTTTGTATCGAAGGTAATGGCTTTACCTGATGCGGCGAATTTTTCGTAGTCCTCATCGGCTTCCCGAATAACGACGTCGATGATATCATCGACCGTCACGATCCCGACAAGCACATTGTTTTCTTCCACAATCGGAATCGCTAAGAAATCGTAACGTTCAATCAGCCGCGCCACTTCTTCCTGATCTTGAAGCGCGTCTGCTGCAATGACACGGGTAAACATCAAGTCTTGTACCTTTTCTTCCGGTTCCCCGAGAATCAAATCGCGATATGACAGAACGCCGACAAGCTGCTTACTGTCATTTATAACATATAAGTAGTTGATAGACTCTGCGATTTCCGCGAAACTTTTTAGTTTGACGACCGCGTCTTTTACCGTGTAATGCTGAGGAATCCACACATAACGGTTGGTCATCATGCGCCCCGCTGAATCAGCCGGGTAATTCATAAGGAGCTGAACAGCTTTTGACTCTGATGCTTCCATGCTGGATAAAAGCTGTTCCTTCAGTTCTTCATCCATTTCTTCAAGCAATTGAGCGAGGTCATCGTTGTCCATTTTGTTCATGGCGAGTGTTGCTTTTGTTTTTCCGACTTTATTTAAGACGGCTAGCTGAAATTCCCGTTCCAGTTCGCCGATCATATCAGTAATATCATCAACAGTTAAATAAGATAAATAGCGGGCGCGGTGTTTTTCCGGCATTTCTTTAAAAATAAACGCCATATCATAGGGCTGAAGCTCATCAATAACACTTCTGAAATCCCTGATTTTTCCGTCTCGCAATAATATAATGATGCGTAAAATGAGTTCGTCATAGGCCATGTTTTGAACCATCAGGACTCGTACCTCCTCTACGGAGACGTGCCGGCCTCGCCAGAAGGTGCGGCAGATCGTCTCCTCATCGTGTAATCAATTGTCTTGCTGTCATAGTATATGGGTACTTCTTCAGATTGACTCGAATGGGGAGAATCCATACTCCGCACCTCCTTTTTGTTCAACATTTCGTTTTCAAGGCATAAAAAAAGCCTTCTGGATTGAAGGTGAAAGAAGCACGGCAAAAAAAGCGTGCGGGCGCCTTCAATCGTAGAGCTTTAGCACTGTATGGCATAGGAGCAATCATCCAGCTGCATTAAAAATCACCTTATGTCGATGATTTCTGTTGACCCATTGGCGTCTTTGGACATTTTTGGGCAGCAGCGTATCTCCATACAGGAGCCTCACCTAACGAAGTTCGTAATTGAATTGACACACTGAGATTACAGAAAAAAACAAGCTATGTCAACTTAAAAAAGTTATTTATGCGTTTACATCTCATCAAATGAAATAAAATAAGGGCCTTAGCCCTTATTCTGTTGTTTGCGTCTCATCATCTTCAGAAAGCAAATGATAGGTTTCATGAAGAAATAAGGCGTATTCCCCTTCTTTCGTCGGGTGTGGAACATACTCAGCCTGATTGATGTATTGTTCTTCTTTCTTTTCCAAGCGCTTCGCCTCCTTTTCTTATTAGATTGTCCAAAAAGCGGCTCGTTATCATGAAAAAACCCCGCGGGTGCGGGGTTAGTCGTCTAATTCCTGTTTCATAATACGTCCGTCCTTTGCAGAGATGTCAAATTCTGCTTCAGTCCCTTGTTTCGTTTGAACCTCAATTTCGTAGATATAAGCACCGTCGTCTTCATCCAGCTTGCTTTCTGTGACGGTTCCAGCTGTTTTCTTTAGAGCAATCTGTTCTGCTTCTTCTTTTGTCAAAACAACTTGCTCTTTTTTCTCTTTTAACGGGTCATTGAGCGCTTGTTTGGTCTTGATATCCACATAAACATCATAATCTTCACCGTCTTTTTCGATTTCAACTTCATAAGCTTCTTTGCCATTATAGATGTCTCTGTCGATGTCATCCACTGTTCCGTCAACAACTGTTTTGGCAATGGACTCCGCTTCTTGTTCAGTAAGTCCGCCAGTTTCAGAAACAGACTGTGTTTGTTCATTATTTTCTTTCGCAAACGCGTTGTAGCTGAACCCTCCGGCCGCTAAACACCCTGCTAATAAGCCAATCATCCATCTTTTCTTCAGCATATGTGATTCCTCCCTTGTTCGTTATGAGTTCAGTTTACACACTCAACATGAAAGGAAAACGAGAGAAAGATGAGAATTTGATGAGAAAACCATTAGTCTTCATAGATAATATTAGAAACTTTGCCGGTATAGGCGTTTATTTTCACCGTAGCTTCCTTGTCATTCGGGAGATCAACATCTACTTCAAACAGGAGAGTGCCTTCGCTTTCTTCCAAATCGGCGTCATCCGCTTTTCCTCCAGCCTCACGCTCTGCAATGGCTTTTGCCTCTTTTTCCGAAATTGTTGTCTTTTGTTTGTCTTTGCTGCTGATTTTATCAGCGGACACCACCGCTTTTGTCTTCATATCTACCTTCACTTCGTATGTTTCCCCATTATTTTTTTGAATGGTATACGACGCAACTCCGTGTTTTCGCGTGTGTTTTTTGACGGTGCCCGGCACCCGCACCAGAGCGAGGTGCTCAGCTTCTTTTTCTGTCATCTCAGATGTGTTCGCCTTTTTCACTCTGTTCATTGACAATATGTCGCCCGATTTAGCATCAGCTTTTAGAAAATAAATTCCTTTTGGATTTTCCAGAGTCATATCATACGTTTTTTTATCATTGGATTGCGTCACTTTTGTGATGTCGCCTTCATAGGAGGTTTCTACTTTTTTTATGACTGCCTCCTTTGACAGCACGTCCTCATGGGTTTGCTGAATGATAAGAACCGCGCAGATGACAATGGCTAAAACGGCTGCCGCAGCAGCAGCTCCTGTTTTCATTCGTTTTGTCATAGCGCTCCCCCATTCTGTTCTTTAAATTGCATCGTGACATTTGTTCCCTGTCCCGGTTTGCTTTTTACAGACAGGTCAATACCATGCTCATCGGCAATATGTTTGGCAATGGATAGACCTAAACCCGTTCCGCCTGTTTTGCGGTTACGCGCCTCATCCGCCCGGTAAAAACGTTCAAACAGACGCGGGATATGCTCTTCAGGTATGCCGATTCCTTCATCCCTTACGGACAAAAACGGACGTCTGTTATTGGTTCCTGCGGAAATCACAATGGCCTTGTTACTATACTTTATGGCATTATCAAGCAAAATCGTCAGCAGCTGCTTTATGCGTTCTTCATCTGCCGTTACAAGCAAATTCTCCTTGTCCGTCTCGAGAAGGATATCGCGTTTATAAACCGGCTGGAGTGTTTGTATGACGGCGCGCGACACTTCGATCAGGTCAACCGTTTTCAGATCAAGCTCCAGTTCTTTATGGGTCTTGGCCAGCGTAAGCAGCTGATTGGTCAGTTTTTTCATATGGACCGCTTCTGAATGAATAGCTTCAATGGATTCCTCAAGCACTTCAGACTTTTTTGCCCCCCAGCGTTTCATCAGATTGCTGTAGCTTTCAATAATGGTGAGCGGGGTTTTCAGCTCGTGTGAAGCGTCTTGGACGAATTGCTGCTGTTTATCGTAGTGCTCTTTCAGCATGCTCGCCATCTCATTAAAGGTCAGCCCCATTTGATACAGTTCGTCATGCGACTGTCCTTCCAGAGAAATTGTTTTGAATGCTTTTTCTCTCTGTATGTCTTTCATCGTTGTCACCAATTGTCTGATTGGATTGGTGATATGGCGGGCGAGTAAGCTGCCGGCAAAGAAGGAAGCGATACAGACAGCCGCGCTGGCCGCAATTAAGATGATTCTTAGCAGAAGAAGACTCTCTTCTGTATGCTCCAGCCTTTCCACGAGCTGAAGCGATACGACTTGTCCGTCTGTCCAAATGACCGGGACAGCTGCTGCTGCAAACAGTTTGCCTTCATGCTTTGTCACGTCTGTCGTTTCCCCGCTGTGAAAAGAAAGAGGGAAGTCTTTATATGCTTTTTCCTTTGTGATGGTCATCACGGCTTTCCGATCCGCACTCACTACCCGCACCATTCCATTTGCCGGAAGATAGGCCTGCAGCATATCCTGCAAAGCCACTCCTTGTGTTTCGGCGGTATGAAGAGCTTCGGCGATATTGTCCGTTTCATCGGCAAGACGGGCCGCATCCTTTGAGGTGAGTGCCGATGAAAAAATAAGATAGACCGCAGTATGAACCAATACTAATAAAATCAACAGCCAAATGGATGTATAAAGATGAATCTTTGTCTTCAGCTTCATCATTTACCCCTTAATGGTATAGCCGACCCCGCGTACGGTATGAATCAGCTGTTTTTCGTAAGGATAGTCCAATTTTTTTCTGATATATCTTATGTACACGTCGACGACATTTGTATCACCGATGTAATCAAACCCCCATACAGAGCTGAGAATTTGCTCTCTCGTCAGCACTTGCTGCGGATGCTTCAGCATATAGACGAGCAAATCAAATTCCCGGGGCGTTAATTCAACTTCTTTGTCTCCCCGTCTGACTTCACGTGTTTTCTCGTTCACCTGCAAATCGTCATATGTCAAAAATGTGCCGATATCCTCTGTTTTGCTTCCGGTTTGGCGGAGTGCCGCTCTGATTCTGGCAAGCAATTCTTCAATTTCAAACGGCTTGGTGACATAGTCATTCGCACCGATGTCAAGCCCCGTTACCTTATCTGGAACGCTGTCGCGGGCTGTTAATAAAATAACCGGTGTCTCTTGATCCGTTTTCCTCAGCCGGCGCAGCACTTCAAGCCCGCTCAACCCTGGCAGCATGACATCGAGCAGCAATAGGGAATACGAACCTTCCGTGACCGCGTTAAGTCCTTCAGAGCCATTATGTTTGATGGTGACGCTGTATCCTTCATATTCCAATTCAAGCTGAAGGACCCTGGCGATTTTTTCTTCATCTTCCACAATTAATATGTGCCCTTTTTCCAATTCCGATCATCCTCTCATGTTCCTATATGAAAAAAATGATTTCATTGTTTACAAAATGATTCTTATCATCTATTATGATGTCAAAATAAAAAATTGTATACGGAAAGCACTAGGGGTGCTGTTATGGCTGAGATAAAGCGCGCAAAAACGCGCTTTGATCCCTTATGACCCGATCTGGATAATACCAGCGTGGGGAAGTGCAGGTTGACCGAAAGGTGTATTTTTTCGTGCGCTTACTCGATCTATGACTGCATATTCCCTAAGGATATGCAGTTTTTTATTTTACCAAAAAAACAGGAGGTCAGAGAAATGGACAACTTATGCGGTACAAGCAGAATCGCCGGATTTCGGTTCTCTTTATACCCGATGACAGATGATTTTATCAGTGTGATCAAGTCTGCGCTGAAAAAAACGGATACGTCAAAGGTTTGGACAAAGACCGATCATATCAGTACAGTTTTGCGCGGATCGATCGCTCATGTATTCGACGCCGCTAAAGCCATCTACCTGTATGCAGCAAATAGCGAAAAGCACATTGTCATGAACGGGACGTTTTCCATCGGCTGCCCGGGCGATACACAAGGAGATACATATCTGACAGCAGATGAAAAGCGTGTCAACGAAGAATCTGTTCACGACCTGAAAGCAGAGGCTCCTTGCCAATTTGCGCTTTATCCGATGAATGAGCCGAATTATATGGACATCATCATGAAAGCTGTTGAAATCGCTAAGGCTGACGGCACCTTTGTACAGGGTGTTCATTACGCAAGTGAGGTAGACGGAGATGCACACGACGTGTTCCGGACACTGGAAGCCGCTTTCCGCATGGCAAATCAGCAAACAGCCCATGTCACCATGACCGTGAACTTCTCGGCAAACAGTCCATCAAGAAAACAGAAAGCAGGGATAAAATGAAAAGCTGGAAAGTAAAAGAAATTGTCATCATGTCTGTTATCAGTATTGTTTTTGGCATTGTGTATTTAGTATTCACCCATTTCGGAAACGTACTTGCAGGGATGTTCGGGCCCATCGCTTATGAACCGATTTACGGCATTTGGTTTATCGTGTCGGTGATTGCCGCGTACATCATTCGTAAACCGGGCGCGGCCCTTGTTTCAGAAATCATCGCAGCTCTCGTTGAATGTTTGCTGGGAAATCCTTCAGGCCCGATGGTTATCGTTATCGGCATTGTTCAAGGTCTCGGAGCAGAAGCTGTATTTCTTGCGACACGCTGGAAAGCTTATTCCCTTCCTGTGCTGCTTCTGGCGGGTATGGGGTCTTCGGTGTCCAGCTTTATTTATGATTTCTTTGTTTCCGGTTATGCGGCGTACTCACCGGGCTATCTGCTCATTATGCTTGTGATCCGTCTGGTTTCAGGTGCGGTCCTGGCCGGCCTTCTCGGAAAAGCTGTCAGCGATTCTCTCGCATATACGGGTGTCTTAAACGGAATGGCACTCGGAAAGGAACTGAAAAAGAAACGGAAACGGGTATCAAATCATGCAAGCCTATAACAAGTTGCTTTCGGTTGACCGGCTTAGCTTTTCATATGAAGAAAACGAGAAACCGATTTTTCAGGATATAACGTTTGAGCTCCAAAAAGGAGAATGCGCTTTATTGTTAGGGCCGAGCGGGTGCGGAAAAAGCTCGCTTGCCCTCTGTTTAAACGGGCTTTACCCTGAAGCTTGCGACGGGATGCTGTCTGGGCATGTATTCTTATTTCAAAAAACGATCACTGACGCTGAAACCTCTGAAACAATCGCTCAGCATGTCGGAGTCGTCTTTCAGGACCCTGAGCAGCAGTTTTGTATGCTGACAGTAGAGGATGAAATCGCCTTTGGATTGGAAAATCTGCAAATCCCCCAAGAAGAAATGGTGAAGAAAATTGATGACGTTCTGGAAAAATTACACATCACTCATGTAAAGGAAAAAACGATTTCCACTCTGTCAGGGGGACTGAAGCAAAAAGTCGCGCTCGCCTGTATTTTGGCGATGGAGCCTGAGCTTATTATTCTGGATGAACCGACTTCCCTTTTAGACCCTTATTCAGCACGGGAATTCGTTCAAATGATCAAAGAGCTTCAGCAGGAAAAAGGCTTCGGCCTTCTCGTGATCGAACATCAGCTTGATGAGTGGGCGCCTTGGGTTGAAAGAACAATCGTACTGGATGGAGCAGGCAAGAAAGCCTTAGACGGGCCGACTAAGGATATGTTTCAGCATCACTCAAACATGTTAAGAACAATGGGAATCGCTGTGCCAAAAATTTGTGGCTTACAAGAAAATGTGAGCATACCGTTTACATTGTCAAAAGAAACGCTGTTCAAGGAACCCTTCCCTGCTGGGCCTGCTGAAGAAGCGGCGGTTCTTTCTGCTGAACACGCAGTGCAGGTCCAGAGCTTATCGTTTTCAAGAGGACAGCAGACCATTTTCAAAGACATCAGTTTTTCATTGCGTGCAGGCTCTTTGACGGCACTTGTCGGGCCAAACGGCACAGGAAAATCTACGCTGTTGTCTGTTCTCGCCCGTTTGCTCAAACCGAAAAGCGGCAAGATTCTTCTGCATGATAAGCCGCTGGAGTCTTACAAAGAAAAAGAGCTTCGCAAACAAATGGGATTGGTTTTCCAAAATCCAGAGCACCAGTTTGTGACTGACACAGTATATGATGAGCTGCTGTTCGGCCATGCGGCAAATGCCGAAACCGAGAAAAAAGCGCAGAACCTGCTGCAGCGTTTCGGCCTTGCACATTTGGCGGACCACCATCCGTTTGCGATCAGCCAAGGGCAAAAACGGCGGCTGAGTGTCGCCACAATGCTGATGCACGATGTAACGGTTTTGCTTTTAGACGAACCGACCTTTGGCCAAGATGCCAAAACAGCCGCTGAATGCATGGAAATGATTCAGCATATCCAGACAGAAGGCACCGCTGTCCTCATGATCACACACGATATGGAGCTTGTATCTTCATATGCTGACAGCGTGCTTGTGCTTCACGGCACACATTTGGCCTTTGACGGAACACCGGAACAATTATTTTCCAGGGAAGCCGAGCTCGTCCAAAAAGCAAAGCTCACCCTCCCCCTTCGATATGAATGGATGACATACCAGCAGGAGGTGCGTGATGAAGCAGCCGTTACATCTCATTAACCCGGCAGTAAAAGCAGCGGCGGTTTTTTGCTGTGTCGTCATGCTGTCGTTTATTTACAATCCTTACACACCGGCGTGCTTTTATATCATGATTGTTGCGGGTGTCCTGTTTGCGGCCAGAATACCGCTGAAAAAATGGCTTTTGTTCACGATTCCGTTTTTGATTTTAGCATTCGGCTGCGTATGGACAGCCGCTGTTTTCGGCAAGATTCCGACGACCGCAGATAATTTTCTGTTCCAAGCCGGCCCTTTTTCGATCAACAGTGAAAATGTGGCTGTCGGCATCTCACTCGGGTTTCGGATTTTGTGCTTTTCTGCCTTATCAATGATGTTTGTTTTTACAACCGATCCGATTTTATTTATGCTGAGTCTTGTGCAGCAGTGCAAGCTGTCCCCGAAGCTTGCATATGGCGTCATTGCCGGATTTCGTTTTCTCCCTCTGTTAAAAGAGGAGGTCCAGCTGATCCAGCAGGCACATAAAATCCGAGGCGGAGCGGCGGAAAATGGATTAAAAGAAAAAATCAGCGCGTTAAAGCGCTATACCATCCCGCTATTAGCAAGCGCGATCAGAAAAGCGGAACGAACAGCTCTTGCGATGGAATCAAAAGGATTTACAGGCAGCCGAAACCGGACGTATTACCGGTCGCTTACCGTCAGCCCGCGCGACTGGCTGTTCTTTTTCCTCATTCTCTTGTTATTCGCAGGATCTTTTCTTGTGTCTTTATGTTTTACCTCATAGAAAAAGCCGCTATGTTGAATAGCGGCTTTTTTATTATTGATGATAGTTCAATGCTTGGGCAAGATTGGTTTTAATATTAATGTTCGTAAAATCAATTCCAAGCTGTACAGCGGTTTGCGCAATTTCTGGTCTGATTCCAGACAATGTGGATCTGACACCGATTAAAGTAAGCGCCTCAATCAATTTAAAGATTTGGTGCGCCACCATTGTATCAACAACGACGACACCTGAAAGATCGATCAACAGATGCTCAACGCGTCTTTTCGCACATGCATTAAGCGTGTTCTCAAGAATAAACTTTGCCCGTTCAGTATCAATATCACCGACAAGCGGCAGCAGAGCTGTCGTTTTGCTCAGAGTAATGACAGGCGAGCTTAATTCCAGTATCATTTCTCTCTGGGCATTTAATTGCTGTTTTGCATTCGATTCAGCGTGATCGACGAATGTATAAATGGTAAAATCAAAAACTTTCACAATCAAATCGGCCCATTTTTGTTTCTCTCCCGGTCCAAATGCCGACTCGTTTTCTTCTGCGAACTTCTCAAAATACTTCGTATATAATCTTCGGTTTCTCATAAACTCACGGATGACGTATTGCACCGGGGTATCGAGATGTTTTTGATCATTCGTCAGCTCAATAACCCATTGTTGAAATTCATCGAGAAATTGTTTTTCCGGTAAAACATACATGTAATTCAGATGCCGGTAGAACTCTCTGTCCTGCTCTTTCAGCTCCTCGGTTACAGTTGCATTATGTAAGGCATAAATCGAATTCGGATCGCTTTCCTCCATTGTGTCAATCCATTCCTCGGCCATTTGTTCTACATGCTCAGAAAAAAACGCAAATATTTTTTCATTCAGTTTCATCACACTGCTCCTTTCCCAACTTCTATTATAACTTGACTGACAGCTGAATCCCAGCCATACACGCTAGAGACATCCATTATTTTGAAAATTACTAATCCATTGGATTGTATCCTATTTTTTCAAAATGCTTCAAACGACACTGTCCGAGCGGCTGCTTTTTTCATATAATGTGAGATAACACCCTTGTATCCACTTGCAAGCATAAAAAAGGAGGGCTTTTTTATGAATGGTGAAATCCGCTTGATCCCGTATGTGACGAATGAGCAGATCATGGATGTGAACGAGCTTCCTGAGGGTATTAAAGTGATTAAGGCGCCAGAAGTGTGGGCAAAAGGGGTTAAAGGCAAAGATGTAAAAATTGCTGTATTGGACACCGGCTGCGATACAAGCCATCCCGATCTGAAAAACCAAATCATCGGCGGCAAGAATTTCACAGATGATGACGGCGGCAAGGAAGATGCCATTTCCGACTACAACGGACACGGCACACACGTTGCCGGAACGATTGCGGCTAACGATTCAAACGGCGGCATCGCCGGAGTCGCGCCTGAGGCAAGCCTTTTAATTGTAAAGGTGCTGGGCGGTGAAAACGGCAGCGGAAAGTACGAATGGATTATTAACGGCATTAACTATGCTGTTGAGCAAAAGGCTGATATCATCTCAATGTCCCTTGGCGGACCGAGCGATGTGCCTGAACTGGAGGAAGCGGTCAAAAACGCCGTCAAAAACGGAGTGCTAGTCGTTTGTGCCGCGGGAAATGAAGGTGACGGCGACGAACGCACAGAGGAGCTTTCCTATCCTGCTGCGTATAATGATGTGATTGCGGTTGGATCGGTTTCAGTAGCGCGAGAATCGTCAGAATTTTCAAACGCTAACAAAGAAATTGATCTTGTTGCACCTGGTGAAAACATTTTATCCACTCTTCCCAACAAGAAATACGGGAAGCTTACCGGCACTTCAATGGCTGCCCCTCATGTCAGCGGAGCGCTTGCTTTAATTAAAAGCTTTGAAGAAGAATCTTTTCAAAGAGAGCTCTCTGAATCTGAGCTTTATGCGCAGCTGATCCGCAGGACACTTCCGCTCGATATCGCAAAAACATTGGCCGGGAATGGATTCCTGTATTTAACCGCTCCTGATGAGCTGTCAGAGAAAGCAGAGCAGTCACATTTACTGACCCTATAATATTATTTTTCTCATATAATATATACCGTAAATTGTAAAAAAAATTTCAAAATCTTTGTTGACAATGAATTTGAATTGCTGTTAAGATTACCAACAAATGATTCAACTTTTCAAAAAATTAATAACATTTTCTCTTATCGAGAGTTGGGCGAGGGATTGGCCTTTTGACCCCAACAGCAACCGACCGTAATTCCATTGTGAAATGGGGCGCACTGATTTTCGCGCCGAGATTTATATCTCTTAAGGCACGGTGCTAATTCCATCAGATTGTTTCTGAGAGATGAGAGAGGCTGTATGTTTTGCAAAAAAGCCTCTTTCTCTCATGGGAAAGAGGCTTTTTAGTTGTGAGAAAACCTCTTAACAGCCTGTATCCGCGGGTCAACAAGAGTGTTTTACATATAAAGGAGGAGAAACAATGACAACAATCAAAACATCGAATTTAGGATTTCCTAGAATCGGACTGAACAGAGAATGGAAAAAAACGCTTGAAGCGTATTGGAAAGGAAACAGCGATAAAGATACGTTTTTGAAGCAAATCGATGAATTATTCTTATCCGCAGTGAAAACGCAAATTGACCAGCAGATTGATGTTGTGCCTGTTTCTGATTTCACACAGTATGATCATGTTCTTGACACTGCGGTCAGTTTCAACTGGATCCCGCAACGCTTCAGACACCTGACTGACAGTACGGATACATACTTCGCCATCGCCCGCGGAATAAAAGACGCCGTATCAAGTGAAATGACAAAATGGTTTAATACAAACTACCATTACATCGTGCCTGAATATGACGAGAGCCTAGAGTTCCGCCTGACAAGAAACAAACAGCTTGAAGATTACCGCCGAATCAAACAGGAGTACGGCGTTGAAACAAAACCTGTTATCGTCGGCCCTTATACGTTCGTCACGCTTGCAAAAGGCTACGAGCCATCTGAAGCTAAAGCAATTCAAAAACGTCTCGTGCCGTTATATGTACAGCTTTTAAAAGAGCTTGAAGAAGAAGGCGTAAAATGGGTTCAAATTGATGAACCTGCGCTTGTCACCGCTTCAGCTGAGGATGTACGCGGCGTAAAAGAGTTATTCGAGAGCATCACAAATGAGCTTTCTTCCTTGAATGTACTTTTGCAAACGTATTTCGATTCTGTTGATGCTTATGAGGAGCTCATTTCTTATCCTGTACAGGGTATTGGGCTTGATTTCATTCATGATAAAGGCAGAAACCTGGAACAGCTTAAGACACACGGCTTTCCGAAAGATAAAGTGCTGGCAGCCGGTGTCATAGACGGACGCAACATTTGGAAAGCGGATCTTGAAGAACGCCTGGATGCCGTGCTTCATATCCTCAGCATTGCACAGGTTGATGAATTGTGGATTCAGCCTTCCAGCAGCCTGCTTCATGTTCCGGTAGCGAAACACCCAGATGAGCATTTGGAACAAGATCTGCTGAACGGATTGTCCTACGCGAAAGAAAAACTGGCAGAGCTAACAGCTTTAAAAGAAGGCTTAGTATCAGGCAAAGCCGCCATCAGCGAGCGAATTCAGCAAGCGAAAGCGGACATCAGAGCGCTCAAACAATTTGCAACAGGAGCCAATTCTGAACAAAAGCAAGAGCTGGAACAATTAAGCGATAAAGACTTCAAGCGCCCGATTCCGTTTGAAGAACGCTTAACCCTGCAAAATGAATCTCTCGGACTCCCGCTTTTGCCGACAACAACAATCGGAAGCTTCCCGCAGTCTGCTGAAGTACGCAGCGCACGCCAAAAATGGCGGAAAAACGAGTGGTCTGATGAACAATACCAAAACTTTATCAACGCGGAGACGAAAAGATGGATTGATATTCAGGAGGAATTGGATCTTGATGTTCTTGTTCACGGTGAATTCGAACGGACAGACATGGTTGAATACTTTGGTGAAAAGCTGGCCGGCTTCGCCTTTACGAAGTACGCCTGGGTTCAATCATACGGTTCACGCTGTGTACGCCCGCCGGTCATTTATGGAGATGTAGAGTT
The DNA here is from genome assembly GCF_020861455.1 of Bacillus sp. AF23. Classification (NCBI taxonomy): domain Bacteria; kingdom Bacillati; phylum Bacillota; class Bacilli; order Caryophanales; family Bacillaceae; genus Bacillus; species Bacillus sp. AF23. Next base: position 46,223 of record NZ_JAJHVY010000017.1, read on the forward strand.
TATTGAACCGATGACAGTGAAAGATACTGTATACGCTCAATCGTTAACATCCAAGCATGTAAAAGGAATGCTGACAGGTCCTGTTACCATTTTAAATTGGTCTTTCCCTCGGAACGATATCTCGAGAAAAGAAATCGCGTTCCAAATCGGACTCGCCCTCCGCAAAGAAGTAAAAGCGCTTGAAGACGCGGGCATTCAAATCATTCAAGTCGATGAGCCAGCCCTGCGTGAAGGCCTTCCGTTAAAAAACCGTGATTGGGATGAGTATTTGACTTGGGCTGCCGAAGCATTCAGATTAACAACCTCTTCCGTGAAAAATGAAACACAAATTCATACACATATGTGCTACAGCAACTTCGAAGACATCGTCGATACGATCAATGATCTTGACGCTGATGTCATTACGATCGAGCACAGCAGAAGCCACGGAGGATTTTTGGATTACTTAAAAGAGCATCCGTATTTGAAAGGGCTCGGTCTTGGTGTTTATGACATTCACAGTCCACGTGTCCCGTCAACTGAAGAAATGTACAACATTATCGTTGATGCGCTTGCCGTATGTCCGACTGACCGTTTCTGGGTAAATCCTGACTGCGGTTTAAAAACAAGACAGCAGGAAGAAACAGTCGCAGCCTTAAAAAATATGGTTGAGGCGGCGAAACAGGCAAGAGCTAAGCAGACACAGCTTGTATAATACGAAAACCATCTGCAAATGCAGATGGTTTTTTCTTTTAGAAAACGGGAATCGGTTTTCGATGCTCCCCATCCCCTTCTTTTAGTATTTTGGCTGTTCCATTTTTATCAAATGCCACAAGGCTCAATGATGTATCATGTATGTAAGCAGAATTCCATATGTCATGAATGCCTCTTCCCTTTATGATATTTAACAGCATTAATATAAAGACAGAATGGGTAACCAGAAGAATATTCCCGGAAGAATGGCTGTCTAAAATCAATTGGAGAGCCAGCCTTGCCCGGCTTTCGAGGTCAAAAAACGTTTCACATCCCGGCTGGCGATATGCTTCAGGATGATGAAAATAAGCATGAAAAAGATCAGGTTCATCTCTTTCAATATCCTCTTGTTTTTTCCCTTCCCATGGCCCCAGCGACATTTCTCTGAATATACGATCTTTCACCAGCGGCAGGCGGCGCGGTCCCAATATAGCTTTTGCCGTCTCTTCTGTCCGCTTGCTCGGGCTGATGTAAACCTGATTGAATTTAATATCCTTCAGCCGTTCTCCAAGAGCTCGGGCATTGTACAGCCCAAGTTCTGTTACACCAGAATCCAGCCAGCCCTGCATTCTTTTTTCTACGTTCCAATGTGTCTGTCCATGCCTGGCGATATACAAATGCAGCATATGCTCCCCCTCCCTTTTTTCATCTTAGCAAATCCCCCAAATATTTTGTTTATTTTTCATTTTTTTGAGAATGTTTTTTGTACTTCTTTTCGGCTATACTTATATCATTCGATCGACTGGGAGGGTATGGGATGAATCATGAAACGTTTTTAAAGCGGGCTGTCGAGCTTGCTCGTGAAGGAGTGAACGCTGGAATCGGCGGGCCTTTCGGAGCCGTTATCGTGAAGGACGGGGCCATTATAGCCGAAGGACAGAACAACGTCACTACAAGCAATGATCCGACTGCCCATGCGGAAGTAACTGCTATTCGAAACGCCTGTAAAGCGCTTGGGACATACCAGCTGGATGACTGCATGTTGTATACGAGCTGCGAGCCATGCCCAATGTGCTTAGGCGCCATCTACTGGGCCCGGCCGAAAGCCGTTTACTATGCTGCTGAGCATACAGATGCTGCTGAAGCCGGTTTTGATGATTCATTCATTTATGAAGAAATTGATAAATCTGCTGAAGAAAGAACGATCCCCTTTTATCACGTGACTCTCGCGGAGCATTTATCCCCGTTTCAAGCATGGCGGGATCTTGCCAACAAGAAAGAATATTAAAGGATCAGGCATGTGCGGCCTGATCCTTTGTTAATTCACTGAGCAGCTGCTGTGCCTGAGTACACCTCGGGTTTGCTTTCAGCGCTTTTTGCAAATATAAAACGGCTGCCATATGTTGAGGCAATTCAGCGTGACAGACGCCCAGCCAGCAAAGGGATCGAAAATCAGCGGCTCCTTTAACCTGTACGTACTGATGGTTTTCACCTTGCGTTTGCAGACAGGATTCAAATGCTGTAATCGCTTCTCTGACTTTTTTAAGCTGATACTTCATTATCCCTTTGTAGTAGTAAAGGGTGCTGTAATCTGGATAATGCCGCAGTGCTTCATCAATATCCCGCTCAGCTTCTTCATACCGTTCAGAATCAATGAAGAGTTTAAACTTGATATAATATAAAACCGCTGGAGGAATTTGCTTTTTGCTGTTGCATTCATTTATGCACTTCATTGCCAGGCGGATGGCTTTGCTCTGTTCACCGCCTCTGTCGTACTCAGCTGCTTTCTGATAAATGAGAAGCGGGTCGGCATATGACGTCAATAATTCTGTATTCAACATGCTTAAATTACGTTTATGCTTACACTTTGCCTCCTGCTCCAGATAGCCGTAATGGTGAATAACACAAGGGAGAGAGAAAGCGCCGCTTGCCTCCTCACCCACGGGCTTTTCGCAAATTCTTCCCTTAAACGTTATCTTCCGCTGATTCCGTATCAGCCTGATCTGCATTTGTTCAAATGCTTCGTTTTCATCCCATTGCTTTCCCGTATAGTTTATAACCTTTACGTAACCAAGGGACTGCCTGCAGTCATTCAGCAGTGAACGCAATAAGCTTCCCGTATCCACGTCTAACTCTTCATCTGCATCCAAAATCAAAATCCACTCACCCTTGGCATGCTGTAAACTGATGTTTCTTGCCTGCGAATAATCCTGTGTCCATTGATGATGATAGACCTGAGCATGAAAACTTCTGCAAATTTCTACGGTTTGATCGTTTGATCCGGTATCAACGACAATGATTTCATCAGCAATATGCTGCACGCTTTCTAAACAGCGGACAATATGACGTTCTTCATTTTTGACAATCATACAAACTGACAGCTTCGGTCTTTTCATTCGCTCACCTTTTCTCTAGTCTGAATCCACCTATACTACATGTATTCACACTTCGAAAAGATCATAACCAATCCGTTCATATCAAAAAAACATCCTGAGAACTCTCAGGATGCTGCAAATTATTTTAATTCCAATTTTACATCAACATTTCCTCTTGTCGCTTTAGAATAAGGACAAAATTCATGAGCAGCCTCGACAAGCTCTTGGGCTTTATCCCGATCCAATCCCTTTGTATTGACGACAAGTGTGACTCCGATTTTAAAGCCGCCGTCACTTTCATCCTTCATGAGGCTGACCTGTCCTTCAATTTCTGAATCAATGTCAATATTTTGTTCTTTGGCCACGTGTTCAAGCGCGCCGCCAAAGCATGCTGCATAACCTGCGGCAAAGAGCTGTTCCGGGTTTGTTCCAGTTTGTCCTTCTTTTTTTGCATTGGGCATGACAATGTCAAAATCGAGAACCCCGTCATCTGATTGAATATGTCCTGAACGTCCGCCGCGAGCAGTGGCTTTTGCTGTAAATAATGCCATTTGTTTTCAGCCTCCTTATTTGTCTTTAGTTGTTATATTTCCCATACACATCTTTTTAAACATGTTTTGTTTGCCGAGAATAGGAAAAGTGGTGATTTTCAGCTACAATAGTATGTAATGTCAGAAAGAGTTGGTGAACACAGATGCAAAATGGATTTGATCATATGAAATTAGAGAATCAGCTTTGTTTTTTGCTTTATGCGAGTTCGCGGGAAATGACAAAGCAGTACAAGCCGCTGCTTGAAAAGCTGAATGTGACATACCCTCAATATTTGGCTTTGCTTTTATTGTGGGAACACGAAACACTTTCCGTCAAAAAAATGGGCGAGCTTCTGTATTTGGATTCCGGAACGCTGACACCGATGCTGAAACGGATGGAGCAGCAGGACTTGATTACCAGAAAAAGATCTGAAGAGGATGAGCGGTTGGTGATGATCAGCCTGACAGAGAACGGAACGTTATTAAAAGAAAAAGCGGCTGATATTCCGGGAACGATTCTGGGACTCTCAGGCCAGTCCGGCGAGGAATTAAAACACTTAAAATCGGCTCTATATACATTGCTTGAAACGCTGCACCATAAAAAATGAGGATGCCCTATGTGAGGCATCCTCATTTTTTATTCAGCGATTTCCAATGTAACATCGATATTGCCGGAGGTTGCTTTTGAATAAGGGCAGACACCGTGCGCTTTTTGCACAAGTGCCTGTAATTCTGATGCACTGACTCCTTTTCCTTTCACCTGCAGCGTCACACCCAGTTTGTAGCCCTGATCTGCTTCATCCTTTAACAGGCTGACATGCGCTGTAACCTCCGTCTCCACTTTCACTCGTTCTGTTCTTGCTACAAGCTGAAGTGCGCTGTCAAAGCAAGCTGCGTAACCTGCCGCAAACAGCTGCTCCGGATTTGTCGCTTTTTCTAATTTCTTTGCTCTCGGTGTTCCCGGCATTGCGACATCGAGCTCGAGAACGCGGTCTGATGAAATTACCTTTCCTTCTCTTCCTCCTACGGCTGAAACAGACGCTGTAAATAATGGCTGACTCATTTTTGTATCCCCCTAAATATATTTTATACAATTAAATTGTACACAATCTAATTTGCGGTGTCAATTTTTTAGTGCACAAAAAAAAGCTTATCCCGTTACGAGATAAGCTTTTTCATCGAACATTGCCCCGCTATTCGCGAATTTGTCCTGTTCCTTTAATGATATATTTTGTAGAAGTTAATGCAGGAAGCCCCATCGGTCCTCTTGCATGAAGCTTTTGTGTACTGATGCCGATTTCTGCTCCGTAGCCAAATTCAAAGCCATCGGTAAAACGGGTCGACGCGTTATGATAGACCGCGGCGGCGTCTACAGCCGTTTGAAAGTAAGCCGCATGCTGATCGTTTTCAGTTAAAATGGCTTCAGAATGATTAGTGCCGTATTTCTGGATATGCTGCACAGCTTCCTGTACACTTTCAACCGTCTTTACACTGATGACAGGCCCTAAGTATTCCGTTCCCCAATCTTCTTCTGACGCCTGTTTGCTTGAAGAATGAAGCCCGCATACGAATTCATCGCCGCGGATTTCGACTCCCGCTTTTTCCAGCTGCGTCAGCAATTCTTTTCCGTGCTGCTCTGCCCATGCTTTGTGGATCAGCAGTGATTCAATCGCGTTGCACACGGAAGGGCGCTGCGTTTTGGCGTTTATGACAATCTTTTCAGCCATTTGCTGATTTGCCGTTTCATCTATGAAAATATGACAGTTGCCGGCTCCGGTTTCTAATACCGGGACTGTTGATTCTCTTACAACGAGATCAATCAGTTTTTTTCCTCCGCGCGGAATCAATACATCCAATCCGTCATTTAACGTAAAGAGTTCTTTTGCTGTCTCTCTGCTCGTATCCTCAATCAGCTGCACAGCGTTGATTGGAAGCGCTGATTGCTCAAGCGCTCTGTGAATAACACTGACGAGTGCTTTGTTGCTGTGAATGGCCGAGGAGCTCCCCCGCAGGACAACCACATTTCCTGTTTTCAGGCAAAGGGTAGCCGCATCAACTGTGACGTTTGGCCTCGCCTCGTAAATCATTCCGGCAACACCGAGCGGCACACGGATTTTTTCAATAAACAGGCCGTTCTCTTTTTCAATTGTTTCAAGAGATTCGCCGACTGGGTCAGCCAGATCAATCAATAGCTCTACCGCGTCCGCGATGTCGCGTATGCGTTTCTCATCCAGCGTGAGACGGTCAATGACATCGGGTGTTAACCCATTTGCTTTTCCGTTCTCAATGTCTTTTGCATTTTCCGATAAGAGAAAATCCAATTCTTTACGGAGTCCATTTGCAATAAGACTAAGCGCCTCATTTTTTTCAGCCGTTGTTTTCATCATCATTTCAGCTGCTGCTTCTTTTGCCAGCTTCGCTTTTACAGAAACTTCACTCATTTTTCCGCCCCCTAGTCTTTTAAGTTGACCCAGTCATTCCTGTGAATGACCTCAAACGTTTTGTCAAAATCAAGCTCATTGCTTCGTTTGCCTTTTGCCTCCATAATCTCCTCAGATGAATAATGGGTCTGGCCTTTGCCGATCACACCGCCCGGTCCCCGGACTTCCACGACAGCCCCTTTTGGAAAGCTCCCGTTCACGCCTACTACGCCAGCCGGTAAAAGACTGCTTCCGTTATGAACCATCGCCTCTTCGGCACCCGCGTCAATGACGATTTCCCCTGATATCGGCGAGTGGAATTGAATCCATTGTCTCGTATTGTTGACTGAGGATAGCTCCTTGTCGCCGATATAAGTCCCATCTCCCCTGCCGTCTAAAATATCCGCCAGCTTTTGTTCGCCGCTGCCTGTTCCGATGAACACTTTGACCCCAAGAGACAGTGCGGTTTGTGCAGCTAACAGCTTTGATTTCATACCGCCCGTGCCGACCTTTGATCCGGCTGAACCCGCGTATCCCAGCAATTCAGGGGTGATCTCCGGCAAATAATCAAATCGTTTCGCATCGGGATTTTCATTTGGATTGGCATCATACAGCCCGTTAATGTCAGTCAGGATCATGAGCTGGTCTGCATGAATTAATCCGCTGACCAAAGCAGAGAGCATATCATTGTCGCCAAAAGTCAATTCTTCAACAGACGTAGAATCATTTTCATTAATAACCGGGATAACACCACGCTCCAGCAATTCCATAATCGTTGCATACGCGTTTCGATACCGCTCTCTCTTCGAAAAATCATTTCTCGTCAAAAGGATTTGACCCGGGGTAAGTGAGTATTGTTTAAATTGATTCATGTATTGCTGCATTAACAGTGTTTGTCCGACCGCGGCTGCCGCCTGCTTTCCCTTGAGGGTAACAGGACGGGACGGATAACCGAGACTGGAAAACCCCGCCGCTACCGCTCCCGAGGTAATCAAAATCATTTCATGCCCCGCTTTTTTCAAAAGAGAAATTGCCTGAACGTGTTCTCTGATTTTTACCTCATCAATGCTTCCTTTGCTATTTGTAAGCGAACTGCTTCCTATCTTCACTACTATTCTTTGTTTTTTCATTTATTCTCCTCCGCGGCTCTTCGCCAGCCAACTTACAATAAAAAAACCCATTTCATCCTCATTAATAAGGACGAAATGGGTTTCCGTGGTACCACCTTGTTTGAACGCACTTCAGCACGTTCCGCTTCCCTGTAACGCCAGGTTATGCGCCTAGGTTTTCCCCCTAAGACTCCAAGGCAGGTTCGGCAGGTTTCATGCGGCAAAATGTTTCAGCCACTCATTTTGCTCTCTGTCACAGAAAGGTCTGCTTACTAATCCTCTTCAACGCTCAATGATTTTTTTATATTATGCAAAGAAAAAAGCCTCTTGTCAAGGTTTTTTCCACATCAAAAAAGCCCGCATTGCGCGGGCGTCTGGCAGTCTAGTTAAAGACAATGGTTTTATTTTCGTGAACGATGACGCGGTCTTCCAGGTGCCATTTCACAGCGCGGGCAAGAACGCTGCGTTCAATCGTTCTGCCGATATTTTTCAGCGCGTCGGCATTGTCGCGGTGGTCAACACGCTCAATGTCCTGTTCAATGATCGGCCCTTCATCAAGGTCATTTGTGACATAGTGAGAAGTTGCGCCAATCAATTTGACCCCCCGCTCATAAGCCCGTTTATACGGATTGGCACCGATAAAAGCAGGCAGGAAGGAATGGTGGATATTGATGATTCGATTCGGATGAGCCGACACAAAATCAGGCGTTAAGATCTGCATGTAGCGAGCAAGAACGATCACATCAATATCATATTGCTCCAGCAGTTCAAGCTGCTGTTTCTCAACTTCCGCTCTGATATCTTTGTTCGCTTTTAAATAGTGGAATGGAATGTTCAGCGGTTCAACAAGGTCTCTCGCATCTTCATGGTTGCTGATGACAACCGCGATTTCCGCCATGAGATTGCCTGTTTGCCATTCCCAAATGAGCTCATGCAGACAATGAAGCTCCTTTGATACAAAAATAGCGACACGCTTCAGCTCGCTGGCCATCGCTAAGCTCCACGTCATGTCGAATGTATTCGCAATAGACGAAAACGCGTCCTGGAGTTTTTCTTTTTTCTCCTGAATGCCCTCACAGTCGAAGTCAATTCTCAGGAAAAAACGCCCGCCTTCAGGATCTGTCGTATATTGATTGGATTCAATAATATTGGCGCCATGTTCTAATAAAAACGCAGAAACGGCAGCAACAATACCCGGCTGATCAGGACAGCTGACCAAGAGGCGCCCTTTATCTTCATTTCCGTCACGGTATTCATTTAACCGCTGGGTCATATATGATTTCATGAATAATCCCTCTTATCTTTGTAAGTCTAAACTAATTATCCATTATACTGAAGATTTGATAAAAATCAATTTATGACAGAATTTTTAAACCGACGGCCGAGCACAAGATTAAAGCGATAAAGAAGATCCGTTTGGCGTCTTTCGGCTCATTGTAAAAGAGAATGCCGATAAGCGCCCCGCCCGCGGTGCCGATTCCTGTCCAAACGGCGTAAGCGGTGCCCATCGGAATGGTTTCCATAGCAAATGATAATAAGGAAAATGAGGCGGCAAAACCGATAATGATCAGCACTACCCATTTGGGGCTTTTTTCTTTCGCAAATTGATTCATAAGTGCGACGCCTGCCATTTCCAAAAATCCCGCGCCTAATAAACTGATCCAATGAAGCATTATGCCTCACCTCCTTTTTCTTCAGCCTCATCCTGTGTTACAAGCTTCAATCCGATCACACCGATTAAGAGCACGCCGATTAACAAAAGCTTCAGCAATCCGACCGGTTCGTGAAACAGAAACATTTCACTCATCACCGTTCCTGCTGTGCCAAGACCTGTAAAGACGGCGTATACGGTACCGACCGGCAGGCTGGCTGTCGCCTTCATTAACAAATAAAAGCTAACTATGATACCGACGGCAGTGCCGCTCCATGTTAAGACTGAGTCAGCATGCTTTAAGCCCACAACCCAAACAACCTCAAATACGGCGGCTAACACAACCAATCCCCATTTCATATCACATCATTCCTTTCTATCTATGCAATAAAATTCTCCGAAAACAAAAAAACCCCGGACAGTCGACTCATAATGAGCTTGACTCTCCCGGGCTTTTTTCCCTCCGTGTGCATATGCGCTGTTATGATGCGCATATGTGTTTTCTCTCGGACCAGTCCATGTCAATGAACATGCGGAACCCTAGAAAACTTTATCTGGTCTTATGATACTACACCTCGACGCTGTCTTCAATTGTAAGATTTTCTTTCATACACAGCGATCGGTTTATTCCATTTTCTGATCATCCGGCTGTAAAGCATGCCGATTTTCTCTGCCACCCGTAAAGACGCTTTGTTATCCGGGTCAATCAAAGCCGCAATTTTGCCGTACTGCCGCTCCTTGAAACCATAGTCCAGGCAGGCTTTGGCCGCTTCTTGCGCATAGCCGTTTCCCCAGTGCCGGCGGGCAAACATATAGCCGATTTCCATTGCCGTTTCATTTTCGGTTTGCTGAGGCACGATTCCGCATTGGCCTAAAAAATCCCCCGTCTGTATGTCTTCGGCGATCCAGAGACTGACCCGGTACCCTTTTTCATTTCTTTTGTTCCAAGCGATCCACTCGCGGGTTTGCCGTTTATCTTTTAAACCGGAATAATATTTCATCACTTCAGGGTCGCTGAAAAGCTCAAGTAAAGATTCTTGATCCCGGTCCTCCATACAGCGCAAACGAATCCGTTCGGTCACAAGCTTCGTTTCAGCGCCCATTTTTGATCATATCCTGCTTCCATTCTTTTTTAAGGGCTTCAATATGGGCTTGATGATAGCGATTATGGTCCGCCATATGCCATATCCCCCATCTTACTGTTGCCTTGTCACCCTCGTAAGAAAGTGTTTGATGCAAATCGCTCTCGGTCAAGGTCTTACATACCGATTTCAGCTCGTTTACGACATGTTGATGTCTTGTCAAAAGTTCTTCTAACCCCGGCTGATTCTTTGGTTCAGGCAATCGTCCGCTTTCATCTGTCATCGGGCCGTAAATGTCTTCAATATGTTCAGGGACCCGATTCTCCTTTATGCGCCACACCCATCTGATATCAACATTTGCGATATGCTGCAGCAGCTGTGCCGTGCTGTTTTTTGTTTGACAGCACCCCTTATAATATAGCTCTCTGTGAGTCATGCGGCTCACAATGGATGCCAGACGGAGGCTGTTTTCTTCCACTGCGGAATACAGCAGACTGACTGTCGGCGCCATGTCTTTTCTAATGAATAAGTCCCTCATGTTCCATTCCCTCCTTACCTATGTGTACATTTTGACGTAAGGGGGGACATTTCCTTTGCAGAAGGCACAATCTAATCTATCAAAAAAGCGCCAAAGAATGTCGGCAGCACATTTAATTGTTATTTCCAGGCTTGTACAAATACGGATCATGGTGCGCACCGTTGGATGTATTCAAATCGAGTGAGATGTCACCGCGGTCATTTAACGTGCCGAGCGTGACCAAAGACAGCTGTTTTGGGCTGTGTCCTTTTTCCTTAAGCTTTTCAAACAGCCAGCTTCGGTTTTTTTGAAGGTACTTCAAATTGTGATCAAGGATCTCGCCGTCCAATATGAGGGGTATCGGGATAAAGTTCCGTTCAGCCTCTATATTCAAATCCCGCACCTGCACTGCTCTCGCTTCTTCTGTCGGGATCACGCTTACTTCTCCCGTTTCTTCAATGATGGCAAGATCAATATCAGCCGGATCAGCATAGCCCTTTTCTCTCAGTTTTCCGAGCAGCTCATTGACGGTCAGCCTCTCTTTTTTGAGTCCACGCTCATCGATATCCCCGTTCCGGATTAACACTGTCGGACTGACCACCAGCAGCCATCTCCACTTATTAGAAAGAGCAAGCTTGCTCATCAGAAGATAAAGCAATAAAAAGGCGCCTGCGTAATAAATAGACATCGGCAGCTTGGATGTGAGGATTGGCTCACTGATAATGGTTCCGATTGCGAAGGTCAAAAGCAAATCAAAATTGTTCATTTGTGACACGGCTTTTTTTCCGGCAAGCCGAAACAAAATATATGCAATCGAAAACACGATAACAGGCTTGAATAAAAATGCCCATACCATCCATAACACTGATCATTGCCCTCCATCCGCTAGTCATAATGAATATATTGTTCCCTGTAACTGAAACGCTATGCATATCTTACCTCTTCATCCAGCATCCAAATAGGCGAACGTGCAGAATGCAGGCACATAACATAGTAGAAAGTCTTGTTATTGGAGGGACAGCATAAAACATCAGCATAAGAGTGCCAATTGGCAATATGAAAGCATACAGTCAAAATCCGCATCCTATCAGCCATACCATACAGCTGACAGGCTGGCCGGTTTAGAGCTTAAAATGGAGCATTTGATCAGAGCCATCGTGGTGAACAATGAATTGCTGAGAACGATTCAAGAGCAGCAAAATCGCGTATGCACAAATGGAGGCGGATCAGTCATTGTGCGGATGTAGAAGAAGGCGCGTCCGCCTTCTTCTATTTACCTAAAAAAAGCCCTTCTCATATAAAAGAAGAGCTGTGTGTATTAAGAAATGGACTGTGCGATGCTTAATTGAGGACCGAACAGTTCGTAATGAATAGACTCTGGCGCTGATCCGAGCTCCGATACAAGCTTATGCATTTGAGTGATAAAAGACGGTGAACCGCAAATATAATAATCCGCATCTGTATTGGCGATCAGGCTTTTGAGAAACTGCTGGTCAATCTGACCTTCATGAAATTGAATGTCACCCGCGCGGTCTTCTTCTGTCGGCTCGCGATACACAAATGCCGTTTTAACAGAAGAATGCTCTGCTGCCTCTTCTGCTTCATCGCGCAGCGCGTGGTATTCACTATTTTTCGCGGCATGGATAAACAGAATCTGCCGCTCAGGCTGTTTGGAAACAGACGTTTTCAGCATGCTGATCATCGGTGTGATGCCAACTCCGGCACTAAGCAGAACGAGATCTTTGCGGGATGAAGAATCTAAAACAAAATCTCCTGCCGGTGCGCTGATTTCTAATGAATCCCCCTCATGCAGCCCTTCGTGTAAATAAGAAGACACAGCACCGTCTTTCTTAACTGAAATTCGATAATAGTCTTTTCCCGGCATATCAGACAAGCTGTATTGACGGATATGCGTATATTCAGAATCAGGAATCCGGACTTTGATGCTGATATACTGCCCTGCTTGAAATTCAGGTAACGGCTTGCCGTCTTCCGGTTTCAAATAGAAGGATGTTATTTCTTTGCTTTCACGCACTTTTTTCGCAACGATGAAAGGCTTATACTCCTTCCATCCGCCAGTTTGGTGTTCCGCTTGTTCATACATTTCTTCTTCAATTCCGATAAAAGCGTCAGCTATAACTCCATACGCTTTCTCCCACGCCTGCATAATGTCAGGAGTCGCTGCATCTCCCAAAACATCTTTAATCGCAATCAGCAAATATTTGCCGACAATCGGATAATGTTCAGGCTTAATACCGATACTGCGGTGTTTATGGCCGATTTGTTTGACGACCGGAATGATATTGCCAAGCTGGTCAATATTAGCTGCAGCTGCAATAACGGCATTCGCCAGGGCGGTACGCTGTGTTTTTTTCTTTTGGTTTGTTTGATTAAAAATGTTTAAAAGCTCAGGATGATCTTGGAACATGAGGTCGTAAAAACGTCCTGTAATGGATTCTCCGTGCTGCTGTAATACTGGTACAGTGCTTTTTATGATTTCGATTGTTTTGTTATCTAACATCGTTTAACAACCCTTCCGAAAAGATGTATTTAAAATATATCTTTAAAATACATGATCCTGCCTTTAAAAGATATATTTAAAATGAATCTTTAATAAAGTTGTCACAAAATTATCAATTTAACGTGACAATTGTTGCTTTTTTATAGAATTCCCTAGCAAAAACGGACTAACCTCTGTAATGATCACCATTAACAGCGAAAAAATGGAAGGCACAAAAAAACCCAAAACAACGTATGTTTTGGGTTTCATGTTTACCAAGGCTTGTCTGTTCCAAGCGCATTTGCCAGCGCCTGACTGTGTTTTTTTCGGTTTTTCCGTTCACTGGCACGCTGAACCGCTGTGTTATGCAGCATGATTTCCTCTTCGGTTTCCGGTACAACTCTCGGCACAGGCACCGGCTTGCCGTTTGAGTCTAATGCGACAAAGGTCAAAAAGGATGTCGCGGCGAGCTCCCGTTCACCAGTCATCAGATGCTCTTTGATGACTTTCACAAACACCTCCATGGAAGATGTGCCGACCCAAGTCACATATGATTCCAAGCAGACAGACTCCCTTTGCCCGATCGGTTTCAGAAAATCGACAGAGTCCATCGAAGCCGTTACCGTATCACGTCTGCAATGGCGCGCTGCGGAAATAGAGGCAATATCATCGATATAACTCATCAGTTTTCCCCCAAACAGCGTATTATGATTGTTCGTATCGAGAGGGAATACCCTGCTGGTTTTCACAACCTTTGACTCTTTACAAAATTTTGTTTCCTGTGCTTCCATACCTTTCTCCCCTTTGATGTCTGATCGATTAGTAAATGCACTCATATTCTCCTATTAAACAATATTCTCATCCATTTGTCTAAAATTTAAAATGATTTGTCTGTCAGGTTTTCTTTCTTAAATGTTTAATGATTTGGCTGACGAGGGAATAATATACGTATTCTTCACACGGTCAGGAGGAGAAACAAATGGATGTATCTGTTCCAAAACATCAGCACAAAACGGTATGCCAAACTGAATATGACACCTTGAAGAAAGTTATTTTATGCAAACCCGAGCATATGACAATTAAGGACGTTATTAATGAAACCCAAAAACATTTTGAAGAAGACAATATTCAGGTCAAAACCGCCAAAGAGCAGCACAAACGCTTAGTAGAAGAGCTCAGGTCACACAGCATTGAGGTCATCCTTTTGCCTGTTCAGCACGGACTGCCTGAGCAGGTATTTACCCGGGATATCGGTTTTGTCATCGGGGAAAAAGCCTTTCTTTCCAGCATGACTGAGCCCATTCGCCAAGGGGAAGAAGCTGTGATAAAAGAATTTTTCCACAATCAAGGGATTCCTTATACCCGGATGCTGGATACTAGCATTGAAGGCGGGGATGTCGTCATAGATGGCACTACCGTTTATGTCGGAATCAGCCAGCGCACGGACATCTCAGCGGTCGGCCAGCTGCAAGAAGAGCTTCCTGAATATACCATCATCCCAGTTCCGCTCCATGAAAAATTTCTGCATCTGGACTGCGTATTTAATATCATTTCTGAAAGCGAAGCATTAATCTACCCTGAAGCCCTTCCGCAGCAGGAAGTTGATATGCTGGCAGAGCGTTACAATCTCATTGAGGTACCCGAAAACGAACAATTTACACTTGGCACAAACGTCCTGTCTATCGGCAGAAAAACCATCATCAGCCTGCCGGGCAATCGTCATGTGAATCGTGAATTATCCAAAAGAGGCTATCACATCATCGAAATTGACTTGTCAGAAATTATCAAATCAGGCGGTTCCTTCAGATGCTGTACGATGCCGCTCATTCGAGGCGAATGAAGAATATTCCCCTTTTTCATGTTTTGAACAGCGTATTTCTTTAAGATACGTTAATATAGAGATGACATCATTTTTAAGGGGGAAATCGCATGACAAAGTACATAGGATATGTCGGAACATATACAAAAGGCGGAAGTGAAGGCATTTATTCATTCGAGCTTGATACTGAGAAAAAAACACTCAGCGAGCCAAAGCTTGCCGCAAAGCTGGGAAACCCCACATATGTGACGCCGAATAAAGACAACACGATTCTTTATTCAATTGAAAAAGCAGACGGTAAAGGCGGTATTGCTGCCTATAAAATCGATAAAAACAGCGGTGAATTAACATTTCTGAATCATCAGTTAATCGATGGCCCATCGCCATGCCACGTGAGCGTCGATGATCATCAGCAATTCGTATTGACAGCCAACTATCACAGCGGGAAGGTGCACGCTTTTCCGGTTCAACAAGACGGAGGTCTGCAATCTCCCGCTTCAGAAGCCGCCCATACAGGAAAGGGTCCGCATGAAAGACAGGAAAAGCCGCATACACACTATGCGGGCTTTACACCTGAACATAATTATGTCGTAGCGGTTGACTTAGGGACAGACAAGCTGTACACCTATAAGCTGAAAGACGGTGAATTAACTGAATCCGGAAGCCATTCCTTCGCTCCCGGTGCAGGCCCTCGTCATATCGCTTTTCACCCGAAAGAAAAATACGCATATGTCATGACAGAATTAAGCAATGAAGTGATTGCGCTTGAATACAATCCGACAGCCGGCGAATTCAGAGAACTTCAAGTCGTCTCTGCCATCCCTGATGATTTCACAGATAACAGCCAGGGAAGCGCCATTCACGTCACTCAGGATGGGCGTTTTGTTTACGTTGCAAACCGCGGCCATGACAGCATCGCTGTTTTTGAAGTGAATCAATATTCAGGCGAGCTGGCATTTGTGGAAAGAGTATCGACTGAAGGAAACTGGCCTCGTGACTTTGTGCTGGATCCAACGGAGACCTTCCTCGTTGCTTCAAATGAAGAAACGGGCAATCTCGTATTGTTTGAAAGAGACACAGAGACAGGCCGGCTGTCGCTGCTTCCTTCAACCGTTTCTGTCCCTTATCCGGTGTGCGTGAAATTTTTACAGCAATCATAAAAGAAAGCTGGCTCCCAACAGCGGAGCCAGCTTTTTGTTTATCTCACCTTTTCTTTCGTTTCAGCATTTCGATATAAATGGCAGGCAACGAAACGGCCGGCTTCGATTTCTTGAAGCAAAGGGCGTGATTCTCCGCATTCAGGCATCGCCTCCGGGCAGCGCGTCCGAAACACACAGCCGCTCGGCGGATGGACCGGACTCGGCAGCTCCCCTTTTAAAATGATGCGCTCACGCTTGTCCTCTAATTCGGGGTCCGGAATCGGAATCGAGGACAGCAGCGCCTTCGTATACGGGTGCAGCGGTTCACGATACAATGTGCCGCTATCTGTAATTTCCATCATGTGGCCTAAGTACATAACGCCGATTCTGTTGCTGATATGCTTTACCATCGATAAATCATGGGCAATAAACAGAAATGTGAGCCCTTTTTCTTTTTGAAGCCGCTTCAGCAGGTTGACCACTTGCGCCTGAACCGACACATCAAGCGCAGAAATCGGTTCGTCCGCTACGATAAACTCCGGATTCAATGAAAGCGCTCTGGCAATCCCAATTCTCTGCCTTTGACCGCCGCTGAATTCATGCGGGTAACGGCTGCCGAAATCCGGGTGAAGCCCCACTGCCTCAAGCAGCTCGTCCACAACGAGAAGCCGCGCTTTATGGGTATTGTAAAGATTATGAATTTCCATCGGCTCTAGAATGATTTCTCGAACAGTCATCCGCGGATTGAGCGATGCATAAGGGTCCTGAAAAATCATCTGCAGTTTGCGGTTAGAGGCAAACTGCTCTTTCTCACTGAGGGCGTGAAGATTTGTTCCGCGGTATTTGACGCTTCCTTCTGTGGGATGGTAAAGACGCATCAGCACTCTTCCCAAGGTTGATTTCCCGCAGCCGGATTCTCCGACAAGCCCGAACGTCTCCCCCTCATGAATCTGGAAGGTTACCCCGTCGACCGCTTTGACTGTTCGCTTTTTCCCTGCGTCAAAATGCATTTTCAGCTGACTGACCTCTAGCAGTGGTGTCATGTGTCTCCCTCCTCATTCTGAAAAACAGCGGCGTGCCGCACAAAGCTCTTTTTCATATCCTGTATCTTTCAGCGTGATGATTTCGATCGATTTCCCTGTTTTAGGAGAATGGAGCATTTTTCCGTTTCCTATGGACAGACCAACGTGATGAATTGCTCCTTTTCCTTCCTCATATGCAAAAAACAGCAGATCACCGGCACCAATGTCGTGAAGCGGCACTTCCTTCCCTGTTTTCGCCTGGTCTCCCGCATCACGGGGAATCCTGTATCCATTTGCTTTAAATACGCTGTACATAAAACCAGAGCAGTCAAATCCAAACCCGCTTATACCTCCCCATAAATAAGGAAGCCCGAGAAAACATGCCCCTGTCTGAATGATGTCTTCCGCCGTTCCTTTCTTATTCTGAACAAACGCCGCATCAGTTTGTCGCAGGAGCCTATCTCCAAAAGGAGTCGCTACCTTGAAAAAGCCATTCTCTTCTTCAATCAGCGGCAGAGCAGTTAAGAAGCTCAGTTCAATTTCCTTATCTCCGGTATCCCCATACAAAAAAGCTGTTGGTTTGCTGATCGCCACGGTGTGATTCGATTGTGGGAGATTTGTGTTTTTCAGCTGGTTCTTTTTCATCCAGCCCGGATAACCGCGTTTATCCTTGCGGGATGACTGGCCGGGCACAACGACAGACACCCATTCATCCTGTTCTGCCGTGACCAGCACCTCCTCACCAAAGAGAACCTGCGTCTGAATCACATTATCTGTACATAACCCAAGCCGCTGATCATAGGTCATGCTCTTCAGCCATTCTCTGATCGACACGGTCGGATCGAGCATGGTGTGATCAAATGGACGAGGAGTATCAGGTGCTGTCCATATGTTGGCAACTGCTGATATAACAGTATGGTTCATGTTTCCATCCCTCCTTTCTGATACGCGACTCCGGTAATGCCAAGACCAGGTTTGTCAGGCATCGTAATCGTGCTGCCGCTGTAAATAATCCCGCCCTTGATCAAATCCGTTTTCAGCATGAGCGGGGCGTCGAAATCAAAGCGGGTAATGTTTTTTTTGCTTGCCGCGAAATGCGCCGCAGCTGTTATGCCAAGCTTTGTTTCGATCATGCTGCCGACCATGCACTCCACCCCGCAAATCTCAGCCATGGCATTGATTTTCTCTGCACCGCTGATTCCTCCTGCCTTCATTAATTTAATATTGATCAGGTCGGCGCTGCGGGTTTGAAGGACTTCGAATGCCTGTCGAGGAGTAAATACACTTTCATCAGCCATGATTAGGGTGTCCGTTGCATCCGTAACTTTCTTGAGCCCGGCAAGATCATCCTTATGGACAGGCTGCTCGACAAGCTCAATGTCCAGGCCTGCATCCTCCATTTTCCGAATGGCCGTTACCGCTTCTTTCGACCCCCATCCCTGATTGGCATCCAAACGCAGCTTTACCCCAGGCCCGACACACTTTCTGATTTCTTGAATACGGGCGATATCTGTCTCAATGTCATCTCTGCCAACCTTTATTTTTAGTGTTTGAAAGCCTTGTTTAAGAAAGCTCTCTGCATCCGCCGCCATCTCTTCAGGCGAGTTCACACTGACGGTGTAGTCCGTTTCAAGTGTGCTTCGATATCCGCCGAGCATGTGGTAAAGCGGCTTTCCGCTCATCTGCGCCCAGCCGTCGTATACAGCCATTTCTACAGCTGCTTTTGCGCTTTGATTCCCTTCCAGAAGATGCTGGATGTCATGCAGAATGGCCTCCCAGCCGGACAGTCTTCTTCCAAGCAGTGCCGGCTTTAAGACGTTGTGAATCGCACTTTCAATACTGTCCATGCTGTCTCCGGTAATCACAATCGTCGGAGGCGCTTCTCCCCATCCGATTGCGCCACTATCATAAGTGATCGTTACGATAACAGATTCGGCCGTATACACTGTGCGAAGCGCCGTTTTAAACGGCTTTGTCAGCGGCACGGCGACCCGTTTCGTGTCTATTTTTGTGATCTTCATACTGAAAGCGCCCCTTCAGAAACGCCCGCCTCAATGACGACCGTTTTTTCGGCTGTATCCATGGCAGCGTGGGCACCGATCGGAACGGCAATACTCGGCGAACAGTGGCCGATCTTAAACCCTCTAAGAGCAGGCCTTCCGGCGGACACAATATAGTCTTCGAGCACCTGCTCAAGCGTCAAAGATTTCTCCCGCTTCACCGGGATGCAGTTATGAAAATCACAAACAAGAATACCGGCTGCGTCCGCCAGCTTCCCTGCCATTTTCAGCTGATTCAGCATCCGGTCAATTTGATACGGCTCTTCATCAATATCTTCAATAAACAGGAGCTTTCCCCTCGTATCAATTTCAAACGGCGTGCCGAGTGTCGATGACAGCAAGGAAAGATTGCCGCCGACAAGGTCTCCTTCCGCTTTTCCCGGAACAAGCACCGTCAGCGGAGAAAGCTTCTCTGTATAGGTGAATACTGTCTCTTGAAACAGCTGCTCATACGACGCTTTTGTCAGGGGATGAACGTCTTCCAGGCCAATATCTGAGCTGAGCATCGGCCCGTGAAAAGTGACGAGGCCTGTGTTTTGATGGATGGCGGTATGTAAAAACGTAATATCACTGTATCCCCAAAAGATTTTAGGATGTTTGCGGAGCAAGCTGTAATCAATGCCTGAAGCGATCCGTCCCGTGCCAAAGCCTCCGCATGCGCACAGCACCGCTTTCACCTCCTGGTCTTTGAACATCTCGTGCAGATCAGCCAGCCGCTCATCATCCTGTCCCGCTAAATAGCCGTGCTGGTTTTTCAGCGCCTTGCCCAGCTTTACCTGAAGACCGAGCTCCTCTAAAAACAAAAGCGCCGTTTCAAGCTTTTTCGGATCAGGCGGGCTTGCAGGTGCGATGACACCGACTGTATCGCCTTTTTTCAGTGCGTTCGGCTTGTGATTCAACTCCGATCAGCTCCCTTCATTTGCTCTGCACCCTACGTATACGTGAAAATAAGAGAAAAAATACCGCTCCTTCACCTAAAGAGAGCAGTATTTTCTCAATCGCCGCGTTAGTTTTTATCGGCCCATTTTAAATCGATGTAGCCGACAGGGTGCCGGACGATGTCCTTTACATGTTCGTTTTGCAGATTGACCTGATTATAGAAATAAACTGGAATGATCGGCGCTTCATTGATGAGAAGCTTTTCCGCCTTATGCATGAGTGAAAAACGCGTTTTTTCATCCGCTTCATTTTTTGCCTGCTTCATCAGCTGATCATATTCTTTGTTGTTCCAGCCTGTACGGTTCATCGAATTTCCTGTTTGGAAGGCTTCCAGAAAACTGATAGGGTCCGCATAGTCAGGCAGAAATGAGCTTTGTGAGAATTGGAACTTAAGCGCTTTTTGCTCTTCTAAAAACACGTTCCACTCCATATTGGCCAGCTTCACATCGACGCCAAGGGTGTTTTTCAATTTTTGCTGGATGGCTTCAGCAATCTTTTTATGCTCCGGTTTCGTACTGTAAGTAAGCGTGACCGCAGGCAGCTTGTCATACTTCTCTTCCTTCATTCCTTTTTCCAGCAGCTGCTTCGCTTTGTTTTCATTTGGTGTGATCAGGTCTCCGCCCGCTTCACGGAAGTCCTTGCCGTCAGGCTGTGTAAACCCTGGTGAAACAAAAGCGTGTGCCGGTTTTTCATTGTTTTTCGTGACATATTTTACGATTTCCTTCTGATCAACAGCCATTGCGAAAGCTTTTCTGATGTTTTCATTTTGGAACGGCTCCATATTGACATTAAAGCGGTAAAAGTATAAACCCGCCTGATCAACGATGTGCACATTGTCTTGATCCAGCAGCTGGTCACTTAGCTCAGCCGGTACGTATGCGGTGTCCAATTCACCGGACTGGAACATTTGGTAATCTGTATTTCTGTCACTCACCATTGCCCATTTCACTTTGTCAAGCTTCACGGTTTCTTTATCCCAGTACGTATCGCTTTTTTCCATTGTGATGCTGTCATCATGCTTCCATTCCGTCAGTTTAAACGGACCGTTGCCGACAAATGTATCGGCTTCAGCAAACCACTTTGGATTTTCTTTGTCGACTTTTTCGTTAACCGGAAAATACGCCGGGTTTGACACCACGCTCAGGAAATATTTTTGCGGTGCGGCAAGCGTCACTTCAAGGGTGTGATCATCCTTCGCCGTCACCTTCACATCGTCTCTTTTCCCTTTTCCGCTGTTATAGGCTTCGCCGCCTTCAATAAAATAGCCGAGAAACGCGGAAGAAGCTCCTGTTTTCGGGTCAAGCATCCGTTTCCAAGCGTATTCAAAATCTCCGGCTGTCACAGGGTCTCCGTTCGTCCATTTCGCATTTTCCCGAATCGTAAATGTGTACGTTTTCTTGTCTTTCGACACAGACCACTTCTCTGCCATCGCCGGCTCCGGTTCATTGTCTTTGCCGAGGCGCGTTAACCCTTCCATGATGTTATTTAACGGCTGCCAAGACACGTTATTAAAACCGATCGGCGGATCAAACGAGGTCGGTTCATTTTCATTATTTAAGTACAGTACCTTTTCTCCGCTTGTCTTTGCCTTATCTTCTCTGCTTTCTTTTCCAGCCTGCTCATTTGCTGTACATCCCATCAGCGCAAATGAAAGTCCCAGTGCAAGGCCCATTCCCCATAGCTTCTTCACTCTCTTCATCCTCTTCCCCCTTTTTTGTTATTCATCCTTCGCTCCCGGCAGCACCGCATGCTCAGCCCGTTTATCCTGAAGCCAGCAGTGTACAGCGTGCGTGCCGGATCGAACAGTTTGATCAGGGTATACCCTGTCACACACGATCATTCTGCTCGGACAGCGGGCGGCAAATGGGCAGCCCGGCGGCGGTGAAAATAAATCCGGCGGCGTGCCGTCAATCGGAATCAGCTCCGCGCCATCAAGATCCAGCCGCGGGACAGAATTCAGCAGCCCTTTTGTATAAGGGTGCTGCGGCTTGTAAAATATATCTTTTCTTGTGCCAACTTCCGCTATTTTTCCGGCATACATAACAGCCACTCTGTCAGCAACCTGGGCAACCACGCCTAAATCGTGTGTGATCAAAATGACAGAAACCTTTGTTTTTCTCTGAATCTCTTTAAACAGTTCCAGTATTTGAGCCTGTATGGTGACGTCAAGGGCAGTTGTCGGTTCATCCGCTATTAAAATATCAGGCTCGCAGATCAGCGCCATCGCAATGACAATCCGCTGTCTCATGCCGCCGCTGAATTGATGGGGGTACTGCTTCAGGCGTGCTTCAGGATCCGGAATGCCGACCAATTCCAGCATGGAAAGAACCTCTTTCTCAGCCGCCTTTTTCGTCATCCTTTTGTGACGAAGAAGCGCTTCCGCCAGCTGGTCGCCGACAGTCAGCGTCGGGTTTAGCGCCGTCATCGGGTCTTGAAAAATCATTGAAATATCCGCGCCCCTTATGCTCCTCATTTCTCTGTCAGAGAGACGGCAAAGGTCTTTGTTTTTAAATAAAATGCTGCCGTCTGTCACCTTCGCTGAATAAGGCGGGAGCAGTCCCATAATGCTTTGAGAGGTGACGCTCTTGCCGCATCCCGATTCACCGACAATGGCAAATGTTTCGCCTTTGTACAAATCGAAGCTCACGCCTCTGACAGCCTGAACCGTCCCGCCGTAAGTCGTAAAAGAAACATGCAGATCATTGACTGACAGAACTTTCTCCATACAGCTACCTCCTTAGCTTAGGGTCCAGTGCATCCTGCAATCCGTCCCCCAGCACATTAAACGCGTACATCGTTAACGAGATGAAAAAGGCAGGAAAGAACAGGCGCCACCAATGCCCGGACAAAATGGTCGGCAGGCCGTCATTCGCCATCACACCCCAGCTGGCAAACGGCGCTTGAATGCCGAGACCGAGAAAGCTCAAAAATGATTCTGCGAATATGGCGGTAGGTACAGTTAAAGTCATTTGTACGATGATCGCGCCCATTGTATTCGGCAGCAAATTTTTGCGGATGATGCGAAAGGTTTTCGCACCAAAGGTTTTCGAGGCGAGCACATACTCGTAATTTTTTATTTGCAGCACTTGGCCTCTTACAATTCTCGCCATGCCGACCCATCCCGTAACAGTCAGCGCTACGATAATGGTGCCGAGCCCCGGACCCATCAAGACCATCAGCAAAATGACAACAAGAAGATACGGCAGCCCGTACAGCACTTCAATAATCCGCATCATGACACTGTCTGTTCTGCCGCCTTTATAGCCGGCAATGCCTCCGTAAATGACACCGATCAAAAAATCAATCAGTGCAGCCATCACTCCGACAAATAACGAAATCCTCGCTCCGTACCATGTTCGTGTAAACACGTCCCGGCCAAGCTCATCGGTACCGAACCAATGATCTGCAGAAGGCGGAAGATTTTGTTCTGTCAGTGATTGGCGCTCGACACTATGAGGAGATAAAAAAGGGCCGATTGCTGCCATCACAAATAGAAATAAAAGAATAAAAAGCCCGGCCATCGCTAGTTTATTTTTCTTCAGCCTCCTCCAAGCATCCTGCGCATAGGACAAACTCGGCCGTTTGACTGAATCGGTCTCTTGGGTCTTTCCCTGATTCGAAACAAACCATTCGTCCGGCACCTGAGCGTGCTGCTGCGGCTGGCGTTCATCTGTTTGTACAGGGAGATTCATACGCTTCACCCTTTCTTATGCAATTTAATGCGCGGGTCCAGCAGACCGTAGGCCAAGTCGACCAAAAACAGCATTACGATCAAAATGACGCTGTAAAAAACGGTCGTTCCCATAATCACGGGATAGTCCCGCTGATTAATACTTTCGACAAAATATTTTCCCATTCCGGGAATGGCAAAGATTTTTTCAATCACAAAACTTCCTGTTAAAATGCTGGCAACGAGAGTTCCCAGTACGGTAATGATGGGCATGAGCGCGTTTCTGAGTGCGTGTTTTACGATAATTTTGAGCGGAGACAGCCCTTTTGCTTTCGCTGTGCGGATATAATCCTGTGTCAGGACTTCGACCATGCTTGATCTTGTCAGCCTGGCGATAATCGCCATCGGTCCAACTGCAAGCGCTGCGGTCGGAAGCACCATATGGATCGGGCTCGTCCACGTAGCGGCGGGAAATAGTTTAAAATTGACGGCAAACTGCTGAATAAGCAACGTCGCCATAATGAAATTCGGGATGGAAATGCCGAGTACCGCGAGGCTCATCGCAGCGTAGTCCAAAAAGCCATTGCGGCGCAGCGCGGCAGTTACGCCAAGTATCAGCCCTGAGATCACAGCAATGACAATCGCTGCCATCCCAAGTTCGAAGGAAACGGGAAATCCGCGTTCCAGCATATCATTTACGCTGTCTGACGGTTTTTTTATAGAAGGGCCAAAATCGAATGTAATGATGGATTTTAGATAGATGATGTATTGGATAATGAGAGGATCGTCTAAGTGATAGTAGGCTTCGAGATTTCTTTGAACCGCTTCATTTGTGCCCCTCTCCTCATTAAAAGGAGATCCGGGAATGACCTTCATCAGAACGAAAGTCAGGGTGGTAATGACCAAAATCGTAGCTGCCATTGCCCAAAAACGCTTCATTATATATCTTGCCAAAGCCTTAACACCCCTTTAGCAGAATGATGTTCGCATTGCCAGTTCAGTCATGACAAGCATAGCCTGATAGGCTTCAAGCATATCCTTCGCCTGAAATTGAACGGTTGTGGTTCCCGGTTTAATTTCTGTACCCGGCATTAGATGAGCCCATTCAGCTTGGCCGTAATTGGCAAATTCAATGCTTAATACAGGCCTGTCAGGCGGTGTAAGCGGTTTAACTTTATCTTTGTTCTGCAAGGCATATGCGGTTTTTTCTGTCAGCAGCCGGCCGGCTTTCGCAGGCGACAGACATTTGACTGCAGACCTTGAAATCGTTTGTTTAACAGCAGCTGTCGTGACATTTGGGATGAGCTCTTCAGCTTCTTTGGCCGCCCGGTCATCACCGGCTACCATTAATACCGGAACATCGTAATAACCGGCAATGTAAGCATTTAATCCAAGCTCACCGACAGGCTGATCATTTATGTAAAAATGACGGACACCGAAAATCATACTATGGGACATGACACCGGGAGTTGAGGCTCTCGCGTGATAACCGAGAAACAACGCGCCCGTGAAAGTATCATCCAGCCCCTGCACCATTGAAAATGGTTTAACATCGCCGGAGATCAAATCCGCCTCCGGATGAAGCTTTTCAACCATCAGATTATTCATTTTCGAATGGCTGTCATTCACCAGCACCTCCGTACACCCGCTGTTAAACGCTTCGGTAATACAGTAGTTTGCTTCTTCGGTCATGATCAGCCGTCCGCGTTCATAATTACGCTTGCCGGAATCAACAAAGGTATCATCCGGAAGACCTGAAATACCCTCCATATCTACTGACATGTACAGTTTCATAACGCTCCTCCTTTTTTACTAAATTATGAATATTCTAACAGATTATATTAAAAAAAGAGGAAAATTGCAATATATCTGGGAAAAATCACTAACGTTCAGAGATAAAAAAGAATCCTCTTTCAAGGATTCATGTTTCTTTTGCTGCCTGTTCTGTCAGCTGCTCATATTTTTCGAGTGTTTTTTCAAATACTTGATCAAAAACATGCGGCACGGAGGCACGTATCACCGCCGCTCCCTCTCCTGTAATTCCGCCTTTCGTTGCAACACGGTTCAGCGTCTCCTCAAAGGACATCTTCTTTTCGATCAGCAGCTTGCCTGTCCCATACAGTGAGTGTATCAGGAAATCAAAGGCTTCTTCTTTTGTCAGGCCGCTGTTTCTCACAGCCGACAGCGCTAATTCTTCAAACACTGCGGCGATGAAGCCCGGGGCAGAGCTCGTCAGATTACTGGCGGCATCTAAATTAGATTCTTTTATTTCTCGCACACTGCTGAAAGCCGATAACAGTGCATCCAAACGTTCTTTCTTCTGTGCCGCGAGTGCTTCGCTGTGAACAACCAGTGAGATGCCGGCTTCCGCTTCAGATGTAATGGCCGGAATCAACCGTGATATTCCAGCTGCCGTTTCAGCCTCTAAAAGCCGCAGAGGCACACCAGCCGCAATGGATACAATATGAGAATTCCGGTTCACATACGGGTGAAGCCGGCGCACTGTTTCAATGACATGGAGCGGCGGGACACATATAAAGATCAAGGCGCACTTTTCCGCCCATATCTCAAGCGGTTTTGCCGAAACGTTTGGATAATCAGCGAGCAAAGCCTGAAGCCGCTCCCCCTTAGTTCTTGTCTCAACAAACAGCTCATTTTCCTCTATTTGTTTATGCTTCAACAGCTGCCTGGCGATCATATCCGCCATGCTGCCATATCCGATCAATCCGATTGACTCCATCGTTTCAGCCCTTTCATGTACAATATTCCTTATAAAGTGTACCGTTTTTCGCACTTTTTCACAATTTCCCATAATGTTTTCATTTTTATCCCACAGTTTTTGTTTATGATAAACTCAAGTCATAAAACTGCCATAAATAAAATGTAATTTGTTGAAAATAGAGAGAAACGGAGTGAACATGATGGATAACTATCGTGACGAAAATAGAACAGAAGGACAAGAGAATGAGGTTTTTTTAATGAAAGAGAATGATCAAAACCCGTCTTACTCAGCCCGCAATGTGATTCATGATCAAGAGAAGAAAAAACGCGGATTCGGATGGTTCAGGCCGCTGCTCGGCGGAGTCATCGGCGGAAGTCTCGCCCTTGGCATTTATACGTTCACACCGCTTGGCGACCACGATTCTCAGGACGCAGCGAAACAGACGTCCAGCCAGCAGCAAACTCAATCTGTTACAGCTAAAAGCACATCCTCTGAATCAAGCAAAAGCTCGACAAGCTCATCTGCATTTAAGAGTGAGGATTCTTCTAAAATCTCAGATATGGTGGAAGATCTTTCACCGGCGATTGTCGGCATCACAAACCTTCAGGCACAGTCAAACAGCTCTTTGTTTGGCTCTGGCTCTTCCGGTTCCAGCTCTGATTCAAGCGAAGATACAGAAAGCGGCTCAGGATCGGGTGTCATTTTCAAAAAAGAGAACGGCAAGGCTTATATCATTACGAATAACCACGTTGTAGAAGGCGCAACTTCACTTAAGGTGTCTTTATACGACGGCACTGATGTGACAGCTAAGCTCGTAGGCAGTGACTCTTTAACAGATTTAGCCGTTCTTCAAATCAGTGATGACCACGTAACAAAGGTAGCAAACTTCGGTGATTCATCAGATCTCAGAACAGGCGAAACCGTCATTGCGATTGGAGATCCGCTCGGAAAAGACCTGTCTCGCACAGTAACACAAGGAATTGTAAGCGGCGTGGATAGAACAGTTTCAATGTCAACTTCAGCCGGTCAAACAAGCATTAACGTGATTCAAACTGATGCCGCGATTAACCCGGGTAACAGCGGCGGTCCATTGTTAAATACAGACGGCAAAATTGTCGGCATTAACAGTATGAAAATCAGTGAAGATGATGTTGAGGGCATCGGATTTGCCATTCCAAGCAATGATGTAAAACCGATAGCTGAAGAATTGCTTTCTAAAGGGCAAATTGAACGTCCGTATATCGGTGTCAGCATGCTTGATTTGGAACAAGTGCCGCAAAACTATCAGGAAGGCACACTCGGCTTATTCGGCAGCCAGCTGAATAAGGGCGTATACATCCGTGAAGTCGCTTCAGGCTCCCCTGCTGCAAAGGCCGGGCTGAAAGCTGAAGATATTATCATCGGTTTAAAAGGAAAAAAAATCAATACAGGCAGCGAATTGCGCAATATCCTATATAAAGACGCAAATATCGGCGACACCGTCGAAGTGAAAATTCTCAGAAACGGAAAAGAATTGACGAAAAAAATCAAACTCGATCAAAAAGAAGAAACACCTTCTTAAGAAAAAAGCCTCAGGCCGCAAAAGCTGCCTGAGGCTTTTTATTAGACAAAAGACCTTTATACTCTATGAAACTTTCTGCCAAGACACCCGTATACGATACAGGCTAACATCATTCTAATCAGATGCTTGAAGCATTGTTTAAAAAAGGAGGAATAACATGAAAACCGTGGGATTGAGCATAATTTGCGCAGGATTGGCTTTTCTGATGCTGAGCTTTCTCCTTCCTGCATCAACATTGGCATGGGGAGTTACACTGGGGACCAGTATTCTATTAAACATAACAGGTACGGCTGTGATTATGCGTTTCTTAAAAACCCTTCAATCTAACAGCTGATTCAAGCAACGCCTAAGACGAAAGCTTTTAGGCGTTGCCGTTTTTATTTCAGCTTGCCTGACCGCAGTGCAAGTTCACAATCCCTTCTCCTCTCCTTCTTCCTTCCATATCAGCACCTTTTACTTTGATCATTACATAAAAAACCCCTGTCCGTAATGGACAGGAGGTTCAGGTTAGGACATATGCTGGTCTCTATAGAGTCTTTTATTTTCAATCCCATACGATTTCTGTACGATGTAAAGCGGCCGGTCTTTGGCTTCATCATAGATTCTGCCGATATATTCACCAATCATGCCCAGTATCAGAAGCACGATGCCGCTGAACAGGAGCTGGATGACGATAAGCGATGACCAGCCGGTAATGGTGCTGTCGGTGAACAGCTTCAAATACAGTACGATAAACATATACAGAAATCCTGCGCTTGACATGAAGACCCCGGCATAGCTTGCCAGCTTCAGCGGTTTATGTGAAAATGTCGTAATGCCGTCCATTGAAAGCTTCAGCATTTTCTTAAGCGGGTATTTCGTTTCTCCGGCAAGCCTTTCATCACGTACATACTCAACTGCCGTTTGTTTGAAGCCTACCCAGCTGACGAGTCCTCGGACAAAAGGGTTTTTTTCCTTTAATTTTTTCATTTCATCACAGACTTTTCTGTCCATGAGACGGAAATCCCCGGTATCAATCGGGATATCAATATCTGTCATGCTGCTGAGAAGCCGGTAAAACATGGCCGCTGTCTGTTTTTTGAAAAAGGTTTCCCCTTTTCGTTTTGTACGTACGGCGTATACGACCTCATAGCCTTCCTTCCACTTTTCAATCATGTCTAAAATTAACTCAGGAGGGTCCTGCAGATCGGCGTCAATGACGGCGATTGCATTCCCCTGTGCATAATCCATACCCGCAGTAATCGCGATCTGGTGCCCAAAGTTCCTTGAAAAATCAATGATTTTCACTCTCGGATCAATCAGACTGTGTTCTCTTAAAATCTCAATACTGCGATCTTTGCTGCCGTCATTGACAAATAGCAGTTCATAGTTTTCCTTCGTTTGATCCATGACCTCTTTTAAGCGCTGATAGGTTTCATGAATGACAAGCTCTTCATTATACACAGGTACCACAATTGAATATTGAATATGTCTGCTCATGTTTTTTTCCTCCTATTCATCAGCATGTAGTTCGTATAATGCAGCTGACTGGTTCATTCCGCCAGGCCCGCCGCCCATTTTGCCGGTTTGGCCTGGTGCGTTGCTCTCGCTTGACGTACCTGATGAATCAGTCTGATCAGGTGATGTCTGCTGATCAGCGCTTGACTGCCATTTATCAGAAGAAACTTTCTTGCCGTTTTCTTGAACCCATTCGACAATTTCATTGTTTCCGCCTTTCCCCATTCCTGAAGCCAAGAAGTATTTCACTTTTCCTTCTTTTACGAGCTTTTTAAATTGAGTCAGCGTGATGGCCGGGTCAGAACCGCTGAATCCGCCGATCGTCATGACGGCCTTTTTCGTTTTGATAATATACGGAGCCGCTGTGTTTGAATCAGTTGTGGCGAATAAATATTCCGCTCCGGAATTGTTTTCTTCTAAATACTCAATCAATTTTTCATTTACACTCGACTCGTTCATTCCCATGCCTTTTCCGCTGCTTGAAGCGAGCTGCGGCCCTGTTTCAGGAAGAGAACTGTTTCCTCCGTACAGGAGAGGTGTGCTTGCCCAATAAATCGGCATCACAAGCAATACGAGAAGACCTGCAAGTGATATATAATATGTGAGCGGTTTTTCACGCTGTTTAAAAATCAAAAGAGCAATGGCAGATAACGCACCGATAACCCCTACGCCGATACTCCATCCAACACCGATTTGATCGTTGTAGTTTCTCAGAATAAACAATTCAAATCCTGTTGTGGCAATCATCGCCGCCGGCAAAAGCCAAGACTTCCAGCCTGTATGGTTTCGGTATAACTGAACGAGCGCAACCCATCCAGCTCCGACAAGTGCAGCAATCGGCGGCGCCAGCATAATGAGATAATAATGATGGAAAAATTCTGCTACACTGAAGAATCCGGCAATCGGCACAAGCCATGCAACCCAGAACACCGTCTCCTTCTGCTCAACTGATAATCTTCTTCTTTCTCTCGCGCCAGCGATCAGTAAGCCTGCGATTCCAAATATCGCAAATGGCAGCAGCCAGCTGATTTGATCAGATAGTTCTTGTTGGAAGAGCCGAAGCGGGCCAGGTGTTCCCGTTCCGAACATTCCTGTACCTGATTGCATTTTTGAGCCGGTTCCTGTACCGCCTTTCCCTCCGTCTCCGCCGGGTCCGCCTTGGCCGCCATCTCCGCCGCTCGGAGGGCCTCCTTGACCGCCGCTTGGCATTTCCCCATTGGATGGCGGTGCCGTCATATTGCCATTTGCAGATTTGCCATCGTTTGATGAGCTGCTGCTTGATGACTGATTAGGCGGTGCCTGAGCGTCAGATGAACTGTTCTCCGCAGAAGGCATTTCTTTTGGTGCGTCTCCGCTTGACCCGCCCTGACCGCCGCCGGAATTTTGTCCTGTCAGCCGCTGAATTCCGTTGTATCCGAAAGCCAATTCCAAAACAGAGTTGGTCTGGCTGCTTCCGACATAAGGGCGTTTGCTGGCAGGGATATTGTCAACAATGAGCGGCCATGATAACGAAACTGCCGCTAATATGACTAATGCGCTTCCTAATGAAATGATTTTTTTCTTGATTGTGGCATTTGCCGCAATCAGGTAGAACAATAAGAAAGCCGGCAAAATCATATAAGCTTGAAGCATTTTTGTGTTGAAACCTGCACCAACGACGAAAAATGCTGCTAACAGCCAGATCAGCTTTCCTTTTCTGATGGCTTTAAAGAGAAGCCATGTAGCCAGCAATAAGAAAAATACCAGTAATGCATCAACATTGTTTGTCCGGGCCACAGCCACCGCAATCGGTGTACATGCCATGATGAAAGAGGCAATTCTTGCTGCCGTCTTACCGAATGTCGGTTTTATTAACAGATACATTAAAAGGACAGAACCTACACCAGCAAGTGCCTGAGGCAGGATGACGCTCCAGCCGTGCATACCGAATATAAGTGCGCTGATGGTTTGTATCTGGAACGTAATAGGCGGTTTATCAACCGTTATAAACCCCGCCGCGTCGAATGAGGCATAGAAAAAATTATGAAAGCTTTGCATCATACTTGTGACTGCAGCGGTGTAATAAGGATTCACCGTATCATCATTCCAGATGTTATAGATATTTAAAAATGCAGATGCGAGCAAAATGAGAATCAGGAAGATGTCCAGCTCGCGTTTTTTCTTTTCCACGTTTGTCTTCACTCCTTTTCGTCTAACTTTGAAATAGTGTAACAAGCAAATGTGAAAAAACTATTAATAAACAAAGGCAATATTTTTGCCATAATCAATTCATACGATCAGTCCATAAAAGCAAAAGTTTTTGGGTCTTTATCCTGGTCTAATTCTGATATTTTTTACCTAATCAACCACGCTATTTATGTAAGCCGTTTTTGAACAAAAAAGCCTTCCGGTGACGCCGGAAGGCAAAGAATCACAATATATCGTTATTGAATCGGCTTCAGCTTTGCTTCAATTTCCTCTCTTCTATGCTCAAGATATGGCGGAAGAGCGATGGTTTGGCCAAGCTCATCAATTTCTTCATCAACCATAAAGCCCGGACCGTCTGTAGATAACTCAAACAGAATGCCGTTCGGTTCTCTGAAATACAGCGCCTTGAAATAGTAGCGCTCAACGATGCCTGAGTTGCTAAAGCCTTCCCGGCTGATGATGCGGTGCCATCCGGCAAGCTCTTCTTCGTCTCTCACGCGAAATGCGACATGATGGACACTTCCTTTTCCTTGACGTTCGCGCGGAAGATCATTTCTTTCAATTAAATGGATTTCTGTGGCCGCACCGCCTTCTCCAGATTCTAAAATGACCGCTGTCCCCTGTCCTTCAACCGGCTCTCGGCTGATCTCTGTAAACCCAAGAATATTGGTTAATACATGTAATGTTGGTTCAGCGTACGGAACTATCAATTCAACAGGCCCTAACCCGCGAAATGAAAATTCTTCCGGAATGCCGCTTTGTTTAACAGGCAGACCATAACCTTTGCCTTTCTCATCAGCAGTCAGCACAAGTCGCTGTCCTTCATGATCCTCGAATGCCAATATGTCACGTCCGGCTCTTTGGGCGATACCGCTATGCACCACCTGATGCTCTTCAAAACACTCTTTCCAGTAATGCAGCGCTTCTGTGCTTGGAACACGTAATCCAATAGAAGAAATACTGTTTGTTCCCGCATGAAACGGCGCAATGCGGGGAATCTCAAAAAACGTCAGTTCCGTTCCCGGATTTGCCACTTCATCTCCGTAGAATAGATGGTACATCGTCGGTTCATCTTGGTTTACGGATTTTTTGACGAGTTTTAATCCTAATACTTTACTATAGAAATCTAAGTTTTTTTGCGCGTCAGCTGTTAATGCGGACACGTGGTGAATGCCGTTGACTTTCATATGCTGTCCCTCCAGGCTAATTTATCTCGATTTCGAGATATTATATTAAAGATGTATATTTATTTTCCTAATTACAAGGTATTTTATTCACATACGAAAGTCAACATATCAGCTTCATCTAGATCCGGCACCCTGCTAAGTCCCGCTGTCAGCCGTTTAATATGTTCATTCTCCGCTTGGACACCTTTCGTAAAACACGAACTTTATATAAGATTACAAACAATTTTATTCGTTTCAAGAGATAGAAAATAGACGATTTCATAGATTTTACGAATGTAAATAGAGCAAATATCGAAAATCAGAAAATTTATTTTATTTCACTTTTCTAAAATAGGGTTTACAATATGAAAAATAGATTCTTCATCACGAAGCTTCATCATAGGAGGTTAAGGACATGCATACTGAAGAAAACGGTTTAAAAAAAGAGATAGGCCTCTTGTTTGCCCTTACTCTTGTTATTGGAACCATTATCGGTTCCGGCGTTTTTATGAAGCCCGGTGCTGTGCTCGTTTATTCAGGAGACTCAAAAACGGCGCTATTTGCGTGGCTGTTAGGCGGTATATTAACGCTGGCAGGCGGACTGACGATTGCTGAAATCGGTACGCAGATTCCGAAAACAGGCGGACTTTATACGTACCTTGAAGAAGTATACGGCGAGTTTTGGGGATTTTTATGCGGCTGGGTGCAGATCATTATTTACGGCCCGGCGATTATCGGGGCACTCGGTTTATATTTTGGATCTTTAATGGCGAATCTTTTCGGCTGGGGTTCAGGCCTATCAAAGGTAATCGGTATTATCGCAGTTATCTTTTTATGTGTCATTAATATTATCGGTACAAAATACGGCGGTTTTGTTCAGACGCTGACTACGGTCGGAAAGCTGATTCCGATTGCTTGTATCATTATTTTCGGCCTTTGGAAAGGCGATCAGCATATCTTTACGGCAGTAAACGAAAGCATTTCTGATATGAATTTCGGAGCAGCCATTTTGGCCACATTGTTTGCTTATGACGGATGGATCCTGCTTGCGGCTCTCGGCGGAGAAATGAAAAATCCTGAAAGGCTTCTGCCTCGCGCAATGACTGGCGGACTGTTAATCGTAACAGCCATTTATATCTTCATTAATTTTGCGCTGCTGCATATCCTGTCCGCAAACGAAATTGTGACACTTGGAGAAAATGCGACAAGCACTGCTGCCAGCATGCTGTTCGGTTCAATCGGCGGAAAGCTGGTCAGTATCGGAATTATTGTCAGCATCTTCGGTTGTTTAAACGGAAAGGTTCTTTCTTTCCCGCGTGTGACCTTTGCGATGGCAGAACGAAAACAGCTGCCTTTTGCTGAGAAATTGTCCCGCGTGCACCCGACATTCCGCACACCGTGGATTGCGATTTCTTTCCAAATCGCTGTGGCGATCATCCTGATGCTCATCAGTAATCCTGATAAGCTCTCTGAAATCTCTATTTTTATGATCTATATCTTTTATGTGATGGCCTTTTTTGCAGTATTTATTCTTCGTAAACAAACAAAGGGAAAAACGCGTGCTTACAGTGTTCCGCTTTACCCGTTCATGCCGATATTGGCGATCGCAGGTTCATTCTTTGTATTGGGAAGCACACTCATTACAGACACATTAAGCTGCGGACTATCAATTCTCATCGGTCTGGCCGGACTCCCTGTGTATTATTGGATGCAAAAACGAAAAGCCCGCTAAAAAAACGGTTCCCTTGTTTAGGGAACCGTTTTTTGGTGAATCAGAAGATAAATGTTGACAAAAAAAACACAACTTTTGATATACTTTTTACGTTAACCAGAAAGATTTTGCAAACTTGGTTCGTTTTTTTGAGGTGAAGTAGGCCAAAATAAGGAGACACGTTTTATCGAAAAAGTCAAGCCGCGTTTTTTTCGACTTTTCCTGTTTTTTTTCGACAAAAGGCTATATAATAATTTGATGTGTGCATTGTCTCATTCAAACAATGGAGGGTTTTTTAATGATAAGAAGAAAAAAAGATAAGTTTTCACTCCTTTTAACAGAAATTGCAAAAAATATAGACGAAACTGCAGAATATTTTGTAAACTTTAAAGTCACAAACCAAACGACGCTTAAAGAGTTTGCAGATACGTTAAAGGAATTTGAAACAAAAGGTGACAATCATGTTCATGTCATGATCAAAGAGCTTAACAAAGCTTTTATCACTCCTATTGAGCGCGAAGATATTCTTCAGCTGACAAACAGCCTGGATGATGTGCTGGACGGAATCGAACATTTTTCTGCCATGATGGAGATTTTCTCAATTACTTCATCAGACGAGCATATCGATAAATTCAGCGGATACATCAGAGAATGCGCGAAAGAAATTTTGATTACAATTGAGCTGCTGGCTGAAAACCGCTTAAAAGATATCCAGCCTCACGCAATTAAAATTAAAGAGTATGAGCACAGCTGTGACAACCTGCACAGAAAATCATTAAAAAATCTTTTCGGAACAGAAAAAGATCCGATTAAAGTGATTCAATATCGTGAAATTTACGAAACGCTTGAGGAAATTGCTGACTCTTGCCAAAGTGTTGCCAATAATCTTGAAACCATCATTATGAAAAACGCGTAACGAGGGGTTATAATGGATATTCTCTTAATATTAACGATACTAATTGTGATTTTTGCTTTGGCGTTTGATTTCATCAACGGGTTTCATGATACAGCGAACGCAATTGCGACCTCAGTATCGACAAAAGCGCTGAAACCGCGCCATGCTATTATAATGGCGGCTGTGATGAACTTTATCGGAGCGATGACCTTTACAGGCGTTGCCAAAACCATTACAAAAGATATTGTTGACCCTTATACTTTGGAAAATGGCTCTGTTGTTATTTTAGCTGCTTTAGTCGCAGCAATAATCTGGAACCTGCTCACTTGGTATTACGGCATTCCAAGCAGCTCATCCCATGCGATCATCGGGGCGATTGCCGGTGCTGCAATTGCGGCAGCTGGATTTGGAGCTTTAAATTATAAGGGATTCATTAAAATCATTGAAGCGCTGATCTTATCACCGATCATTGCCTTTGTTCTTGGTTTTATCCTTTACAGCATCGTCAAGCTGATTTTCAAAGACAGCAATTTGGCGAAAACGAACAAACAATTCCGCAGAGTGCAGATTATAACAGCTGCCCTGCAATCCTATACACACGGAACAAATGATGCGCAAAAAGCAATGGGAATTATCACAATGGCGCTGATCACGGCGAATTTACATACTTCTGCTAATGACATTCCGACCTGGGTGCAATTCGCCTGTGCGACAGCCATGGGTCTCGGTACATCAATAGGCGGCTGGAAAATCATCAAAACCGTCGGCGGAAAGATCATGAAAATCCGTCCGGTAAACGGGGTATCCGCTGACTTAACCGGAGCAGCCATTATTTTCGGTGCCACATTTATTCATTTGCCAGTCAGTACAACGCACGTCATTTCTTCATCAATCCTTGGCGTCGGTGCATCACACCGGGTAAAAGGCGTAAACTGGGGCACGGCAAAACGCATGCTGATTACATGGGTTATCACGCTTCCGATTTCAGGAACACTTGGTGCTATCGCCTACTTTATTTTAAATATGATTTTTTAATGTGGAACCGCTTCTTAACAGAAGCGGTTTTTTTGATGGAACAGGAAAACCAGCCGCATCTCTAGAATACAATAATCAGAACCTATTTCAGATGCGAGGGATTGATGTATGCTTTTATTCTTTCAAATCATGGTCTGGTGCACTATGGCCGCTTTAGGCTTATACGTATACGCCACATGGCGGTTCGAAGCGAAGGTCAAAGAAAAAATGTCCGCCATCCGAAAAACATGGTATTTGCTGTTTGTTTTGGGCGCCATGATATACTGGACATATGATCCCTCTTCCCTGTTCACAAACTGGGAACGGTATGTCATTGTCGCTGTCAGCTTTGCTTTAATTGACGCTTTTATCTTTTTGAGCGCTTATGTGAAAAAACTGGCCGGCAGTGAACTGGAAACAGACACAAGAGAAATTCTCGAAGAAAACAACGAAATGCTCCACATGTATCTCGATCGGCTGAAAACATACCAATATCTATTGAAAAACGAACCGATTCATGTTTATTATGGAAGTATAGAAGCATATGCTGAAGGAATTGATAAACTGCTGAAAACCTATGCTGATAAAATGAATCTGACGGCCAGCCTTTGTCACTATTCGACACAGTCTGATAAAGACCGGTTAACCGAGCACATGGAGGATCCCGCTGACGTGCAAACGAGGCTGGATCGAAAGGATGTCTATTACGACCAGTATGGAAAAGTAGTGCTCATTCC
The DNA here is from genome assembly GCF_020861455.1 of Bacillus sp. AF23. NCBI lineage: Bacteria > Bacillati > Bacillota > Bacilli > Caryophanales > Bacillaceae > Bacillus > Bacillus sp. AF23. The sequence continues at coordinate 83,218 of NZ_JAJHVY010000017.1, forward strand.
CTTTACAATCGAGACACAGAGCTATGTCATCAAACTGACGTCTGACAGTATTGTAACGGAATTTGATTATTTGCTATTCACATCATTAACGAGCATATATGATTTGGTGCTGCCAATTGAGGAGGAAGGTGAAGGATAATGGAAAACGCGTTTCAAAACGGATGCCATCCGCGGGCAAAGAAACCGTTTAAAATCCTGAAAAAACGTTCAACCACCAGTGTCGCAAGCTATCAAGTCAGTCCGCACACAGCAAGAATCTTCAAAGAAAACGAACGGCTGATTGATGAGTATAAACGTAAAAAAGCATGATCACACTAAAAGGACAAGAGAAACAGCTCTTGTCCTTATTCCTTTTCTTAAGGGGCTACATATAATAAAACAAACAGAGGATAATGTCAGGTGATACAGTGAAAAAATTGGTGCGGCGTGTGAAGGTTATTGATTACGGGAGGTTTGGCTTTTCCGGGTATTCGCTTCGGGTGAGGGAGCGGAGTGCAGGAATTTTAAAAAAATTGAAGAAGAAAAAATAAATCCCGGAGCAACTCCGGGATATTTAGGTTCTTTCATCAGCTAACTTGAGCTGCGATCTTCGCTTTTGTCGCAGGTCCGTAGATACCGTCAGCGGGTAGACCGTTAACAGACTGAAAACGCGCAACCGCGTCTGCTGTTTTCGGCCCGTAAATGCCGTCGATTCCGTTGTTCACAGCTCCTTTATCAGGATAAAAGTAGAGAGCCGCCAGCGCTCGTTGCACCTGAAAGACGTGTTCGCCTGAGGTATATGGTGTTGTCAGCTGAATGATACCGTCAGGAAGCGGATAGAGTTCTGGCTCTGCAGCGGACGAAGGAGCACTTACAATTAACACTTGACCAACCTGAATGAGATTCGGATCTTCGATGTTGTTCCACTCTTGCAGCTGAGCAACAGTGACACCGAACGCTCTCGCTATGGATGTAAGTGTGTCACCTTTTTTTACGACGTAAGTTTGGCTTCCGCCACCGCCAATTCCCGCTTTAAACGAGTCCCACGTATCCAACAGTTTGCGAGGGCATTCCTTCCCTGACCAATATTTGTGAGGCACGACGTTAGCGAGGCTGATACCGTGTTCATCCATCAATGTTTTGATCAGCCACTGGGCATTAGCTGTTGCTTGTGCAAAGTCACCATCCGCATTTTCACAAATTTCAATCCCAATAGAAGCCCGATTGCCGCTTCCATTCCCGTCTCCTGCATGCCAGCCGTTTTCATTTAACGGCAGATGCTGATAAATCTCTGTATCATCAACTGTAAAATGCCAGCTTGTTGTCGTATCAGGGTTTTTCAAATAGCGGGCATGCGCTTGGGCATCGGCGCCTGCTGCCGTGTTCGCTGTATTGTGCACGGTAATATAAAGAGGTGTCATCGCGTAGCCTGGACGGTTATTTGCACCGACCGGAATAAAATCTTGAATAATGTTAACCATTTTCATCTCTCCTTATTTCGTCAGATTATTTTCCTTTAACAAGTCGCGTTGCTTTTTCCCTTTTTCTGTTACATAGTTGTTTTTAAACCAAGCTGCTAGTGTTGTCCCAATTGTGAAGATCACTGATCCTGCTGAATACAGAGCATCTGCAAGCTGATTCACCTGCTCTTCCTGTATGTCCAATGGTGATTTGCCAAACATCAGCATGCTCTGGTTGATGAGCGCAAGCAAAAGAAGCACCGTCCTAGTGACCGTGCCTTTATCATACGTTTTCATGATAATCCCCCTTAATGCTGCAGCAGGTTGTACATAATGGCGATCGCTCCGCCAATGATCCCTGTGCACACTGCTGTAATGATGGCACCAGTGATGGTGCGCTTAATCCATGTTGTATTTTCTTCAATTTTGTTTAATTTTTCGTTCAGCGTCATGATTTGCTGATCCTGCCGGTCAGACACGCGTTCCAATGCGGAAACTCTCTGTTCGAGCGCTTTTTGTTCACCTTTTATGTCTGCTAAATCCTGCTGAAAGACATTAACATCAGGTACCTCCGTCGGTTGTGACACCGGTACGCCCTCCTTTTACTTCATCTTGTTCACCTCCTTTGAGGCAAAATAAAAAAACGCCTATTAAGCGTTTATCCTTCCTTATTAAGTCACAATAAGTTCGTTCGTCTCCTCGGGATTGCTGGGAATTAGTAATCCTTTCCGGTAATTTCTTTATATTGCTCTTTTGTGATCCATTCAATCCTAACGTATTCTTGAACTTTTTCATCCGTATAGCATTTCCACATATAAAATTGCTTTATGTCAGCTACTTCTGGATACCTAGCCATTTAATTTGCTCCCTTCAATTCTTGTATTTGTTTTTGCATCTGGGCAATGACAAAAGCCTGCTCTGCTTCCCTCATACGTCTTTCTTCATTTTCCTTCTCTGTCTTAGCAATCTGCAAAGAAAGCGCCGCATTTTGCTGCTTCAAAAGTTCAACTACAGAGACTTCTTCTCCCACTGAACTTAAAACCGCATCAATCTCTTCCTGTGTAGCTGCCTCAGTCCATTCCTGTTTATCTGCATCAAACTTTGGTTTGAACAGAGAAGGAGAATCCGGCAGCGCAACGGTAGTGCAATCAGCAGGAATGATATAATTGCCTTTCTCGTCAACTTCAATCACCAAGACAGGCTCAACAAACATAAAATCTTCATCATATCTAAAGACTTGTATCAAGTTTTCAACCTCCCTAATTTAATGCAATTACATTATCCATGTAGTAACCAGTTACATTGCTGTTATTATTCGAATGAATACCTGACAATTTCATATCTCCACTTGTATGGATAAATAACTTAGAATAACCAGTCGTTCCTGAAACAGGGACATTTACAACTGCACCGTTTTCTGGCAATCTCTCAGACGGAATTGTTCCACATACAACTTCACGATTTGCTGTGATATGGCCACGTAATAGAAGCAGATTTCCCCACTTTGCGTATTGAAACGGTCTGTCTCCAGTAGCAGCGCCATTTTTTAGTGTGACGTTTTGCCATGTTACCGATTCAAAATCCTCATTAGTAATAAGACGCTTCCATCCTAAAAAATTGCCCTCTTTATGAAAAATTCCAATCCATGTTTGATTATCGTAAGATCTAGTAGCGACAATTTTCCTTAACCCTTGAGGCGGAGCGAGGTCAGCTTGAACATCTGTAATATCATAATAGTACCAAGCTGCTTCATCATCACCTGGATGATTCACAACCCCTGCACCGAAATATAAGCCAGTTGGGTAATCAAAAAGATTCTTTCCATTATCAATCTTAATTCGTTGACCATTCTCTGTTGTTAATGGATATAGTTGTGCATTATTCCATTTGTCTTTATCAGATTTTATTACGTGGATATCTGTTTGATTTGCATGTGCATCTACCTTAGATTGCGCTCCTGCTGTAGATTCGATAGGATACCAATTGATTGCAGTGTTGTTAGCATTATAGTAAAACCACCATGCATTACCTTCTACGTCTACAGCGTACCCAATGCCTATTCCCGGCTGTCCTACTAACTGCATACCGCGCAAGCTTGTCTTTGAAGGGCTATCTGTTACAGCATTTGTTCCATAGAAAGAAACGGAACCAACATCTTTTAGGGAATCATAAAATGAGCCAGAAGTTAAATTTATTTTTTGTGTACCATTATCGGCGGTTATTTTGAAAAGTTGACTGGCATTCCATTTTTCTTTTTCAGTCTTAGTTACATGTATATCAGTAAGTTTGGCGTGAGCATCGACTTTCCTTTGAGCTCCCTCTGTAGTTTCTATATCAATCCAAGATGTCCATGTGATAGAATCATTTTTTCGGATTCGATAGAAAGTTTTCAAACCATTTGAAGCATCGTACGCAGTTTGAACGAGCGTATTCCCATAGCTCATTACTAGAAGAAAGCATTGGATCAAGCCTGGTCCATTCAATCCAGCATTGTATATCAGATACATTCCAGTAGCAGTCAGTTCATTATAATCCGTTGTCTCACTGCTACTTTTATAAAATACCTTGCCGTTGTCTTGCGTTATTTTATAGAACTGTCCTGCATCCCATTTGTCTTTATCGCCTTTTGTTACATGTATATCTTTATTATCAGAATGAGCAGCCACTCTTTTTATTGAGTCTTCTTCCGTTTCATATTTTATCCAGTCAGACCAGATTCCGTTAACTAAAGACTTTCTCCAAAAGCCACCATCTTCAGCCATGGCCATTGCTTCTCCAGCCGTCGAAGAGGAATGCAAGTAAATACCATGAACCGATTGAGAAGGCGCATTTTTCGCATCACTCGAAATATAAAAAGTAAAAGTCTTGTTCTGCCCTAAGGCAACACTATGAAAGTCATAACTTTTACTGATGTTAATAAGGATCGATCCATCGTCTTTCGTAATTTTCGAAAGCTGCGCACCATTCCATCTAACCCGTTCTTCATGCGTAATATGCCGCACCTGATCTTGCTCATGTTCATCAAAATCCTTCTTCGCCGCCTGCTGTACATTATCCACATTCCCCAGCCCGACTTGCGCCTTTGTTGTGTTGTGGGGGTTGTTCATGTCGTTTTTGTGGGCAGCCAGGTCTGTGTGGGCGTCTTTTATGCCTTTTTCCCAGCGGTTGACGTCGTCCTCGTTAATTGGATCATCCGGAAGCCAGTCTGTTTTTTCTTCGTATGCCATGTTTACACCACCTCAAAGGTAAATCTGAAATCGAGTGTTCTGTTTTCACTGACGTCCAGGTCTGTTTTTCTTTCTGTAATGATGTTGCCCAGCTCGTCTAAAATTTGTACCGTTTCTATATGTTTGATGTCTTCTTCACGTTTTGTCAGAACGGTCACTGTTGCTCCTTCAATGGCGAGCTCCACTATTTCTGTTTCTTGGCCGTTAAGCAGCACGTGATGAATCCTGCTTTTCAGATCGGCAGCTGTACGTTCTCTGTATATGGTTGAAATCAAGTTAAGACCACCTCATTATTGTTAAGGGTGACAGAATAACCGACCTTCAGCTCATTGGCTGTTCGGTATCTTCGGTGATTCAGGATGACTGTGTCCTTTATTTGGAGCGTCTCATTTAATCCGCCTCTGAGCGTATACGCCAGATGTGCCGGCTTCATATTTTCCAATGCTTCGATCAGCTCATTCATGTGCTGGAGATCATCAATATTGATGTCTACATTAAAGCGGTATTCACCGGGCAGCAGGCGGACTTGTGCCGACGGGTTTTTTAAGAAACGGTTCACCGCTTGCTCAATGGCCCTGTAGGTGATCGGCGGGATGTTCGACATCTTCGAAATGAGCCGTAATCGCCTGATTTCATCGGTGTCTCCCGATTCCCGCGGCACGTTTAAAATCTTTTCCCAGCGGCTAAGCCCCCATGTTGCTGTCGGGACAAATAACTGGTCTGTCAGATCAAATATGCTGTTATTTTGCTGATCAAACTCAGGTGCTTCCGCTTTCAGCAGCTCCGACATTTCTTTTAAGCTGGTGAGAAACGGCGGCAGATATGAAATCATGTCATCTTGTTTGCTCAATGATATTCACCTGCCCAAGCTTAGGGATTTCTACGTCGCTCAGCACTAAATTTTCGGAAGTGCCGTTGATTTTAATATTTGAATAATCACTGACAGACGGCGAATTATAGACGATGTTATTAATTTGAGAAAGGCGGATAATGTTATCTTCGAATGCCATTTTCTTAAAGAGATTTAAAACGCCTTCTTGAATTTCTGTCTTTACTTCATCAATCGAGTGATTGACTTCTGGAAGCACCTCGGCAGAAATCTCAACTTCCTTCCAGACCGCGCTCTCCACTGTGACAACGGCTCCGATTGGCGCCTGCCCCTCGCCCTGACCGGGCTCAGGGTCAATATAGTCTTTCACTTTTTGAATTAAGATTTCAGAAGCAGGTTCAAGGTTGGCATTCGTGACGACAATTTTAACCGTCCCTTCTCCGTTCCAAAGCGGGAAGATCTTTGCCTTTCCAACACCGTCCACTTCTTCAGCCCACTCTTTATAATGCATTTTATTGGCGCTGACAGCCTCACGCCGAACCCTCGTAAAATACCGTTCTCTTAAACTATCGTCTCCTTCTTCTTCACGCCCCGGAATCAGAATCTCTTTGACAATCGCTTTTTCCAATCCCGGGATGGTATCCAGTGACAACAGATTGCGTCCGGTCAGATTGGCGTTTCCTGCTTCTCCCGGCGTTTCACATACAAGTGTCCCGTCTCCTGTATATTGAAAATAAAGATTGTCCACATAGAAGCGGGAGCCTTCAGGAATTCTGACGCCAGCTGTGAACTCCCCTGCTCTCACGGCCTTTGTTGCAGCTGTCCGTTCAATCCCCGCTTCCGCAGCGCGCCGGTCCAAAAACTCTCCTTGCGCAGTATCAGAAAACACAAGCTCAAGCACGGTATCAAGCCATATATACGACTTCGCAAGCTCGGCTGCCGCCGGGGCTAATGCGTTATAAATAACACTGCCTTCTCTCGTGTCAATATCTGCGGAGATGCTGTTCAGCATACGCTCCATAATCTCTTCAAAGGTCTGATCCTCAAACATCTTCGCCAATCACCTCCTCAATCTCAAGCGATCCTTCATCTGTCTCGACTACAAAGGAAACATGAAACGCATCGCCTTGTTTTTCTATCTCAAAGTCTGTTACAGCGGAAATACGGTCATCATAAACAAGTGCCTCTTCTATGAGCCTTGGAATCTCCATTTTTTTGTAGGCATCAGTCGTCTCATGATCTGTAAGCACGTCCTGAAGCTCATTTCCGACATTATGGCTGTAAACTGAATACGCATATCGTTCAGTTTGTAAGGCGATATACACAAACTGTCTGATTGCTTCAAGCCCGGTAATCAGCTCATTTGTAATTCTTCCGTTTTCAAAATCTATTTTGTAGGTTTGCGAGGTTTCAATGACTTCGCCGTCATCTTCAATATCCTCAAACTCCACTTCTGGTGTCAGGGCCATGATGCCCACTCCTTTATACATGCTAAATAAAAAACCACTTCATCCGAAGCGGTTTTGTTTACAGTTTATCTAAAATAAAAAACGATTGTCCGCCTGTCAGAGCTGCAGTCATGACGCGATCCCCCAGCTCGAGTGCATCATCTCCTCCGGACTGCATCCGTTTTGGGATTATGAGGGCGTCAGCCGGTATAATCAGTTTGCTGTTTTCTTTTAATTTGATTTCAACAGGAGAAACCGAAACCACCTCAGCTGGGAGCAGCTCCACCGGAGATTCAGCATCAACCGCACCGACGGCCAAATGTTTGATGGCTTCACTCAGTCTCATCAGGAAACCCCTTCCGGCATCGTATTCTTTTCGACAACATCAATGGTCATCGTATGTTTCGTTCCTTTAAACTCATGCCGGTCTGTATCTACCCAATAGGTTTTTTTGATACCTGCCTCCGGAATGGATATAAAGACAGGCAAGCCGCTCTGTACTTCTGGAATGCCAATGGCCTGAATATTTTTCAGTTCTTTTTTTACGCCCTTTTTTTCAGCAAGTCGTACGTCGGCCCTCTGCTGAAGCTGCGCCTGGTTAATTTCGTCTGTTACGGTCTCCGTATATTGAAGCACGCCGTATTTGTTTAAGCCTGAACTGTCCTTCGCAGACGCTTTATACGTCTTATTATCCTTCTGGCGGCGCAGCACCACCCGTGTTGCGGTATCATTTATAGACGTGCTGTATTGGTAGCCCGTAATATTGACGCCGGTTTCCAGCACCCATATCTCCGACGGATCTGGCCAAGCGCGCAGACCGAGCTTTCCTTTTTCTGAATACAGCTGATAATTCCGTCCCGTCTGGCTCTTTGTCTGTTTTAAAGCCTTCAATATGATGTCGTACAGGCTCGTATCATTTTTAATCACAAGGCTTTTGATCGTATGACTTGTGTTCGCAATAGAGGTTGTCGGAATTTGAAAATCATTGGCGATCCTCCTGATCATCTGGTCAGCACGCTGATTGGAAAACACGTACACATCCTGATTTTTGACCAGATATTGCAGCATATCGTACGCACTGAAGGCAAGCGTATGTTCATCAGGCGTTCGGGCGAAGACGATCCCGCGGAAAAGCTCTTTTCCCTTCCACTTAAACAAGACGGTATCTCCTTCTGTGACGCTGTAATACGTCTGGTCGCCCTGTTTGATGACGATGGTCGCTTCTATGGAGCGCGGCGCTTGATATCGGTGTCCCTCCAGCGACACGCTTTCCGCTACCAGCTCAAGCCATTCTGTATCTTTAATGACGAACAATTCTATCATCATACATCACCTGTTTCATTGCGGTATCTTTAATTTTTGACCGGGAAAAATCCAATGGCCCGGCTGCCTGATATTTCGTTTGCTTCGTTTAATCATGGCTGTTTTATTGGCGTTCCAAATTTTGCGCCATTGCGTACTGTTCCCGTAAAATCTGCCAGCAATGTCCCATAGCGTGTCTCCCTTTTTCACTGTATAGGTTTTCGGAGAGGCCTTTGACGGACGTTTTGCCTTTGTTTTTTTCTTTTGCTTGATTTTTCGGGGGGAAGCGGTTTTGTATTCTTTTAATTGAATATCAAACGAGCGATCACCGATATCCTGCTGGCCTTCGCTATAGGAAAAACCTTCAACACTGCAAGTCAGGTTCACTTTAGTTCCCGTAATCAAAAACTGGACCGGTTTTTTGGCCTTCATCCATTTTTCAATTTTTGTTATCGCGTTTTCCGGCGACGGGAAGTTTTGATATTCAGCTATCGGGCTGTATTTCTTCGGAAAAAACGAAGAGAACGAAATTTCTTTCGCTCCCTGTTCGTCAATAAATGTAAGGTCACCGAACTTAGCTACTTTAACCGTCTCATTCTGAACCGTATTTGAAATATTCAGCTGGTCGGGAAGTACGGGGAGCCGCAGCTTGTCCTTCCCTTGTGAAATCCAAAATTCATATACGGATTTAGTCAAATGCAACGACTCCCTTCGTTCCAATATTGATATCCTTTTGCAGTTCGTCTATAAGCGCCTGCTTGATTTTCGCTGCAAGACTTTCGGCGTCTTGTCCATTATGGAAGTGCTGGTCACCATTAAATTGAATATAAATTTCTTTTGATCCGGATACCGCTGTCGTTGGCCGGCTTGCCGAAGTAACAGCGGAGACTTGGCCTGAAGAAAGCTCAGACTGCTGGGATTGAGACGGATCTGTCACTTCCATACCCAGAGCTTGCGCTGCTCTCTGAAGGAGGTAGCGGCCGCGTATGCCTCGCTCCTCCGGAATGATCCATTCCCGCTTGTTTCCTTCACCGACACGGGCGATTTGTTCTTTTGTGATCAGTCCGCCGTTGGCATAACCGACATAGGGACCGCCACGTTTCAGGCTTTTAATGCCAGGTACATTATCAATTGAGCCGTATCTGCTTTTGATATAGCCGATCGCTGCAGCAGCGTTGTGAATCGGATTTTTGATGTTACCCATGCCCGGTGCTTTATGAGCATTAAATGTAGTCGGGACTGTCTGCATGAGTCCTTGTGATGGATTTCCCGCCTTCGCGTTGCTATCCCACAGGTTAATAGAGTTCGGGTTGCCTCCTGATTCATACTGAGCAATCGTCATCAATCCTGGAAGCCAGCTTAATGGTGTCTTTGTGGCCATCATTGCAGCCATAAGCCACTGCTTCACATTTCCCCCTACTGCACCCATTCCGGAATAAGCAGCTGCAAGTGAACCGGCTTGCTTTTCAGCGTATTTTTTCACATCGACAGAATCCAATCCTTTTACTACCCCGACAGATGCAAAGCGACCGAGACTCATCATAACTCGAGAAGGCGAATGGATATCTAATTCTTCACGGAAAGCCGTCTCAACTTTTTTCGCGAGTTCCTTGGCGGCTTCATGGACTTCACTTGCCTTTGAAGTCATGCCTGAAACAAAATTCCCGATCATGCCGGTTCCCCAGCCGTTTGATGATTCTTTAGATCGCAAAAACGGCTTATTCACATGTGTATTTACATATTGATCAGTACCGGTTTGGGAACTATTTTGTCCTGAAGTAAATCCTTTGATTGTACTGCTTCCCCATGAGGAGGATTTGTTTACAGTAGCTTGGAACGGTGTTTTGACTTTTGATTGTAAAAAGCCGTCTGTTCCGGTTGCTGTGCTGTTCTGACCATTAGCATAACCATTGACCACCTGTTTTCCGTAATTCGGAGAGTAGGAAATCAAATTATTCATAGGCTGACCAACGTTTTTCTGTTTCCAAGTGGACATCGAAACAACTTTATCCTCAATACCTTGATCAAAACCCCGAGTGAACTGTTGGCCGAAAGAAGAAGCCTGTTCATTAAGACTCGAAGTATCAACTGTAGGAGATACTGTAGCAGTGACTGATGCTGCGCCGGCTAATGGAGAAACTGCTGATTCTCCGCCTGCGGATGAAGCAGAAGCCATGTCGTCAACAACACTCATCCCCAGTTTTGAAGCTGCCTGAGAAAGAAGCATTTTACCACGGCCTTTGTTGTTATCAACAGGGATCACAAACTCTTTACCCGCTTCACCAATCCATGAAATGGTTGGTTTCGTAATATAGCCGCCCGTCGCGTTCGTTTCAGTTTCAAGAACGCTTTTTTGTTTAGGAAAAATACTTGTTGGCGCTGATGACTGAGACTGGACAAGACCAGCAATTCCTCCTCCACCGCTAGAATTTTTACCAGATGAAGACTTACCGGATTTCTTTGTTGTTAATCCAGTAGCTTCCTCACCTCTCCCTATAAGATTGCCTATGATCTCCCCTCCGGCGTCAGCTAATCCTTTTAGCTTAATGACCCACCAGAAGGTATCTTCAAACTTCGTCTTAATTCCGTCAGCTATTCCCCCTAACGGATCACCCACATTTTTTTGGAACCAATCCTCAATACCTTTCCAAGCGTCTTTAACTGCTGTTATAGCTGACTCAAATTTTTCCGAAATGGATTTTTTGGCATCTTCCACTTTTGAGACAATTGGGTTCCAAACATTTTCACTGAACCATGTCGAAACTGCACTCCACTTGTCAGATATCCACGTCCATGCTTCGTTAAGTTTTGTCCAAATCCAGTTTGCTGCATTAGTGACAGCATCACTTACCGGCGTCCACACATTTTCCATAAACCAAGTTGAGACTGTAGACCATAATTCTGAAATAAAAGTCCATGCTTCGTTGATCTTCGTCCAAATCCAATTTGCTACGTTACTAACAGCTGTACTGATTGGGTTCCAGACATTGTCATAAAACCAAGTTGCCACCTGAAGCCATTTTAATTGGATCCAGATTCGCGCATAATCAATATGTGCTTGGATCCATCCGGCAACAGTTGCCACTGCATTACTAATCGGATTCCAGACATTATCCATGAACCAAGTTGATACAGTGGACCATGTGTCTGAGATCCAAGTCCAGGCGTCATTTATTTTTGTCCAAATCCAATCAGCAGCATCAGTGACACCGTCAACTAATGGATTCCAGACATTATCCATGAACCAAGTTGAAACAATCTTCCAAAGAGCTTGGATACCATCCCAGGCAAATAAAAAGGCACCTACTACTAAATTTATGATCGGAACTGCCGTGTTATAAATAGGTGTCCACACGTTATCCACAAACCAGGATGATACGTCATTCCAGGTATCAGTTAGCCATTTCTTAGCATCCTCGAATTTGTCAGTGATCTTATCAATCTTATCTCCGGCCCAATCACTAACAGGGGTCCAGACATTATCCATAAACCAATCCGAAAAATCAGACCAAGTATCCTCGATCCAATCGACGGCATTTCCTGCACCGTCTACAATTCCATCCCATGCTTTTGAAGCGCCGCCATCATCAAACCATTTGCCAATAGAGGATCCTAAATCAGAACCCCCTATACCGCCTGCAATACTACCGACAACGCCGCCAACAGCAGTGCCGACAACAGGGACAACAGAACCAATAGCGGCTCCCGCGGCTCCGCCTGCCGCAGCTCCACCAAGATTCCCGGCGAAAGAACCAACTTTCTCACCTGCATTTTCTTTGTTCATCCCGAGCAAATCGGTTGCCGCTAATGCTGTTCCCAAAAGGGGGATACCTTTCGCGAATTTCCCCAAACCTTTTAAAGGCGTTAAAACTTTCCCCCATTTTGATGAGTCGGTGGCAGTGGACCTCATGCTTCCGAGCCAGTTTCTGAACTTAGAACCAGAATTCCTTCCACTTGTGGCATTTTCTCCTGATGCACCGCTCTGACGTCTTCGTAATACCTCGCCTGGAACTCTCAGTGTTCGTCCTGAAGTCCTTGCACTTGTCGGACTTTTTCTTTTTTTATATCTTTTGTTGGTTTTGCTTCCAGAGCTATTACCTCCGCACCCACAGCAGCAGCAACAGCATCTCTGCCCGGTGTTGCGTTTATCAACTTTCTCGTTACTCTGCGTATTCCCAGGCGCATGATTTGGGGTATTTTCTTCATTATCATTTTTTTTAAACCAAGGAATTTTTTCAAATAACGAGTCAAGAATCTTTTCTATCACTTTATCTTTAAAAGCTGTTCCGAAGTCTTCTAATGTTTGCATAAACCAGTTCTTTTTCTCTTCCGGTTTCTTCTCGTTGATCTTATCAGCAGTTAATTTTTCTTTAGCGATAATATTAACTGTATATGTTTTTTCAAAATCTTTTAAAAGGGCTGTAATTCGATTAACGGTTTTTGTTATTTCATCAATCACTTTTAATTTAACTGAATACCCGTTTTTAAGGTTCTTTTGCAAATATCCCAATATTCGTTTTGTAGCTGGGGTGATTTGATTATTGACGAAAAGACCGACTGAAAACTGATTTCCGCTCAACATTTTTCTTATTTTTTTATAAGCATCTGTTACATGTTCAATTAGATTTACAGTAATGTTTCTTTCTTTCGGAAGCCGTTTCAGCTTATGCTCAATAACATTAAGCCCGGCAGTAGCCTGATCATCAAGAACCACTTTAACTTCAAGTGATTTTGCGAATTTCAAAACAATATAGTCATTGATCTTCCTCAATCTGTAAAAGGCTTGGTCCTCTGCCTTAATACTGATTTTGATTTGTCGATTAATGGTTTTCACCTTTTTTTCGACCATTTGGAACCCTTTATGAATTCGTTTTAACTTTTTAGAAACTTTATCTTCCAGGTCAAAACGAGCTGTCAATTTAGCGATATTATGTACCTCCTTTCCTCGATTCTTTTTCCATTAATTCAAGCTTATACCCAATCAGCCCATACAACAGCGCCTTAAAGTTTCTGGGCGCTTCATACAGTTCTAATAAATCTGATGGAGAATAATGAAGCTCGTGCATCGCATAATAGAGATACACGGCTTCTTTATGCCCATCTTTTATTAGTTTTTTGCTTCTTCTTCCAGGTCTTCTAATTCATCTTCGAATCCATTAATCTCAATTGCTTTGTTGAGCCAGTTTGCGTATTCGCCTCCTACAGACAGGACACGTTTCGCTACTTCTACCGGGTCGGCCGTTTTGTAAGCTTCTCGAAGATCTTTTGAACGGAAGTCTGGATAAACTGTCGATTCCACTGCGATTCGGGCATAAAAGCGCTGGCTGTCTAAATCTTTTACACGGCCTCTGCCTTTTACATTTTTATAAGTTGTTGTTTCTTTCTCCAGTTCGTCAATGCGCTCTGTCGTGATCGCTTTGAAAATAAATGGTACGATATTTCCTTTTTTATCAACAAAACGTTTAGAGATCGGCACTTTGATTTCTTCGGCTTCGATTGTTTTTCCCGGCATAAAAAAGGAAATATCATATACGTTTTCGTTCTTCTCGCTCATGTAAAAAACTCCCTTATCTTTAAATTGATTTCATCATTTAAAAACAGACCTTTCTGAGAAAGGTCTGTTTATGGCTTGTTCAGTTTTGATTAAAACGTGTCAGAAAGCTTTTCAGGCACGTCGAAGTCTTCAAATGTAAACGGAACTTCTTCCTCTAATGCTTCTGAATCGACATCGAGGCTGGCGATTTTTGCGGAGTCGAAGTTTACGTCGTAAAGCGTGACTCTTTCTGTTCCTCTTCCGGAAGATTTATCATCTAACACAGCCTGCAGGGTGAAATAAGGATCGCTGCCTTTTTTGACGTAGTCCATCATAAGGATTACAAATTTTGATGTGACTTTGTAGAACGTCGCTGTGCCTGTTCCGTTTGCGCCTGTTGTTTTATGGCCTGTCATGCGGCGGCCCATAATGTTTACTTCAGACTTGTTTTTCTCGACGTTCGCTTCAAACGTTTTGATGTGCGCCATTTCCTCACCATCGAGAAATAAGCGTCCTTCTTTACCTGAAATCGTGTTTTGTGCTTTTAATGCCATATTAGTTTACCTCCACATTAAAGTAGAATTTTTCTGCTGCGTCGACAGGCTGTACAGCGAGGTCAATCAAGAAGCCGTCACGGTCTTCATTCATTGAAATGGTGATATCTTGATCAGAATCAAAACCGGTAATGCCGCCCGCATCCTGAAGTGTTGTCATGTATTGCGTAATCATCGTTTTCACATACTGAAGCCCGTCTTCAGAGGCCGGGATGTCGCTTCCGCTTCCCTTTCTTGATTTGATTAATGCTTTCAGCTCGCGTGTTAAATCGTTATTGACGGCGTCGAGTACACGGACGATTTTGTTTTTCGCAAACTTCTTGTTTTTCTCAGCCGTAAACGTGACAAGTGAGTTAATGTCTTTTTCTACGCTTACCGATTTATCGCGGGCGTCAAATGTGAATAAAAATTCGCCTTTGCCTAAGCGTTCCACAATCGCGTCGTGGTCAAGGCGGTTTAAGACATCAACGGCGCCTTCATACTCCACAAATGTCAGCGATTGGTTAAAGGTTGCTCCCGCACTTGCGCCGGCTACCCACGCCGTCGCTTTGTCCGGTGTCACTTCTGTTCCATCTTCCAGCAGCACACCTTCTGTCACGTTGATGATGCCTTCATAGTCACCGCTGTAATTGGCTGTTACCCCTTGGACTTTTTGCCCTTGTCCGTCACGCAGACGCTTAATGAATGCGGCAAAGGTCGCCTTCAGCTGATCTCCTTCTGCAACCGGCAAAGCGATGACATCAAAGCTCTCCGTTTCAGCCGCAGCCAAGAAATCAGTATAGTCTGAGTTGACCGGCGCTTTATCCGTACCGCCGGATAAACGGATTCCCGCAGATGCGTTCAGCGTCTCGGCAGCCGCGTCTCCCTCTGATCCAGTCAGCGGAATTGAAGAGGAAAGATCTCCTGTTCCGGTAAATGTCACATAGCCGTTTGCTGTTAATTCTTCAGCTTTTTTGACAGTCTGTTTATCCACTTCTGATTCATCCATATACGTTGTGACATCAAATGACGCTGCATCCAGTACATTTTTATTAATGCGGATGATGATGTCATTCCCTTTTGATCCGCCGTATAGAGCAGTCGCTTTAACGCCTTCGGCAATATCGGCAGATGCTCTGACGCCTTCAGTGAGGCGGTACATCAATACCGTTTTCGCGTTTTTCTTCGCTTCACGCAACAGTAATAAAGATGGATCGTCGATGCTGAGACCCACTTTTTTGTTTAAATCCTCCACGCTTGAAATGGAGACGAATGTTTTCGCTTCGCCCCAGCTTGATGCGACCGGAAGTGCGACCGTCCCCCGTTCACCAAGTGACACCCGTTCCTGTGCCGTCGTTTTAAAATTGAAATAAATGCCTGCACGGTCCTTTTCTTTTCCTGCTGTAAATGTTCCGCCATTCATTATTGCATGACCTCCTTAGTTAAAAATGTTTGTATCAATTGACTTGCCTCTGATTTCGTCAGGCGTGTTTTGTCCACGCCAAATAAAGCCCCCTGAAGGATCTCCGGCTTAACGCCGAACAGTTCCTTTGCGTGCTTGATCAAATCCGCTGTATCAAAAAGAGCTTCCCGGCTCTCTGTATGTACAGCCTTCGCTTGTTTCTGCTTTGCCACCGCTATTTCACCCCGCTGTTCATATCGATATCCTGTAAGACAGGCTGTTCTGTTTTATGATAATAATATCGGCTGCTCCACCTGATCACCATGACCGCCTCGCCCCTGTCTCCCACCCTCGTCTCAATTCGGGTGATACGAAGCATATCTCCTGTCTCGTCACCGGATTCACTGAGCAGCGGAACTATATTTCTCGCTTCTCTGATGGCATCCGCGAGCCTGTCCGCTTCATCCAGCGCCTGTACGGAGTCAAGATGAAACAGCTTCACATTGAGACTGTAGGTTTTTTTAAATGTGGAGACTGTATCTGTTTCTTCAAAAACAGATGGCGCAGGGACATATAAAGACGGCACTTGAAACTGATCAGGCAGCTCGCTTTCATAAATGGGAACAGACCACTGGCTGTACAAAAAAGCCATGATCGATCCTGTTTCGCTGTTCATCCGGCTCCTCCTTTACATCTTTTTCAGCCACTGGCGCAATTTATGTTCCATTGATTTTGCAAACAGCTGTTCATATAGAAGCAGTGCATGCTCCCAATAGCTCGTGCCGGGTATCCATTTTTTCTTGAGCGCCATGCCTGTGGAAGAAGCCGGATCATAGTTAAACCGTGAGCCTTGAAAATGCCCCGGCACCCATCTCACATCGTCCGCTTTCGACGTCCAGTGGCCGTCATTGAGAAAAGAAGCATATTCAAGCTGGGTCCCGACCTCAAGTGAGAGTCCGCCGCTTTGTATCTTCCAGAGGTTGTCCTCTGAGCCTTTCTGAAAGGAGCTGAGCAGTTTTTCTGTATCTATCGTTTGCGTGCTGATGAGTTCAGATTGTACGATCTCCAGAAAATCTTGCCCGCACTCTTCAAGCCACCGGGACGCCTCGCGGGAAAAACCGCCAGATGCCGCTCCTTTTAACGATGCGTTCAGCTGTTTAAGTCCCGCTATCTTCATAGACTTTCATCTCTGACAGCGATGACTTCCCAATGATGGTGTCTGATCTTTTTTGGCAGCTTCAGAATATAGCTGTTGTGTTGCCAAATGATTTTGTCGTTCATCCGGATATCCGCAGAGCCTGGAAAATGGACAAGAAAGCTGTGATACACGGTTTGATCAGGCTCCTCCTGAATCAGCTGCTGCGTTTTTTCTGTAAAGTAGCAAGGGACATTTTCTTCATCGGGTGTATTCGGATATGAAAATACCGGCTGAAGCTTGTCCGCCGGAATTCCGAATCGTCCCGCCGGCGGCGGCTGCGCTTTTTCATGATAAATATCACAGCGATGAATCAGCATCTGCTGATAACTCATAACGACCGCACCTTCAATCTGGCGGACTCCGGAACATAGTCCGGTGCGATAAACTCTTCCAGCAAATGATATACATCGGGCTTTTGAATGCCGGCTTCACCTGAAACCGTGTAGGAGTAATCCCCCATTTTCTCAGACTGATAGCTTGATGCGGCTGATTCGTCGCTGTTTACTAGCGCAAAATATTGGGCGAGCTTCAGCAAAGCTAATCTCGCCTTTTCAGGGAGCGGGTCGTAGATGCTGTCTGTAAAGCTGTGCCCTGTAATGAGGGCCGCTTCCGATTCCGCCTCGATGATATCCTGCGCCAGCAGTTCTTCCGGCCTGTTTTTCACCTGGTCATAGACCGAATAGGCGGCAACGTCCGTCGGTTCGATGAGCATATAAGCTGGCCACCCCATTTCGATTATTCTTTTACGTTAATTAATTTAGCGCAGGCATCCTCTTCCTCGAACTTGCTGTCCAGCTTCGCCGTTAAGACAATGATGAACTTACGGGAGCGGATATCCTTGTCGACTTCAATTCGAATATTGCGTGAGAAGCCGAGAATGATATTTTTCGGATGTGTCAGAATGATATCGGACGCATCATATTGCGCGTCTCCCTCTCCGACTGCGTACGGCTGAATATTGGATACCCCTTTTACCGGTACGCCGAATGCTGTGGACAAGCCGCCCTGAACAGCCTGGTCCCCAAGATTTGTCTGGCGGTCCGCCACGCGGTCCTTCCATTCAACTTCTAAGCCGTGCGACGTATAGAATCTGAATTCCTGAGGGATGCGCAAATATTTCGGCGGAACAGCCTTTAAGCCTTTTTTAAATGTCGCTCTCGACAGTTCTTCACCGTTCATATCGACGATGTGGGACACTGCTTGTTTACGGATGCCGTCCAGCTGCGCCAGGTATGGATCTGCTGATGCAGTATCTCCGTTTACGATCAGCTCTTCAATATCAACTGCCGCGCGCTCTGCTAAAATTTGCATGATCGTTTGCTGCAGTCCGTCTTTTTCAATATTGTTTTCGAGCGTGTCGTACGTAATGTTAATTTCCGCAATGACTTCCTTTGTGTTCAGCTGGACAGTGCTTGTCGTCGGAACCGCCAGCTCGTCTGTTGTGAGCGCCTTTCCTTCTTGAGCCGCGCGCAAAATACGCTGGCCGAAGCCGATTTTCTCAAATTTTTGCGAATCGTTTTCCATTTGAATCACGCGGGATTCACTGAAAATCGTCGGCGTGTTTTGCACCATGCGGATAAAAGCTGATGCTTGTGCAGGGTTCATGAGCCCGCCGCTTTTTAAAGCAGAAAGCGACATTTCCGCTTTCCGAATGATCTCTTGATTTCTCAATTGATTTCCTCCTCTTTGACTGGTTTACAGCAGTCCGCTCCAGATTGATTTTTTGACTTGCTCTGTATTGCCGGCCGCATCGTCCGCCGTTTGTTTAGAGGCTCCCCGAGCTTTTTCCAGAGCCTCAATGCGTTCGATCAGCGGGGCAATCATGTCCTCAACGAGCTTCTTCAGGCGCTCGTCATCTCCCGTCTGCTCCGGTTTTTCCTCTGTTTCTGTGTTTTTTTCAATTGTCTCCAGCCGTTTGAGCAACGGATACAGCGCATGCTCGATTGATTCCCTCATGTCTTCTTTCCTCATTTCTTCAGTCTCCTTTCCTGTTTTGTCGGCCAGCAGCTGTTTAAACACACTTAGGAACCCGGCTTTTTCAACCGGTTCTTCTTCATATACATCAGCAGTGCCCGCCATGCTGTAGCCGGTGATGATGCCGGCTTTGATTTGTTCCCACACCTCATCTGACGCTCTTGTCACAAGCACCCACGAGCCCTTTGTAATCCGTTTTGTTCCGATGATAAAATCATCGGGCGCCACATAGGATTCAACGACCACGCCTGTGCCGCCTTCAAAGCTGTGATTGATATCAATCTCCCGCGCGTCTGCAAGAAAGCCATGCGCTGCTATTTCAATTTCTTCTGCGGTCATATAGTCGCCGTGGGCATCTGGAACATCAGGCTCATACACAATTCCGTATACGAGCTTTTGTTCATCCTGCTCGCTTTTCGTAAACAGCCGAACCTTTTTTTCAAATGACGGAGGTTCGGCTGACTTTGTAAAGAAAAATTCTGTCTGGTTTGCCGCCTTGTCCACATAGCTGACAAAGCTGATTTTGGCATTTTTCAATTCCCGCGCCACCTGCTTGATTCACCTCCCTTCAGGACGTTTTGATAGCTTCGATGCTGTCCTTCAGCTCCTGCAGAAGTGCTGTCAGATTCGTCTTTTCAGCATCCTGTCCGGCAGGGCGTTTGTAAATGTCCTCCGGCCACTCCTCAAGCGTTTTGCCGAGCACCCGTCCGGCAAGGTCTCGTAAATCATTTGGAGAAACGGCTCCAGCTGTAATAAAAGGACCGAGCACTTTCGCAATCTCAAGCGGATCACGAAAGTCCGGTCCTTTTAATGTCAGCCTCACATCATGAAGATTCAGCTCCGGCAAAAGCAGTGTGTTCAATTTGTTGACAAGCGTTTTCCGCTCTGGCTGAAACACCTGCTCCTCCGTAATTTTTCTCGCTGTATCAGCCGTAGCCCGGTTGTATTCCTGAGCTTCTCCCGTATAAAGCGGCGGCAGACGGAAAGCAGAGCGCAGCTTATTTCTGCTTTTTTCATCATATTCAAGAAACAAGGCGTCGTTTTGCAGGATTTCCGCAAGGGATTTGATTTCCACAGAAACCGGCGTGATATCTTCACCGCCGTGAAGGTCCTTCTCCTTCGCGATGCCTTCCGCCTCAATCAGAAGAAATTTATGGGCGTTTTCCACACCTTCAAGGTCATTCATATACTCCTGCAGTTCCCGGTAAGAAGCTTCAGACAGCATCCCGTTTTCCACCGTAATCGCAGCGGGTACGTGACGCCCCTGCTTAAAATACATAAAATTGAGCTCTTCCGCTTTCCGGGCGCCGTATAAATTGACGATATTGCCTACCCAGCGGGGCACGCCGTATACGCCGCTTCCGATTTTAAGATGGATCACTTCGTTTGCTTGGTGCTTTTCAGCCAGTGTGCTGACATATTCGCCCGTGCGCATGTCCAGTTTTCGAGGATCGCCGTATTCTTTGAAAAATACTTTTTTTCCATTGATCATCTGCACAAATTTCCGAAACCGTTTTTGCCTTTTGATTCTCTTCACTTTTCCGTTTTCTTCATACATAAAAGATACTTCCACAGGCTCGCCGGCTCCGCATACGCGCATATATTTCACATCCAAATATTCAATGCCGGCCGGTTTTCCCATCCCGTCGCGAAGCACTTCCATAAAGCCGTTTCCGGTTTTTTCCCTGTCTTCAATGGCATAGCCTAAAATCATTTCAGCAGATTCATCAAAGTGAAGGCATTTGTAAAAGGCTTCAAGTCTGGCCCAGTCTTTTTCCGCTTTTTTCTTTTTCGCCTGGTCGACATCAGTGGCGTTGATATCAAACGTGTACTCCACATCAAAACCAAAACCAGTAATATTCACTCTGTACGCATCAATGCATTGCTGAAGAATGGTTGAGTATTCAGCAATTGTTTTGAGCTCGGTGATATTGTAGGGCGGAGCGATGATATCCTCTCCGTACAAATCAGAAAAGTCGTCTTCATAAATTTGCTTTGTCTGAGGAGCAGATGCATTGGCTTTTAAAACCGTTGCTCTGACTGTTTGATTGTGCGGCATTTATGACCTCCTCCTTTCTCGGTTCGGACGGATTCGTTTTTGCGCTGTTTCCTTCACATCTGCGACCTCATAATCATCAAGCGCATACCAAATAGCAGAAAGCGTATGCGGATCGATCGTGAATTCATCCTCAACCAGCGCACCGTTTTTATCTTTGGCATACGTCAGTGTCTTGAGCTCATAGATGACATTTTCACAGCGGTCCGAACAGAAAATTTTTTTGAAGCGTTTGACCTTTTTGGTGTATTGAAGCCTGGAGCCGGGAAACTTCCTGGCTCCGACCATCCGAAAACCCTGCTGGCGGAAATATTGAATGCTCTTCGGCTCAGCGGAGTCGGCTTTGATCATTTCCTGTGTTTGAACCAATTCCCGCAGCTCCTCAGCCGTCTTGTCATCTGTCATTTTGTTTTTATAATACTCCCAATAAATGTAGAGATATTTCTTATCAGGATCGACGGCGAGACGGACGACAGCATTGTAGGATTCTTCAAAACCAAAATCCATGCCTGTGCGAAGGATCGGCTGGCTGATGGCCGCAATTCGTTCTTCGATACGGTCGTGCGGAAGCACCTCAAATTGCGGCAGCACCCTGATTCCATTGACGCCGAACCTGCCTTTACGGGCAATTCGGTATAAGTCAGGATCATATTCCTTCAGTCCGTCAAGCTGCCTGATATAGCTTTCGGGGAGGAAGAGGTTGTCGTTTGCCGTGGAATGATGGTAATACGTATCTCTCCTGACAAGTGTCCGCTTTTCGTAAAGCTCGCTGTCATCCAGCACAAACCGCTGATTGCGTTCATCCCGAAAAAAATGCCGGTACGTCCAATTGGAGGTGCCGACGGGATTGGTGGTGCAAATCATGTGCAGCTTCAGCTCAGGGTGGCGAAGACGGCCGATTAATTCCTTAAAGCCTTCATACTTCACCTCAGAGCACTCTTCAATCCATATTAATGAAATGTTGTGTACAGATTTCAGCTTCGCCGGGTTGTCCATCCCTTTGAACATGATCCGGCTGCCGTTTTGAAACCGCAGCTGAAGCGGGGAAGAAAGTGCTGCGGCTGCCTTCGTGAGACCAAGCTCTTCAATCACCTCTTCAAATAAAGCGAAGGTCGAATCCCGGTGGGTATCGAACACCTCGCGTATGACGAGCGCCGTCCGCTTTTCCTTCAACAGCTTTAACACGATTTTCAGCGCCGTATGATAGCTTTTTGATGAGCCGTAGCCGCCGACGAGAAACTGGTACGTCTGCTCCCAATTGAACACGTAATCTTCAAAATGAGGATTGATTTCTTTTACAATCATGCCTTGTCCTCTTTTCGTTTGATCATGATTTCAATTGGCTCGCGGCCGTCATCAGTTTTTTCCGCTTTTTGTTTCGCGAGCTTTAACTTCTCATTTTCTATTTTTTGTTTAAATTGATCCGGAAACAAATCAAAGTATAATGACAGCTTTTCAAGTGCTTTCATTTTATCGGCAAGCTTAATGGCGATGCCTTCCTTGCCGAGCTTTGCCTCCGTGACAATCGTGCCGTCAACGAGACCGGAGTCTTTGACGTCGACAAAGCTGATTTCCTTCATGATCGGGTTATCATCTTCATCAAACAGCGGTCCCGACTTTCCGACGGCCTGCACCTCTTTTTTGCCAAAGGTCACATAATCCGTGATATCGGCGAACGCGATTTTGACATATACCTGCAAAACGTCCATCGCTTCAATAAACACTTCATTCACCATTTCTTTTTTTATCCGCCTGATTTCAGCGGCAACCTTTTCATTCTTTAACAACCGGCAGCCCGTCACATGGGCGCTGTCCGGAGAATAGCCCGCATTGATCGCTGACTGTGTCGCATTGAAGCTTTTTACGTAGTACAGGCAGAACAGCCGCTGCCGTTCATTTAATTCATCGTTTTCTATGCGGCGCTGCTTATGTCCGTTTTCAGAAAACAAGGCTTCTTTCCATCCGTCCTGTTTTTTCCAGATGCCGATTGTTTTCGCCGAAACGCCGATTGTGTCTGCAATGGCCCTGTTTGTGATATTTCCCTGATGGTGCTGATAGATTGCTAATGCTTGTTCTCTCTGTTGTGTTTTCATGCTACGGCATCACCGCCACCTCCAGCATGGATTTCTATTCATAAAAGCGGCCGGTTATGCCGGCCGCTTATGTGTCATGCTCTTTTCACTTATAGGTGGCAAACGTATGACAAGCATTCAGGCAAGCGATCGGTTCATTTCCTCCTGCTGTCTTTGCATCTTTAATAAAGCCCGTTTGATTGTTGTCTGCACAGTTGATTTTTTGACGCCAAGAAGATCGGCAATGCGTTCATAAGAAAAGCATTCCACCTTGTGCAGCAAAAACATTTCTTTCTCCCTGTCCGTTAAAAGGGATAAGGCTTCTCGGATTCTCTCCCTGTCTTCCTCAGATACCTGTCCGTCCGGCTCAAACATCATATCGCAAGAAAATGATTCTATGATTCTTGGATCTTTGACCATCAGCCGCTGATACGCATCACGCCGGTCAATCGCCCGTCTGATGCCGGGCTGTCTTCCTTTTTCAAGCCATTCTGTTACATATTCAAGGTCTGTGATGATGTTTCTGATAATCTTTTTATCCCTCATGTCCTCAGCTGAGAGCACTGATTCATCTGCTTCAGCGAGCGGTTTATATTGTGTTCTTGTTTGTTTTAATGTGCGTTTATATTCAAATAATAAGTCTTGCATTCTATGATTCCTCCTCATTTGTGCAATAAAAAAGCGGACACCAATCAACGCACAAATGCTGTGCATGTTGATCAGTGTCCGCAGGCTTTCCGTCTTGGACGTATTCTTTTTTCGCTTTAATTTAATTTGTAGCCGATTTCAAATTCTACTCGGGCAAGGTCTCCCTTTCTCGTTTCAACAAGCGTTTTCCCGTGCTCCGGAGCTTCTGTGATCCAGGCTTCATGCTTTATGCCGTCGACTATAATAACACGGATTTTCCCATCCTCAAGCTGGCTGTCGAGCGTGATGGAATCAATATTTACGAGTTTTTTAGGGTTGATCATGTGTCATTTCCTTCCTTTCGGGTTCAGCGCTTTTGTTGGCTTCTTCTAATACCCTTATGATGTGCTCCTTGGAGTGAGCGGAATTCCCGTTTAGAAAATCCAGCGCCGCTTTAGCCGCTTCCTTCAGCTCAGGTGCGGCTGCCATCAAGTTGGCATTGCTTATTTGCGAAAAAGAGCTGAGGTCAAATACAGCGGCGATCAGCCGGCCGTTTGAATATGGGAACCTCTCTTTTTCTTCTTCACTGTAAGCAGAATAGATATAAATTGGCTTCGTATCTCCGCTTGCGACAGCACGCCACGGCGCAGGACTCATTTCAAATTGTTTTGTTTCCGGCATCTGCTTCACTTCCCGTCATCCTTGTACCATTGTTCGATGTTTTTTTCTGTCCGCTTCGCCCGAAACAGCAACGCGAACAGAGCAGCCAGCTGTTTAATCACGGGCATTCAGCCCCGCTTTTCCGGCTGTCAGCATTTGTTCCAGCTTTTGAATAACCGGCGTTAAGTCATTGCCGGACCGGCAGTTAGGACATGGATGAAAAACCGCTCCGATCCCGGTATGTTCAACAATTACTTTCTTTGTCTTACAGAGCTTGCACATTATCTGATGCCCTCCAATCTATGATTCAGGTCATACGCTGTTCCTTTGATAATCACTAAGTAATCACTGCACATTTCATAGATTCTCGTGCCGATCGCTTCATCAACCCGGACGAGCGTTTCAATCGTAAGCTCGCTTGAAAGCAGAATCGGTTTATGATTTAAGTAGCGGTAGTTCAAAACGGAATACATTTGTTCCAGCTGCCAATCAGTGGCGCGCGGTTTGCCGTTTACCGGTTTAAAGAGATCATCAATGAACAGCACGTCTGCCTGCTTTATTCGGTTCAGCTTGGCTTCCAAAAGATCAAAATCATTTTTTAAATCAGTAAAGCCTTCAACGAACGGAAAATAAATGACCGGCACATGGCGCTTTCTCATCAGGTCATTGGCCGCAGCGGTAAGAAGATGTGTTTTCCCGGAACCGGGCTGACCCAAAAGGGCGATGCTGTTTTTCCGGCTGTCCTTGATTTGTTCATAATCCGCCACAAACTCTTTGGCGCATTCAAACGCGTCCTTGACGGCCTGTGGCTTCTCTTGGGTGCGGAATTCATGGAAGCCAAGCTGTCTGAAAGCAGGTGTAATTTCACTTGCGCCAAGCAGCCGTTTCACTTTTCGTTCTGCCATACAGCTGCACATTGTCCACACTTCCAGACCGTCTTGCCGGCTGAGATATCCCCCCTGATCCTTGCATCGCTGGCAATCATACCGGCTTGCGTCTGATTCGGCCGGTTTGTCCGCCAGTAATGGACGTCTCCCTTTTCTCAGCTCGTCTAAAATCTGCTCGATTGTATGTTTTGTCATTACTTTCATTCCTCTCATGTTGTATTGCGGCGGTCTTTTTGGCTTGCTGCGCGAAAAATCGGTCTTCGATGAATTTCGAACAGTAGCGAAAGGCCTTTATCGTTTCTGAAGCAGCGGTTCGCCGGTTTTCAAAAGCTTGAAAACATTCCTCAAGCCATTTGATTGTTTGCGTTACAGGAACGCCGATGGCGACAATACGGGCGATGGCTTGATAATCTCTGGAGGAAGGATACACGGTGCGTCCTTCTTGAGCCGACCGTAATTGTGTAAACCGCTTCGCAATGTGATCCACTGCATCATCAGCAGCAGTATATGTTTTTGTTTTATCTATATTAGAGCGGTCTTCTTTGTCCTGTGCCAGCGGCGAAAATGACCGCTCATTATCGCTGCGGTGCGCAATTTTGTCCGATCTGAAGCTGAATTTTTTAGAGTGCTTCACAGAAATCATGAGTCCGTATGGCGCGCGGGCAGCCTTTATGTATCCATGGCTTTCAAGAAGCTCCAGCCATCTTCTGACTGTTTTTTCACTTACACCGAATACGGCCGCCATCTCTCTTGCTTTTAATGGCTTATGGCCGAGCACAATTCCCCAGCTCACGCCGTCCTTTTCAATTTCTTTTGTCGTTGAGCTGATAAACCAGAGAAACAGCCACAGGGCCGAGCCTATTTTGTCGTAATGTTCTGAATTCAACAGCCCTGAATACATGGGAAAAGGATAGCTTTTATCCATTTTCATTGCGTTTCACCTCTTCTTTTAACAGCAAGTACGCTTGAAATTGTTCTCGATTTTCAAAATGGAATACCGGAAGGCCGCATGCCGTAAAAGAAATGGAGCCGCCGGATTGTGCGAGATGGCGCTGATCTATCGGATGTTCACTAAAAACGATTTGAATCGGATGCATGTAATCACTCCCCCGATTTGTTTTCGATACAATTCGTATCAACTGTTACCAAGTATAAACGATACATTCTGTATCATCAAGTTATTTTTGATACTTTTTTTATCATAACTTTATTTTGATACAGATTGTATCTATAATCATAAGTAACTTAGGGAGTTAAAAAAAGAGAGGTCATAGTATGATAGGCGGCAGATTGAAGAGTCTCAGAGGAAAAAGGACACAGGAAGAAATCGCATCTCACATCGGTGTATCGCGCGCACGATATTCTCATTATGAAAACGGGCGAAGCGAACCTGATTACGACACACTGCAAAAGCTGGCTGATTACTTCCAAGTGACAACGGATTACTTATTAACAGGAAAAGAAAAAAATTCTGATGATGATATGTTTTCTGATCCGGACTTGCAGCTCGCATACCGGGATATGCAGGATTTTTCCCCGGAAAGCAAGCAGCAGGCCATCGAATTTATCAACTATTTAAAAGAAAAAGAGAAAAACCGGAAACCGAAAAACAAATAAATCTTTCTCTGTTCTCTAAAACATATAAAAAATAGACCGATATAAAGAAAAAAGTGTTTATTTTTTAAAGAAAAGGGAAAGATTTCAACAAACTTTTTTAGTCCTAAACGGGCTTTTCTTTCTCGCTACAAACAGAACATACGTTCGAAAGGGAGTATTCAATTGGGCGATTACTTATCACATCTGGAGGAATACGTAAAAAATTTATACAGCCGGCTGGGCATCACCTCTCCCCATCACATTGACATGCTGAAAATCGCAAACGATCTTGATATATGGGTTCATTTCGAGGATATGGGAAGCATGATGGTGAAATACGACGGCATGTACAGTATCATATTGAACCAAAGAAAGTCCCAGGAAGAGCAATGGGAGGATTTTGGTCATGAACTGTGCCACGTATTAAAGCATGCAGGCAATCATTTTCAGATGAACAAGCTCTTCAGGGAGCTGCAGGAATTTCAGGCGAACCAATTTATGTACCACTTCTGTGTGCCAACCTTTATGCTGTTGCAGATGGAACTGCCGCAATGGAGAAGTCAGGCTCTTGCAACCATTGCGACGGTATTCCGGGTAACAAAGGACTTTGCTGAGAAAAGACTTGAAATGTTTGAACGGCGTAAAGCAGGTATTCAATTTCAGAAGCGGCTTGCTTACTTATTATCACATAAGCGGCCAAATGCGTACGAGGAAGGCGATCAGCAGCACTTGCAGGTCGCTGAAGAAAAAGCGTTGTATCAAATCGGCAAATACAGCTGATCAAAAACAGGCTGAGGACATTTGCCCTCAGCCCGGCATAGATATTAATATTTCGACATCGGAGGCATGGTATTCTGCAGCCACATTGGCGCCGGTTTAAGATGAGGCGCAGATGCGAACGCAATCGGAGCCGGGATATACCTGAACTCGCCCCGGCCGTCAAAGGCTTCGCCATGAGCCCACCTTCCCTGTGAGCTTTCATCCCCTCTGGAAAAGTTAAACAGGTCATAGGATACTTCCTGCTTTTCTAGCTCACGCGGAAATGTCGCGGGAACGACAATATCCCGTTCTCTTTCTTCCAGCTCTTTAATCGCTGCATACCACATATTTTGATGATAAGTATCCCTTGCAATCAAAAATGACAGCATATCCCTTACACCGGGGTCATCAGTCATGGCGTAAAGCCGTGTCACCTGAAGGCGCCCCTGGGCTTCCGCATTTAAGTTTGCACGGAAATCCGCCAGCAGATTTCCGCTTGAGATAATGTATTTTGCATTCCACGGATAACCCTCACTATCTGATGCCATCGCACCCAAGCCGGACACAATAGCGTGCTGAGGATTCATCCCTGACATCACTGCTGCAATAGCGGGGTTGCTTTTATAAGCATTCTCCTGTACATCAGCGGGAGCATCATCCAGAAGCCTGGAAATCATCGTAGCCAACATTTCCACATGTCCGATCTCTTCCGTCCCCACATCACATAGCAAATCTTTATACTTGGCATCCGCCCTGCAGTTAAAACCCTGAAACAAATATTGCATCATCACACTAATTTCACCAAATTGGCCGCCCAGCACCTCTTGGAGCTTTTTCGCATAAACAGGATCCGGACGGGAAGGCTTTGCCTGATATTGAAGCTCTTTAATATGATAAAACATCGTTTATTCCTCCCTGCGCATTCAAACAATCACAGCATATGAAGGAATAGGCAGTTATTGCAGGTCCTACTTGCTTCTTTCATAAAAACCAAGCTTAACGGCATTCACATATCGAGAAAAAAGATTGTTTTCTATGTATTGTCCCTTACGGCAGCCAAAATTGTGAAACAGCGCGCTCCGCTGCGCCGTACTCAGTTCCAGCTGCAGCCCCATCTCCCTTTTCGTCCGATTGACGATATTTTGCGGATGAACACCTGCCAGCCGGTCTTTTTCACTGACCAGTTCCGCACTGAAACCTGCCTCATTCAGCAACTCGCAAATGGCTGCTGCTTTTATCCGATCTGCGCCCCCGACCAATGTATGCGGCTTTTTCAGATCACGATAGCCGTGAAATGCCAGCGCGAATCGGTGGGCGTTTACTTTTTCTATGGCAAGCGGTTCATCAAAACGAGTGCTTGTCAGGTGGAGCGAACGGTTGTTGTGCTGCTTCAATCCTTCAAAAATATAAATGGAACTTTGATCAGCAAATGCCCGCACCAGTTCGCTGACGCCCGGCTCAATTCTTCCGCCGTGAGGACCGAGGACAATATGCTCGCTCCCGCTGTTCTCTTCATAAATAATCCGGTATTCCGATTCAGACGCAGAAAGAGATAAAAAACTGTCATACATATCTTTCATGTTAAGCGCTCTCCTTTATCAGTCAGCACCAGTTTACTCTACTCATCTATGAATGAAAACCTTTTTATCGTATTTCCATAAGGAGATATATGAAGGGATTTATCGATATATTGCTGAAATGTGTCAACTCTTTCAACAGCTGAGGCGATAGAAAAGTAAGCACTTATTTTACTAGAAAGAAAAACTGCGGCGTTTAAATGGGGGCGTTATGCGGTCGATCTACAGGTGGATGAAGTATAAATGTTATAAATCATTCTTTTAAAAGGCTTATGTAAGCTGGCACGCTATCCATTTTTATCAGTTTGTTTTTGAAAACAGCCTTTTTTTGATGACGAATACATTTGACCATACCATCTCTTTTTTAATCCATATAATAAAATTGATCAAACATTAAAGGAGGGGTTAGTATGGGTTATTATAAAAAATATAAAGAAGAGTATTACACTTACAAAAAGAAGTATTACAAGAAGTATTACAAGAAGTATTACGACCACGATAAAAAGTATTATGACGATCATGAGAAAGATTATGATTGCGACAAAAAGTACTATGATCATGACAAAAAATATTATGACCACGGCAAAAAGTGTTATGATCATGACAAACATGACTACGATTACAAAGTAGAATATAAAAAGTATTACTAAACCTGTAACGTTCTATTTCTTTTCCCCGGTGATCACCGGGTCTTTTTATTTTCTATTTTATTGCTCGAAGTTTTTACTTTTCTAGATTTCTTGTCAACTTCGTGCCTAGCAAATTGTTCATAACTCTTAACATCCTTTTGTGGCGCGGCGCTCTCCTGCTGTGCCAAATCAGTCAAAAGGTTCTCGCTGCCGTTTGTATGTAAGGGAAAAAAGGAAGCTCCATCCAAGTGAAGCTTCCTTTTTTTCATTATAGTTTTTGTTCCATTTTAGCTTTCGTTTTCGGCCCGTAAATGCCGTCTGCCGTTAATCCGCTGACAGATTGAAAGCGTTTGACAGCATTTGCTGTTTTTGGCCCATATACACCGTCCACCCCATGATTCTTCGCCCCTTTATCAGGATAAAAATAAAGAGCTGCCAGCGCAGTCTGAACCTGCTTTACTTTTGTGCCTTTTGTCAGCGGGCTCGTTACTTTGATTACCCCCGATGGCAGCGGGTAAGAGGATGCGGCATGGCTTTTAGAGGAAGAGGCAGTCCCGGAAAGCTTGATCTCCTGTCCGACTTTAATGTAATTTGGATCAGTGATGTGATTTAAGCTTTGCAGCGTTTTCACACTGACACCGTGTGATGCTGCGATGCCGGACAGCGTGTCTCCTTTTTTCACATGATACACTTGCGCAGAAGGAGAAGCCTTTTTCGCTGAAACGCTGCCGTTTAATTCCGCTTCAATTGCCGCCTTGACTTGCTCCCAGCGCCCCTCTGATAAAATGCGGTGCGGGCAGTATTTTCCGTTCCAGTCTTGGTGCTTTCTGACTCGATCAATTCCCCAGCCCCGCTCCTTCAAAAGCTGTGCCACAAAAGAGATCGCCAATGCCTCGGCTGCCTCGTACTTTGGGCCTCCCGATTTGCTGTAGCAAATTTCAACGCCAATCGACTTGCGGTTTCCTGTACCGTTTGTGCCGTCACCAGTATGCCAAGCGTTACGGTTAAGCGGCAATCCCTGAATCACCTCTTTATCATCAACCGCGAAATGAAAGCTTGTCGAGCTGGTGTTCCCGATCATGTAGCTAATTTCGTTGGCAGCGGACGCGTCGTTTGCCGTGTTGTGAATGGTAATATATTCAGCGGACATCGCATTCGGGCATTTCAGCGCGTACTTTGCCTCAGAAACCACATTTTTCTTCACTTGAATGCTCACCTATCATCTCTCCTTTTTCTTTTTTCATCAATAGGTGGCATTCGTAGGACGAAAAGCACCGCTATATGGATAATTGTGCTAAACTAAAGTTCAAAAGGAGGGGGCATTCTTGAATACGTACTTAATGCTGACTACGAGAACAGATCAATTCAATCAGAAGCATGCAGCCGGACACTATGAATTTTTGGACCGTCTGCAGGCAGAAAAACGCTTAAAAATGTTCGGGCCTTTCAGCGACGCCACAGGCGGAGCCTACGTCATCAAAGCAGGTTCGCTGGAAGAGGCATCAGAAATCGGACATGCAGATCCGCTGGTGGCAAGCGGTTCTTCTGAGCTGACCATTAAGGAATGGAAGCTGAAATAAAAAAGACCCTTCCGCAACCGGAGGGTCTTTTCTCGTCATCATCATGTTTGATTGCGTGCCGCAATATGAAATGTTTTTCCCTCTGCATCTGCTGTTTCTCCTGCATGGACCATCACCTGAGTAAAGCTGAACCCGACCGCAACGAGCAACAAACCTGTCATCCATTTAGATTTCATATAAACAATCTCCTCTCTGGATTTGTTTTTGTGCGTGCACCATTTTCTCATAAAAGGAAAGTGCTTTTTCAGGCTGTCCGTTCTCTATATAGTATTGGGCAGCATCATGCGCCAGCTCTTCAATGTAAGGATACAGCATATGTTCTTCAAGAAATTGAAAGGTGTGTGAGACTGATTCTGTGTCAATGTTTTTTCCGTATAACGCATGTAAAAATTGAAAAAGCTCCACGAATAATTCATCACTATACTGACGGGCAATTTCCAATCCTTGACAATATTGCTTTTGCGCTTCGGCATCATTTTTTTGTTTATACAGAACTTGTGTTAATGAGTAGATAGAATGCGGAAGATTATCGAACTTTTCCGACTTGCAAATAGAAACAGATTTCTCAAAGTATTCGGCTGCCTTTTGCAGTTCACCCATTTTCTCGTAACAGTTTCCGAGATTGTAAAGGGCCGAACTGATCAGGCGGGGATTGCCTTCTTTCTTTGCAAGATCTAAAGCGAGTTCTAAATGGGGCAATGCTCTTTCTGGATACTGCATATCATCATAATTACCTGCAATAACGAATTCACATTGGATTCTGCGGACAGTGTACGTTTCATACATCTGATACGTTTCTAACGCCTGAACGGCATAGCTCATAGAGACATAAGTCTGCTTTAAATTGTAAAAGATCTCAGCCATTTTAAAAGCAAATTCAGCTTTTTCAATGTCGTCTGACACAAGGGCAAGGTTCTTTTCTGCCCTCTTATAGTACATCATGGCACTGACAAACATTTTCTGCTTAAATTCATACATCCCGCGAAAAAAGTTAAAGTAGTATTCGAGCAGTCCTGTCAGCTTGTACTGATTCCCCTCGATGTCTTCTAATAATTCTGAAAACTCTAGCTGCGAGGTGTCCTCTCCCAAAGGCTTAATGTAATCCAGCATAACACGGTGCCTAAATTCCATTAAAGAATAATACAGCAGCAAATCTTGATCTTCTTCCATATCCTCGATTTCTCTTTCTACTTCGAGCTTGACCCGTTCGGCTTCAGCTACGTGAAACTGCCGGATATGGGTATACCATTCATTAATTTTAAGCCCGACATAAGAGGACGGAATAGTCTGCTTCATCCTCAATTAATCCCCCCTTTTATATACCCGAGATATGTCATATTTTATCATATTTACAAGAAAAAGAAGAACGCAAAAAGACCGCAATTGTCGAATTTCGGCTAACCGCAAAAAAATACAATCACTTCTCAGCATATTGCTTGTTAATTTATGCCCATTGATATAGGATTTCATTGCACCATTTATTTTTACATATGGAGGAGATTCTATTGAGCCAATCCACTCAAATTGTGAGTCACTTTTTGTCACATCGCAATGTGACGATTGAGCTGACAGAAAAAATCAGCAAAAATCATTACAGCTACAAACCGACGGAAACATCAATGTCAGCAGAAGAGCTTGTCAAGCACATCCTGACGACTTTCCATCTGTTCGCAAATGTCATTAAAGAAGGCAATGCCTCACCTTTTCAAAACCAGCAGGAAGAAACGGAAACAGATCTCAATGTTTTGGCTAAAACGTTTACAGAAAAAACGGCTGCCATCCTTGAGCAGCTCACTGAGGAACACCTTGACAGAGAAATTGACCTGACAGCCACTTTCGGAAGAAAAGTCACTGGCAGCGCATTGCTTCAGCTTGCGATGGAGCATGAAATTCACCATAAAGGCAACCTGTTTGTTTATGTAAGGGAAATAGGCCATACGGAGCTGCCGTTTTATCAGCAGCGCATGTAACCTAAAAAAAGATACCTGATCTAAAGGTATCTTTTTTATTGCCTTCAGTTCACTACCGTATCCAATATACCCCGATTCCCAGTGACAGCCAGTATTTTCATATAGCTGACTGGTTGACCTCATTCAGCCAAATACCGACCGGAATTACCTGTTTTAACCGGTCAAACTCAATCCCATCTCGTCCTGACACTCATTATAGGGCAAATGAATAAAGATATTGAACATACAAAAATCAAAGAAACATCCGTACAAATATTCAAAAAAATTTAATTGATTAAAGCGACCTAATCATATATAATCTGATAAAAATAGTCGGGTTTTCAGGAGGCCTTTATCATGAGTGTTAGCATCATTTTGATGGGTTTGTTAGTCGGTGTCTTAGTCGGATTGACAGGTGTAGGCGGAGCTGCGCTTTTAACTCCTCTTTTAATAGTGCTTGGAATCAATCCTTCCATTGCAGTCGGTACGGACCTTGTCTATAACTCGATCACCAAGCTGTTTGGTGTTGCGTCCCATTGGCGGCAGAAAACAATCAATTTTAAATTGGTAAAATACTTAGCCATCGGCAGTATTCCGAGTGCTTCTATAGCCATTGGCATACTTCATTTGTTTCCCGCCTTCCACCAGCATCAGGAAGAGATTATTAAACACGCTCTTGGTTATGTGTTG
Source organism: Bacillus sp. AF23 (assembly GCF_020861455.1). Lineage (NCBI taxonomy): Bacteria > Bacillati > Bacillota > Bacilli > Caryophanales > Bacillaceae > Bacillus > Bacillus sp. AF23. The sequence goes on from NZ_JAJHVY010000017.1 coordinate 117,185, forward strand.
ACCCTAGTTGCCATTTCGATCATCGTCCGCCTGTTTCTGGACAAAAAACTTCGCCCGAACCGCTGGCAGCTGATGCCGCTCGAAGATAAGCGGATGCTTACGATTCTTATCGGTGTCGTGTTTGGGTTTATCGTCGGCTTAACGTCGATCGGTTCCGGCTCGTTGTTTGCGATTGCTATGCTGTACTTATTTAAAATGAAAACATCCGACATTGTCGGAACAGATATTGCGCATGCTTTTCTGCTCGTTACTGCGGCAGGTATTTTAAATGCAAGCTTCGGGAGCGTTGATTATTTGTTAGCGGCCAATTTGCTTATCGGTTCCATTCCGGGGGTGCTGGTTGGCAGTCATCTTTCACCTAGATTTTCACCCCGTCCGCTGCAATTTATTATGGCATCCATTATCTTAATCAGCGGTTTGAAGCTGATTTAACCAAGAAGGCTATCCTGAACAGGATAGCCTTTCTTGGTTTATAGCGTCACACCCGATTTAAAAATGGCAAGCTCTCTGAAGTCATTTTTTTCGTGATTCACGAGCTCTCCGCTTGCAACCTTCGTGATATAATCGATAAACTCACGAAGCACAAATTCCTCATGAACATCATCCTCTGCTAAGAGGCCTGCGTTAAAATCAATCCAGTGCGGCTTCGTCTCGTACAGCTGTGTATTCGTCGCCACCTTTACAGTTGGAACAAAGGTGCCGAACGGCGTGCCTCGCCCCGTTGTAAACAAAACAATGTGGCAGCCGGCCGCAGCCAATGCGGAGGAGGCGATTAAATCATTGCCTGGCGCGCTCAATAGTGTCAGTCCGTTTGTCTTAAGCACTTCACCGTATTTTAATACATCTGAGACAGGAGAAATCCCCGCCTTTTGCGTGCAGCCCAGCGATTTATCCTCAAGGGTGGAAATGCCGCCTGCTTTGTTTCCTGGCGAAGGGTTTTCGTACACCGGCTGATCATGCTGTATAAAATATTGTTTAAAATCATTGATTAAATCGACAATTTTATGGAATACCTCTTCATTGGCAGCCCGCTGCATCAGCAGCGTTTCCGCACCGAACATCTCCGGCACCTCCGTCAGCACCGTGCTGCCTCCCTGCGCAATGATATAATCAGAAAATCGTCCGAGCAATGGGTTCGCTGTGATGCCGGAAAAACCGTCAGATCCCCCGCATTTCAACCCTATTTTCAGTTCAGAAAGCGGGATGTTTTCCCGTTTATCCCCTTTGGCCGCTTCATGGATGTCCTTCAGCAATGCGACACCTGCCTCCATTTCGTCTGTCACCGACTGGGATTCAAGAAACTTCACCCGATCCTTGTTGACATCCTGAAGCGCTTTTTTCATTGCTGCCAGCTCGTTATTTTCACAGCCGAGCCCCAGCACCAAGACACCGCCGGCATTTGGATGGCGAATGGCGTTCAGCAGGATTTGCCTAGTATTTTCGTGATCATCGCCAAGCTGTGAGCATCCGTATTGATGTTTTAGCACTAATACGTTGTCAAATGGGGCAATATCCCCCGTTTCTCTGACAAACCGCTGAAGCATTTTTTCGGCAATTCCATTGACACAGCCGACGGTTGGCACGATCCACAATTCATTGCGAACACCGGCATTGCCGTTTTCTCTTCTATATCCTTTAAATGTCCGATCCTCATGTGTGTATGGATTTTGTTCAAATCTCGGTGTATAACTGTACGTTTGGATATCAGATAAATTTGTTTTTGCATTATGAACATGAATATGCTCCCCAATACAAATATCTTTTAACGCATGCCCGATCGGAAACCCGTATTTGATGATGCTGCCGTTTTCCTTTATATGCTGCAATGCAATCTTATGGCCTCTTTTCATATCATCTTTTACTTCAATCGATATGCCGTCCGCGTTCAGCCGCTCCCCCTTCTGAATATCACGCAGAGCAAGCAAGACATTATCCTGTCTATGAATTTTTATAAATGATTTCACAGCACTTTCCCCCTTTGCAGACAGCATTGTTCAAGAGCCCGCTCCATTCCCAGTTCTTGAATATGATTCAAGTAATCAGCGACTCTCTCAGTCAGCTTCGGAATTTCATTGAGATTTGCTCCCCACAGCCATTGTTCTCCTAATAAGGCTGAAGCGATACGGAGCATATCTCCGGTCTCCTGATTCCAAACCTCTTGGAAAAATTGAAGAACAGCCGGGTCATCCTGCATTTCCTTCTTTCGATAAACATACAGAAGCGCGCTGAATGAAAACACTAAACGTGCAGGAAGCTGTCCCTTTTGTTCAACATATTCCTGGAGGGTCGGCAGGTTTCTCGTTTTGAATTTTGACACTGAATTTAGTCCAATGCTTTCCACATAATGTTTGATGTACGGGTTTTTAAAGCGATTCAGCACATCCTCCGCATATTGAGTAAGCCCTTCCATTTTCAAAACAGGAAGTATTTCATCATGAATCAGCTCCTCAACAAAGCGCCCCACTGCCGGATGTTCAACTGAATCACGCACCGTTTTCAAACCGTATAAAGAAGAAACTGGCGTCATTGCCGTATGCGCGCCATTTAAAATTCTCACTTTTTTCGTCCGATATGGGGTCAGATCGCTGACAATCTTTGTATGAAGACCGGCTGCCGCAAAGGGCAATTCTTCTCCAATCCAATTCGGCCCTTCAATCACCCATAAATAATACTGTTCTCCCACAACAACCAGTTCATCTTGATAGCCTAATTCCGCAGTGATCTCATTCATGCTGTCTACAGGAAACCCGGGAACAATGCGGTCTACTAAACTATTACAAAACGTGTTGGCGTTCTGAATCCATTGCGTAAATCCCTCTTCCAGCTCCCATAGATCAGCATAATGCAGAATCGCTTCCTTCAGCTTTTGCCCGTTATTCTCAATCAGCTCACACGGAATCAAGACACACCCTTTTGTCTCGTCTCCGGCAAAAGCCTGGTAGCGAAAGTACAGAAAAGCTGTTAATTTCCCTGGAAATGTTTTTTGCGGCCTATCCTCTAAGCGGTCTTCTTTCTCACAAACAATACCAGCTTCGGTCGTATTAGAAATGATAAAACGCAGTGCTTCGTTTGAAGCCAACTTTTTGAACTCGTCATAGTCGGAAAACAGATCAATCCCGCGGCTGATTGAATTGATAATCATCTTTTCGTTTACCGCTTCTCCATCCTTCATTCCCTGTAAAAAAAGAGTATACAAGCCATCCTGGTCATTTAATCTTTTGATTTTCTCTGAACCTCTCGGCTGTACAACCGCGACACTTCCATTGAAATCAGTATGTCGATTCAATTGTTCAATTTGCCAATCGACAAACGCCCGAAGAAAATTTCCTTCTCCAAACTGGAGAATCCTTTCCGGATACTGTGTATAGCTTTCGTACAATTTTTTATTCAGCTTTTGCACCGTCATTGCCTCCCTTTCAGATTTATGCACACGTTAACATTTTTCTGTATAAAGAATGCCCGCTGGAAAAACGGGGCATCATGTCGTGACATCTTTTACTGAATCACGCACCATAAACTCTGTGTTTTCAAAGATTTTTTCTGCTTTCGTATCCGGTGTGCTGATCAGCGCCAATAATTTTTTTGCCCCGAGCACGCTGATTTTTTCAACAGGACGTTTCACTGTAGAAAGCCTTGGCGTGATATATTGCGAAAAACCAATATCATCAAAACCGATGACAGATATATCATCAGGCACGCGCATCCCCTTGGCAAATATGGCATTCATTGCTCCGATCGCCATGTCATCATTCGAACAAAAGACAGCGGTTGGAGTGTTCGGGAGCGCCAGCAGGCGTTCCATCGCCTGAAAGCCGCTCTCCATATCGTATTGCCCTTTTACACTGTATTCATGTTTGATCGGTATATGATGGCGAATCAGCGCCGCTAAGTAGCCTTCCTTTCGCTGCTGAGAGGATTTAAATCCTTCGATTCCCTCAATGATGGCGATGTCTTGATGTCCGTTTTTAATCAAGTATTCTACAGCTTCCTGAGAACCTTCCTTGTCATTGGACAATATGTTGGTGATGGCCCTGTCATCGATATCCCGGTTCAGCACGACGAGCGGGATCTTTTTTTCCCGAATATGATAAATAAAAGAATTATCAATATCACTTTGACTCATTAAAATAATGCCGTCATATCTCATTGGTGTTACAGAGTCATAGCTTTTCAGATCATCAATGCCGCGCACATACAGATTGTACTCCTCGCTGATTGCCTGGTTTACGCCTTTAATGGTATCAGCGAAAAAACTGTGTGAGGTTCCGTTTGTGATGCTTGTAAAGAAAAGCCCGATCGTATGGGATTTTTGCATTGCAAGGCTTTTTGCATTCACATTCGGTGTATAGTTGAGCTGTGAGGCGAGCTCCAATATTTTTTTCTTCGTGTGTTCTTTAATATAAGGGCTGTTATTGAGTGCTCTGGATACGGTTGTGTGGGATACGTTTGCAAGTTTTGCGATATCTTTAATGGTTACCATCTATTTCCCTTCCTTATCATACCGGCTGCGATTCGTTATTACATATTGTATCATCAAACACACCGCCTCTCCCACCATATTTCCAGATTAATAAGAAACCGTATCATCAGCATGCGTTCCTGCTGCGCTGCCGATGATTGGCCGCACAAAACGGATGACAGCCAGTGAAGCGAAGACGGCCAGCCCTCCGGCAAGTAAAAATGCGCCAGAAAAAGTACCCGTCCGGTCAACTATAAAGCCGGTTAACGCGGGACCGATGATGCCTGCGGTGTTGGCGAGAAAATGCATGAATCCGCCAACAGAACCGACATTCTTTTGGTCGACTACATCCTGAATAACAGCCCAGTAGATCGCGCCCGTCAAATATAAAAAGAAGACAGACAGAGCCACGAGCGTAACAGCGCTTACAGTTGTGGTAACAAGCCCAGCTAAACCAATCAATACCGCGGAAGAAAACAAACACGTGACGAGCACGACTTTACGCGAAAACAGCACGCCTTTCCGGACTGTTTTTTTGTATACATAGTCCGAAACAAATCCCCCGGCTGCCAGGCCGATAAATCCTAAAATCCACGGAATGACTGTGATGACACTCATTGACACAACACTTAATCCCCGCTCCTCGACAAGATAGCTCGGAAACCACGTCAAAAAGAAGAAGAGGATGTAGTTGTAAGTGAAAAAAGCAAACGCCGTGAACAAGACTGTTTTTTGTTTCAGATAAAAGGTCAGCGGAATTTTCTCCTCGGGAGCGGCTTCAACTTTCATCGCAGGCGCATTGCCCATTGGCTCAGCCGGCTTTTCTTTTACGCATTTTAACCAGAGAAATGCCCAAATCAATCCGATGATCATGATGAGAACGAAGGAAACCTTCCAGCTGAATGCAACAGCGATCATGCCGACAATTGGGCCGGAAATGGCTCCGCCAAGGGGCGTTCCGCTATTTGTGACTCCGACAGCTGACGCCCGCTGAGTCGGCGGAAACCAGTTATTGACCATTTTATTGATAGTCGCCGAAAGCGGCCCTTCCCCCATTCCAAACAAAATTCGTATGATCAGCAGGCTGACAAAGCCAAAAGCCAATGCAACTGCTCCGCTGAACAGCGACCAAACGACCATGGCCACAAATAAGGTCAGTTTTGCTCCATAGCGGTCGGATGCCACACCGCCAAGAAAATTGAAAACGGCATATCCAATCGAAAAACTGCTGAAAATCAAGCCCATTTGTGTAGCGGACAGTGTGAGATCATCCTGAATGAATGGAGCTGCAATGGACAATGCCGAACGGTCCAGATAGTTAATCACACCAGCCAGGAACAAAAAAAGGATGACTGGAAGCTTATCTTTTGAAAACATCTCAACCTCACCCCTATGTTGGTTCAGTATCTGCTTTCGTCACACTCCTGAATAAGCCATAAAACCTCCATCGACAGGAACGGTGATGCCGGTGACAAAGCCTGAATAGAAATCATCCGCCAGCCAAAGAAGCGTGCCAAGCAGGTCCTCCGGTTTTCCAAATCGCTTCATCGGTGTTCCCGCAATAATCTTTTTAGAGCGGTCTGTAAAGCTTCCATCCTGATTGATCAGCAGATCGTGGTTTTGTTTTGTCAGAAAAAAGCCTGGTGCGATTGCGTTAACCCTCAGTCCGGTTTCCGCAAAATGCACAGCCAGCCACATTGTAAAATTATTGATTGATGCTTTGGCCGCACTGTACGCCGGAACCTTCGTCATAGGTGAATAAGCGCTCATTGATGAGATATTCAAAATGGCTGGTGAGTCTGCCTTCAGCAATTCCCTTCCAAATACTTGGGTAGCCAGAAATGCCCCAGTGAAGTTGGTTGAAAAAACAGTTGAAAATCCGTTTTCATCCATGTCAAAGAATGATTGCCCTTCTCCTCCTTCTTCATATGTCTCCACATCAGTAATCGCAGCGGGATGATTTCCTCCTGCTCCATTGATTAGGAGATGAACAGCGCCAAATCGGTCAAGGATATCAGTCTTCGCCTTCTCTAGCGACGTCCTGTCCAGCACATCAGCAGAAATGGAACATGCCGTGCCGCCAGCTTTCGTAATTTCCCTCACAACCTCTTGTCCTGTTTCAGCTGACCGGTTCAGTATCGCCACCTTCATGCCATGGCGGGCAAGCTCCCGGGCCATGGCCGAGCAGAGCACACCGCTGCCGCCCGTGATAACAGCAACTTTACCTGCCAGTCGATGATGAATAGGAATCATCATTCCACCTCTTTTTCGCCATTGATTCGTACGCGTCCCACAGTCCGCTCAAATACATGATGCCTAAAGCGCGATCGTATAAGCCGTAGCCCGGACGGCATTGCTCTCCCCAAATATGGCGACCGTGATCCGGCCTGACATATCCGTTGTAATCCTGCTTGTGCAGTTCTGCCATGACCCCTTGAATATTAATCGAACCGTCCTTTGTCAGATGAGACGTTTCAATAAAATCCCCATTTTCAAAGATCTTCACATTGCGGATGTGTGAAAATGGAGCAAGCCCGGCATATGTTTTAGCAATTTCCACCATGTCATTGGCGGGATTGGCCCCCATGGAACCGGTACATAAGGTGATGCAGTTAGAAGGTGAGTCTGATATGGTCCGCAGCTTCTCATAGCTTGCCTCTCCTGTGATAATACGCGGCAATCCAAAAATCGGCCAAGGCGGGTCATCCGGATGAATGGCCATTTGAATGCCATGCGCTTCAGCAACCGGCAGAATTCCCTTCAAAAAAAATGATAAATTGTTCCACAGCTGTTCTTCATCGACCGGCCTGTAGGCCTCAAACAGTTCTTTGATCCGAGCCATTTTTTCAGGCTCCCACCCTGGGAGTGTCAGGTCAGACGCGTCTTCCACCGTCCGGATCAGCTCTTGAGGCTCCAGGCTCTCCACTTTGGCTTTTTCAAAAAACAGAGCGGTTGAGCCGTCTTCCAGCGGACGGAACATGTCGGTGCGTGTCCAGTCGAAAATCGGCATAAAATTGTAGCAAATCACTTTCACGCCAAAAGCAGACAGATTGCGGATGGTCTGCTTATAATGTTCAATGTACCGGCCGCGTTCTTCGCTGCCCAATTTAATCGCTTCATGAACGTTTACGCTCTCGACAACCTCCGCATGAAAACCTTGGGATTGTATATATTCCGTCTCGGCTTTGATTTCCTCTATTCCCCACACTTCCCCGGCAGGTTTGTGATGAAGAGCCCAGACGATGCCTTTCACCCCGGGAATTTGTTTCACGTGTTCAAGTGTGACTGTATCATTGCCTCGTCCATACCATCGAAATGTAATATTCATCCTACACCTCCGGATTGAGCCTTTTAATCAAATGTGATCACTGCCTTCCGCACCTGATCGGGATGCTCCTTGATAAATTGAAACGCGTGATGGACATCATCAACTGAAAACGTATGGGTGACGAGCCCGTTATGCGCTAACCGGCCTTCATTCAGCAGCTTTACAACTTTCGGAAACTGATTTGTCTGGAGTCTTGAGCCGGTAATCGTGACTTCTTTTTTTGTAATGGGGAGCTGAGGAATTTGTGACGCTCTCTCATCAAATCCAAGCACCACCACACGCCCTGCCGGAGAAACAACATTAACGGAAAGCTCAAAAGTCGCAGGGAGACAGACAGCATCAATGACTACATTGGCTCCTTCACCTCCCGTCCATTCCCGAACCCGCTCAGCCGCATGTTCTGTTTGAACATTCACAACAGCGTCGGCACCGTTTTCTGCAGCAAATGCCAGCCGCTCATGATTTAAGTCGGTTATCATGACGGAAGCACCCGCAAGCTTTGCCATTTTTAACACACAGATGCCGATAGGCCCCGCTCCCTGAATCAGAACGCGATCACCCTTTTCCACCTGTCCCCGCCAAACGGCCTGGGCACCTATTGTATAAGGCTCGGCCATAACTGCCTCCTCCCAAGGCAGCTCTTTTGAAACCGCGTGAAGCTGCTTTTCAGGAAGCACAACATATTCCCGCATCCCGCCGTCTTCATGAACGCCAAACACAGAAAGCTTCGCACAAACATTCGGCCGGCCTTTACGGCAGGCATAACAGTTTCCGCAATAAGAAATCGGTTCAATCACAACATGGTCTCCGGCTTTCAGGCCTTTAACATTCGCACCAACCTCCTCCACTTCTCCCGTTACCTCGTGTCCGATTACTCTCGGAAGGGTCGCAAGCGGATTCGTGCCATGATAAATATGCATGTCAGAACCGCAAATTCCGACTCGTTTTACTTTGACGAGCACTTCATCAGCCTTTGAAAGAACAGGCTGTTCCATGTCTGCTGTCACCAAATCATACGCTTTTCGCACTTGAACCGCTTTCATTTTCTCACCTGCTTTTTAAAAATTCATACACGCTCCGAGCAATTGAAATTCCGTGTTTCCTGTTTCTTTCCTCGTGCAGCTGCTCCAATTCGCCAGGCACATACACTCGCTCGACTCCTCTAGCCGGAGGTGATTGCTGCAGTTCATCAAGCATGGCGTCCATCTGCTCTAAAAACATATCTTGTCCGGTAAAATAGGACGGATGGATCGCGCAAACATAATGTCCAAGCTTCCTATTTTGATCAAGATCGCCGTACATTTTAACGATATGCGGCCCAAAAGCCGCCCCAGCCAGCAAACCTGAAAACACATCCGCCACAACAGATAGCCCGTAGCCTTTAGGACCCCCGAACGTCGAAAGTGAGACGACCTTATGAGGGTCTGTTACCGTCTCTCCGTTTTCATCGACTCCCCATCCTTCTGGTATTTCTGCGCCCTCTTCACGCGCCTGCAGAATCTTTCCAAATGCCACTTTTGACGTCGCCATATCTAGGATAAACGGTTTTTTATGCTTTGCCGGCACACCGTAAGCAATTGGATTCGTGCCTAAAAAAGGAGACCTCCCGCCAAACGGGACTACAATACTGTCAGTATGAGACATAGCGATTCCAATCAGTTTTTCCTCAGCCGCTTTTTGCACAAAATAACTTAACGCTCCGCAATGGCTGCTGTTTGTCGCGGCGACCATGCCAACACCATTTTTCTTTGCCATTTCAATGGCGTGATCCATCGCCTTATCGGCAATCACATGGCCGAACCCGTCATCACCGTCCAGCACTCCTGTCACCGGCCCCGTTTCTTTAAAAATGGGACACGCTTTTTGATTGATGCCTCCAGCCCTCAGCCTGTTCACATAATGTTCTGTTCGCAAAACACCATGAGAATTCACATTGCGTAAATCGGCGTGTATGAGCACGTCTGCTACTTTTTCGGCATCTCGTTCATTCAAATTGGCGCCGATCAGCTTTTGCTGAACCAGTTCCTTCGCTTCTTCAGCGGAAATCGTTACCGTATTCAATTCAATAAAGAGCCTCCTTTCTTTCAGTTTCATCACTTAGCGAAAACCCTTACAAATTATTATTACTTGCAAACTATTCAAAATATTCTTTATATGATTGTTTGATCAGTTTCTATGCTGAAGCTCTTCGACAATCTGTGCATGCTGCTGATCTGTCAGTTTATAAAGAAAACCGATAATGACCATAGCTAATGCCAAAGCAATAGCGGGATACAGAAGAAGAAGCGCTTTAATGCCGAGCAGCGCCTGTGCCGTCTGGGCTACGTTCGGCATATATCCGACAAGCCCCAATCCGATCCCAGAGAGAAATCCAGACAATGACTGAGCAAGCTTCCGCGAGAAGTTAAAGAGGGAATATGTCGTTGCTTCTTTCCGCTCACCGGATTTCCACTCGCCGTAGTCAATGATATCTGAGACAAGCGCCCACGTAATGCCATTGGGAATACTGATCCCAATAAACGCGATGCTTGCAAGGATGGTAAACACATATACATTTGAAGGAAGCATAAAGTTGATCAGATCCGCGGCAACGCTGATGCCGAAACCGATCATTGCGGTTTGTTTCTTTCCAAACATCTTGACGAGCTTTGGCAGAAACACGACGCCCAAAAAGGAAGATCCAATAATGATAAAGTTCATATAAGCCATCAGTTCGACATTGCCTAGGTTATATTGTGCGAAGTATACGAGCATTGCGGATTTAATGTTGTATGCGGAAATCGAAAAAATGGTCATCAGGACAAGGGTTAACAGCGGTTTGTTCGTTATAAACGTTTTGACGACAGATGAAAATGTTAATTTCTCTTTTGGCGCTTCCGCAATAACAATACGTTCCTTGCAGTTGCGATAGCAAATATAAAACCAAAGCACACCAAGAACAGCAAACAATCCCATGACCACCGGATAGCCTACCTTCGGGTTATCAAACTTGACGAGCAGCGGCATGACGGCCACGCTTGTGATAAACAAAGCCCCGAGTGAGCCGATTTGGCGAAAAGTAGAGATAGAAGTCCGATCTTCGGTATTTTGAGTCATCGACGCTCCTAATGAGCCGTACGGAATGTTTACAAATGAATAGCCCACGCCCCACAGCATATAGGAAGCATACGCATAAATCAGCTTGCCTGTCGTTGATACATTCGGGGACAGAAAAATAAGAACAGTAAGCACAGCAAGAACAATGCTGCCGATTAATAAATAAGGCCTGAATTTCCCCCGCCTGCCGATGTTTTTGCGATAATCAATTGATGAGCCGACAATGGGGTCTGTTACAGCCGCAAAGAGCTTGCTGACTAAAAAAATACTTCCCGCCATTGCAGCCGGAATTCCCGCCACATCAGTAAAATACTTTAATAAATAGATTTGGCCTAAATCAAACATAAAACCGTTCCCAAAATCACCAAAACCATAGGACATTTTCTCTTTCAGTGAAAGCCTCTTCTCCGTTTCAATCGACACAACCTTATTTTCCAGTTCTGCTCGCATCTTCCACCTCTTGTCTTAAGAATTTTCGATGAGATGTCCGCTCAGTATGACGTATCTGAGCGGAACTTATTTTATACGTTTGCCTTTTCTTCTTGAAATTGAAAATATTGTTTCGCATTGTGATAGCAAATGCCTTGTACGATGCCGCCAAGAAGCTCCATATCTTTCGGCACTTCGCCGTTTTCAGCCCATTCGCCGATCAGATTGCAAACAATCCGTCTGAAGTATTCATGGCGTGTATACGACAAAAAGCTTCTGGAATCAGTCAGCATGCCGATAAAACGGCTGAATAGCCCGACGTTTGATAACGCTTTCATTTGATCGAGCATCCCATCCTTGCAATCGTTAAACCACCACGCTGTGCCAAATTGTATTTTCCCAGGCGTGATGCCGTCTTGAAAGCTATTTATCATGCTGGCAATGACATAGTTATCATTTGGGTTGAGCGAATATAAAATCGTTTTCGGCAGCTGGTTTTTCATTTCTACTGAATTCAGCAGCCTGTACAAAGGCTTCGCAATTTCTTCGTCATTCATAGAATCATAGCCTGTATCCGGCCCCAATTTCTTCATCATTTTCGTATTCGTATTTCTGAGTGCATTGATATGAAACTGCATCGCCCAGTCAAGCTCAGCATACAATCCGCAAAGAAATTGAAGCGTATATGTCTTGAATTTCTTCTCGTCTTCGTGAGAAACCTGTTCCCCGTTTAATCTTGCGGTAAAAATGAGGCCCGCTTCCTCTTTGTCCGTTTCGGCAAACACCATTGAATCAATCGCATGATCAGATACTCTCCCGCCGACTGAATGGAAGAAACGCACTCGTTCTTCAAGAGCCTTCAAAAACTCATCATAGGTTGTAATCGAAAGTGACGCAGCCTTTTCAAGCGCCTGCACCCAATCCGGGAAGCCTTCGCGATTGATTTCCAGCCCTTTATCCGGCCGAAATCCCGGCAGCACACTGACAGGAAAATCTTTGTCCTCTTTTAATAATAGGTGGTACTCGAGGGAATCGACAGGGTCATCGGTTGTGCATACTACTCTTACATTTGATTTCACAATGAAATCCCTTGCCCCGAAGCCTTCTCCTTGCAGCAGTTCATTCGTCCGTTTCCAAATATTTGGCGCCGATTGCTCATTTAATATCTCGTAAATTCCAAAAAATCGCTGCAGCTCTAAATGGGTCCAATTGTAGAGCGGATTGCCAATCGCCATCGGCACTGTTCTCGCCCATGCCATGAACTTCTCCTCATCAGCTGCATCGCCTGTAATGTATGTTTCTTCAATTCCATTGGCTCTCATAATGCGCCATTTGTAATGGTCTCCATACAGCCAGGCTTCTGTCATGTTTTGAAATCTCTTATTTTCATAGATTTCTTTCGGACTCAAATGGCAGTGATAATCAATAATCGGCATGTCTTTCGCATAATTGTGATAGAGGTTGACAGCGGTTTCATTTTTCAGCAAAAAGTTTTCTCCCATAAAGGGTTCCATGTCCTCACCGTCTTTCATTCTATTTCAAAATGTTAACGTTAACATTTTGATTTGTTTTTATTTTACCTTTATATTCCTCTGGGATCAATCTCTTTTTAAAATATAAATGTTAACGTTAGCAAATAAGCGCAAAAAAGACATTGCCGTAAAGCTGTCTGAAAAGACCTCTTTTTGGCAATGTCCGATTTTACAAGAAAGGATTAGTAAGCCAGGCTGAATAGTCCTTTAATGTGTGTTAAGTAGCGTACGTTACTTGCTTCTTTCATCAAGGAAGCAGGAAGACCTTTAAGCGGTGTAGAATTAGCACCAATGATGGCTACCGCATCTTTGCGTCCAAGACTTGCAAGTGTACCAGAGTTTACTGGCTGGAATGTTTCAAGTGTTTTTCCTTCTAAGTAAGCGAATAGGTTGTAACCGATCAGCTCACCCATTTGCCATGCGATTTGTGCAGTTGGCGGGTATGGACGGCCGTCTGCCGCAAAGTAAACAGCGCTGTCACCGGCAACAAATACATCTTCATGAGATGTAGATTGAAGGAAATCGTTAACTGTCGCACGGCCGCGGTTCACTTCAAGACCTGATTCGCCGACTAAAGGATTTCCTTGTACGCCGCCAGTCCAAACAAATGTGTTGGCAACAACTTTTGATCCGTCTTTCAGATCAATCACGTTTCCTTCTACATTTGTAACAGGAAGGCCTGTTAAGAACTCAACGCCGCGTTTTTCAAGGCTTTTAGTCGCGCGTTCGATAAGATCATCCGGAAGAACAGGAAGGATTTTCGGACCTGCTTCAACCAATTTTAATTTGATTTCTTTGTGGTCTACGCCGTATTTTTTCGCAAGGTTCGGCATGATGTCAGCAAGCTCACCGACAAGCTCAACGCCTGTTAAGCCGCCACCGCCGATAAGGATTGTTGCATCCGCTTCGTTTTTCGTTTTAGAGTACTCGCGCACACGGTCTTCAACGTGGCTGAAAACTTTGTTAGCATCAGCAGCAGATTTAAGAACCATGCTGTTTTCTTCAAGTCCTGGGATGCCGAAGTAAGCAGTGACAGAACCAAGGCCTACTACTAGCGCATCGTAAGTTAATGCAGAACCGTCAGCAAGCGCAATCTCTTTTTTATCAACAGAGAAAGAGCTGACTTCCGCGATTTTAAGATCAATGTCTTTGCCTTTGAAAAGTTTTTCTAACGGCATTGCAACCGCTTTTTCAGACACGTTGCCTGCTGCAAGACGGTGTAATTCCGTAATGATTTGGTGAGTTGGGTATTTGTTTACCACTGTCACGCGTGCTTGTTCTTTTGTGTAATGTTTGCGAACTGTTAAAGCAGAAAGAACACCGCCATAACCAGCGCCTAAAATGACAATATGTTTTGACATCGTATATCCTCCGTCCTTTATATCAATTTGAATCTGAGATTATTTTTGTTTTTCGTTCATGATTTCAAGGTAGCTGTTAGCAAAACGGAACAGCTTTTGAGCTTGAGGATCTTTCAGCATGCGCAACAGGCCGAAAAGTCCAATCGTTTCGTTGCTAGCATCCGCGCGGTCTTTCGCTTCGATTGCAGTCGCAGCCACTTCTTTTGCTGTTTCTTTTACAGGCTCGAGAATTTCAGTGATTGCACCGACTGTATCGCTTTTCAATACTTCGTCAGTCGCAACAGACTGAGCGAAATCATAAGACTTCGTTAAAATATTCACTAACTCAGTCAGCTTTGGAAGCTGGTCAACTAAAACAGTCAGTGATTCTTGAACTTCTGGCTTTAACAGCTGATCAATAAGATCTTGCTGGCTTTGGCTGACAGACGCATTTGTTTGATCGATTGTTTCTGGCATATCCAATTCTCCTTTACTATAAGCAGTATGCTGATTTTTTGGAAAGGGTAGTGCCTCTCCCTGATCTCATGTTTGAAAGCATGAGAAGAAGGATTGTGAATTCGTGCACAATCATTCGCAAAAATAAATGTTTACTACCCAGTTTTTCATCTTGCCATATTCAGTATTATTTTTATCTCAAAAATAAACCATTGAATAAGTCAAAATCCTTTACTCTCTCTGAAAATAGCAAACATAAAAAACTCCAATTTGATTACCTTCTATATGATAACACTTTTTGAACAAAATTTGAACGTGAATTGCTTCGATTATGAAATTAATTTATATGGTGCCCGTGTCATAACATTTCTTCAGCACTAGTTATTGACAATCCATCAATTTTCTCCCCTACGCGTTACCCATATGTCCAATAGAGGTTCTCTTTTTCCTGTAACTGGATCCAATGCCGGAAGTACTGCTTTCTCTATATTCTCTAGCGCAGCCGCTCTTTCATCCGGCTTTCCCGTCTTCATATCATACCGAGAACCATCTGGATAAGCGCCAATCACGGTAAAATCGGGGCTCGCGCTTAGCTTTTTATGGCCGACACCGGCTGGAATGACCGCTGCGTCGCCCGTTTTGATAGGAACAGCAGCTCCTTTTTCTCCCCCAAATTGAATAACAGCCTCCCCTCGGACTGCGATTAGGACTTCATGCGTGTTGCTGTGATAATGATGGTACGGAAAAACACTGCCCGACCAGCTGTTTAGCCAGCCATGCCGGTTGACGATCCGCTCTGCCTGTTCAGCACGTCCCATAAAAACATTTTTATAGATAACGAGCGGAAAATCAGGGTGATTTGGAATCCTGCCGTCATCCTGAAAAAAGTACGTTTCTGTTTCCATCATTTTCACCTCCCTATTTCTGTCTTCCACTTATATTGATCCGTAAAACATCATTATTTTCTCACAATTCCGTTGATCTGTATCATCCCGGGTAGTATAGTATAAAAAAATAATGCCAGAATGAGGGATTTGATGAAAGCGATTGTAATCGGAATATTGGCTTCTCTCTTTTTCGCCGTTACCTTTATTTTAAACAGGGCGATGGAATTATCCGGAGGCAGCTGGCTTTGGAGCGCCTCGTTACGCTTTATTTTTATGGTTCCGTTTTTATGTCTGATTGTCATAATGAAAGGGAAGTTCGTTCCTCTTTTACAAGAGATGCGGAAAAAGCCGTTTTTTTGGATAAAGTGGAGCTTCGTCGGTTTTGTTCTTTTTTATGCGCCGATCACGTTTGCCGCCGCATTCGGGCCGGGCTGGCTCGTAGCCGGAACATGGCAAATTACCATTGTAGCCGGTGTGCTGCTGTCTCCATTTTTCTATGAGAAAAAAGACACGCCTGGAGGCACTTTACTCGTTCGGCAAAAGATTCCCCTTGTTTCGCTGGGCACTTCCGTCGTCATTCTGATTGGGGCAGCGCTGATTCAGCTCCAGCATGCAGAATCGCTTTCCGGAAAAATGCTGCTCTTCAGCGTGCTTCCGGTTGTCATTGCTGCTTTCGCCTATCCGCTGGGAAACCGGAGAATGCTTGAGCAATACGGAGGCAGGCTTGATACGTTCCAGCGTGTGCTGGGAATGACCCTTGCAAGCCTTCCATTCTGGCTTGTATTGGCAGCTTACGGCTGGTGGTCAGATGGCCTTCCGACCGAGGGACAAACCGTTCAATCCTTTATCGTTGCCGTCAGCTCAGGCATCATTGCGACCGTTTTATTTTTCTGGGCAACGGATATGGTAAGAGATAATCCGCAAAAGCTTGCTGCTGTTGAAGCAACACAATCCGGGGAAGTGATATTCGCTTTGCTTGGTGAAATAATCCTGCTGTCAGGTGTTTTCCCTTCCATTTTATCGTTTGCAGGCTTAATGATCATTATTGCCGGAATGGTGTTACATACCTTCGCTTCCCAACAAAAACCCAAAGAGAAAACTCAGTCAAATCTTACTGCTTAGCAGCTTCTGGAGAATGGGCGAAAGCCCGTTCTCCTTTCTTTTTAACGCCTTCCAAAAGAGACCTGTTTCACGTTATATTTATGTATAGTCTAAGCCCACTTAACTGAAAGGTGATATTTTAATGGAAGCAAACAATCAAAAAGACGATATACCAGCAATCTCATTCACATCTGTGCGAAAAAGCTATGAACAAGAGGGACAAACCTATGATGTATTAAAGGATGTCACGGGAGACATTAAACAGGGTGCAATCGTGGCCGTTTTGGGCCCTTCCGGTTCAGGAAAAAGCACACTGCTGTCAATGTGTAATTTGATGAAAACACCGGATCACGGTGAAGTGAAGATTTACGGAAAGGAAGTCAGAGACTGGAATGTGAATGAACTGAGGCGGACGGCCTCCCTTGCTTTTCAATCCGCCCCCGTCCTTGACGGAACGGTGCGTGACAATCTGAATCTGGTACAAAAGCTCCACCAAACCCAGCTTTATTCTCCTGAAGAGCTCGCTTCACTGACAGGTCTGTCTCCAGAGCTGTTAGACAGAAGCGCCAAGGATTTATCAGGCGGACAGCGGCAAAGGCTTTCACTTGCCAGAACACTCGCAAACCCTTCCTCCATCCTATTATTGGACGAAATTACATCTGCGCTGGACCCTGTTTCTGCTCTGGAGATTGAAGAACTGATCAAAAGGCAGCATCAAGAGAAAAAGCTGACGGTCATGTGGGTGACTCATAATATGGAGCAGGCAAAACGAGTAGCCGATTCCATTTGGTTTATGGCGGATGGTCGGCTGCTGGAAATCGCAGAAACTGAAACATTTTTCTCTAATCCGCAGCATGAAACAGCCAAGGAGTTTTTGAAGGGAGGCACTCAATAATGGATTATCTTTCCCTCTCTTTAACGATGATCTTTGTTTTGATCGCCTTGTTTTTATCAAAATCCTTTAAAGCCGGCGTTGAAAAAGATATGATCATTGCCACCATCCGGGCCGCGTTACAGCTGCTTGTGATCGGTTATGTGCTGTCGCTGATATTTCATGGGGATCACCCTGTGTTTATCCTGCTGATGGTGCTGTTAATGCTGGCGGTGGCGGCGCAAAACGTCGTCAAACGAAAGAAAATGAAAATCGGTTCTTTTTGGAGGGTGTTTGTGGCGTTAGCGATTGTAGAAATCATCACCCAAGGCATTCTTCTGGCGCTTCACATCATCCCGCTTACCGCACGGTATGTCATCCCGATCAGCGGAATGGTCATCGGAAATTCAATGGTGCTCGCGAGCCTGTTTTTAAACCGGCTCAGCTCCGAGGTCGGGGTGCGCAAGGAAGAAATTCAATTGATTTTGTCGCTTGGCGGCACACCAAAACAATCCATACAGCATATCCTGACTTCCGCCATGAAAATGAGTATGATCCCAACGCTAGAAAGCCAGAAGACATTGGGGCTCGTCCAGCTTCCCGGCATGATGACCGGCCAGATCTTAGCGGGCGCCGATCCGATTCAGGCGGTTCGCTTTCAGCTTTTGATTGTTTTTACAACGATGGCGTCCGCCGCGCTGACTTGTGTCATACTCAGCGTGCTGACATACCCGTCATTATTTACCGCGCATCAGCAGCTGAAGCAAAATGGTTAACATGATGACAGCGATTTCGAGGATTTGCAGATTACAAAAAAAAGCCGCTTCTCAACAGAAAAGCGGCTTTTGTGCTGGTTATTCCCCAGCCATTTCTTCATAATTCCGTGAAAGTTCAATAATCATCGCGCCCATCCGCTCAATCTCCGGAGCAAGCAGCCTTGTGATGCCTTCTTCCCGCAACGCTTCAGCAGTCACTTTTCCGACAGCCGCTGCGATGGCACACTCTTCGAATACAGCCTTCACTTCATTGATAAAGCCGCGCTCCTTGGCAAAATGAAACAGAGAACGAACCTGAATGGCCGTGGTAAAACAAACGGCATCCAATTCACCATTCAGCAGTTCCCGGCATAACTGTTCCACCGTTTCCTCCTCTGGCGGGATATGCTGATAAGGGAGAATCGGCAAAACTGAAGCTCCTTTTTCCTCCAAAAATGCTATGAGGGCAGGTGCATTTTCTCCGTGAAGCTGCACCATTACTTTTTTTCCTGAAAAGTCGTAAGGCTCCAAGGACCGAATCAATCCGCTGGTTGTCCCATCTTCATCAGAAGCCTCTGCAGTGATGCCAAGCTTTTTTAACGCAGACAATGTTTTGTACCCTCGGCACGCCGCTTTAGCCTGGCGAATCGCCAGCAGAAACTCGTCCTTTACGCCGATTTTCTCTGCCATCTTCACAAGCGTCTCCGTACCGATGCCTGTCGTAAAGATCACCCAGTCGGCTTTTTCTTCCGCAAATTTGCGCAGCTCCGGCTCCACCTGCTCCTCTGCCAAGTACACCGTTCCTTGGAGAGGCCGAACGACAGGAATTCCGCCCTGTTTTTCAATGATTGTGCTGATTTCTTCCGTTTTCCGAGAACCCCCAATCGCGACGCGTTTTCCATGTAAACCTTTACCCATATCCGTTCCTCTCCTCTTTGCCAGCTTAGGCTTTATATGTATATAACCTTTAATAAAGCTATTGTGTCGCAAACCAAGGGAGAAATCAAGATGAACCAAATGCCTCTCATTACCGTTGAATACACCGGTTGCATGCTGTAATATAAACAACAGACACGCTTTAACGGAGGATCGATCATGGAAACAAAAGAAGAATACGAAACAAAAGGCTATGACACATCGGTTATTTATGAATTCAACGAATATCCTGACGTTCATAGCGGACGCTGTGATAATTGTGACTATACGCTTTTTAAAAGCTCCGTAAAAGGCGGAAAGTTTTTGAGAGAATGCCGGAGATGCGGGATGAAAAAGAATATTTAATAGAAGATGTTCGCGGGGCGGGGTTAGCCTCTGCACCCGAGAACAAGCTAGAGAAAGCGGGATTCATTATTTTATTTTCGCTGCAGTCTCCAGCCCTTTGTATATCATTCCCACCGTCTCTTCCGGCGTCATCTCTGACGAATCCAGCCACAGGCCTAGACGCGGTGTTTCTGACTGCAAGACGGCATCGAGAGATTCAATGCTGATATCCCCATATCCTTTTTTCTTGCGTGCTGATTCCCTTGCGGCTATTATGTCTACTCGTGGTGCCAATACGATCACATACAATGGACGATAACTGATCAACTTCACCATTTCTTCTAACATAGGTCCGATGATCACATCCTGCACCACCGTATGAAACCCCGCTTCAGCATACATATCCGATACGTTAGCAGCCAGCCGGTAGCGAAGACGCAACTGTTCCAGCGCCTCAGCTGAAAGAGTGCCTGACATTTGCATTTCGCCGTTTACGATCATTTTTCTAAATACATCTCCCCTGACATGAACGCTCTTGTCGAAACGCTCAGAAAGAAGCTGGGCAACTGTCGACTTCCCCGCTGCCATCACCCCTGTAATCAGATAGACGGCGTTTTCTTTACTCATTGCATCCCATCCTTTTTAAAAGAAGAAAAACCGAAATCTCAGCAGATTTCGGGTGCAAATGTGTTATTGCGGAACGACAGACTTTTTTATGAAGGCTTCAATTTCCGCGGCTGCCTTCTCCGCTCCGCCTGCTTCTTTTACGTCTTTCTGCATATCTTTTACGCGGTTGAGCATTTCTTTATCTCGGGATACGTCCTGAACCGCCTTCTGCAAACGGGAGACGCTGACCTCTTCTTTCGGCAAATAGACGCCGAGGCCTAATTCATCAACACGCCGGGCAGTGAGCTCCTGCTCATACATTTGCGGAATCACAACAAGCGGTACCCCCGCATTCATTGCCTCCATCGTACTGTTCATTCCCCCGTGAGAAACAAACAGATCGGCTTTCGCTAAGATATCCAACTGCGGAACGCGCTGGCGAACCGTAAAGTTGTCAGGAATGTCACCTAGACTGTCAGGTTCAATTGATATCCCTGTTGACATCACAACATGCCAGTCGGAATTCCGAAATGCATCTATGCACATGCGATAAAATTCTGGCCATGCGTTAAAAGCGGTTCCCAATGAAATCAGCATGAGCGGACGATTGCCTGTTTCCGGCAGCAGGCTCTCTTGTTCACCTCGTTTTCCAAGTGAAGGACCGACAAAGCAGAATCGCTCATCAAAGGTTTCGTTTTTAATCTGAAAAGACCGCGGCATAAAGACAATATTTAACGCTTCCGGTATAGCTAAGTGTTCAAATGAGACAGCCGGTAAGTTTTCTTTCTCAAGGTAAACCTGAAAATCGGCCTCCGCTTGTTTGAGTTGCTTGAGCATCTCTTCACTTCCAAGCTGAAAGGATTCATTTTGCGCATAGGAAGAACAAAGCCTGATGGCCGGCACATTCAGCTTATCAGCAAACAATTTTCCCGCAAATGCGATAAAATCATAAACGATAAGATCAGGCTGGTCATTTTGATATAAATCTTCAAGCTGAGGCAAGATTTCGAACGATTCTTTTAAAATGCTAATCGGTGTTTCATTTTTCTCTATCATTTCCCTAATGCGTTCCGGTTCCACGTTAATCGTAGTTTGATATAAAAGCGGGCTTGCCCCGGCTTGCTTTACCGCAGGCGCGAATTCCTCAGTCGTCGCATAAGTGACACGATACCCTTTTTCACAAAGCTTCTCCACTAACGCAAGAGTTGGATTCACATGTCCGTATGCCGGGATATTAATAATTGAGATATGATGCTGTCTCATCATTTCAGCCTCCAATTTTCATATTATATGTTGACGCGAAAACTCTTTAGTCCGTATATCACGCTATTTTCAATCGGGGTAATACTGACTGGCTCCATATGAGAAAACGTTTGAGTCAATGACGTTAACGCGATGGCTGCTTCAAGCCGTGCAAGGGGAGCCCCAAGACAAAAATGAATGCCGTGGCCAAACGCAATATGCGGATTGGGGTGGCGGTGAATATCAAACTTGTGCGCCCTGTCAAACTTCGCTTCATCACGATTTGCTGACGCCACAAACGCCAACACCATGTCGCCTTCTTTTATCTGATGGCCACTAATCTCTGTATCCCGTTTGGCAATTCGCCGCAAAACAGGTGCAGGCGCCCTGAAACGCAGAGCTTCTTCCACCGCCTGAGGCACCAGCTCTGGATTCTGCTGCAATTCGTCATAAGCGCCCGGCGTGTCTAAAATGCTGTACATCGCGTTTGAAATTAAGTTCGTTGTCGTTTCGTTTCCCGCCACCAGCAGCAATGTACAAAACGGAATCAGCTCTTCTCCGGAAAGCTTCTCGCCGGTTTCTTCTGCTTTAATTAAAATGGAGATGATGTCCTGTTCCGGTTTCTTCCGTTTTTCTTCTATGATGCCGGCAAAAAACGCGGCTAGCTCTTCCTCGCACTTGTTCCGCTCTTTCAGAAAGGCTTTCTCCGCTTCCTCACTTCCATCTCTTGGTGTGCTCACCAAAATATCAGACCATGTCTTAAACGCATCCATATGCTCTGAAGGAACGCCTAAAAGCTCAGATATCACAATGACAGGAAGCGGATATGAGAAATCCTGAACCAAATCAAACTCGCTTCGTCCATGAAAACGATGTATCAGATCATCTGCGATGTCTTGAATTCTTGGTTCCCACTGCTTCATGACACGCGGTGTAAACGCTCTATTGACAACAGAACGGATTTGCGTGTGTCTTGGCGGGTCCATATTAATGATCGAATTCCCGATAGAACTTGTCTGCTCTGGCATATAACTGGAGAAAAGCTCTTTATCCCCAATCACTTTTTTGACATCATCATAAAGAAAAACACTCCATACTTGATTGTCTTCATCATAGGTAACAGGAGCTTCCTTTCTCATCGATTCGTACCACGGAAACGGATGATAAGCATCCTGTTTATTTTTTCCGTTCATCAGTGCACGCTGCAAAGCTTGTCGCCGATTTACCACATTCATGCTTTTCCCCTCCCCATGAAAGAAAAGATTCAGCAATTGACGAACTTCACCACCTCCTGCTATCGAAAAAGAGAGGGACATCCATTTTGTCGTCTGAAACAGCAGGCAGGTCTTCAAGATGCCGGTGCAGGCATCATATAATCCCCCTCGAATGTTGTTCATCTTACCATAATCTTTCAATTTTTTTCTATTACGCACCCCCGATTTGGTTCACAACGTGACCTTAGGCATGCGCATCAATCTTAGAAACGCAATCAATAGCTTATGAAAATCTCACACGTCGCCCTCATCCGCAACGTAAGCACTACTCTAAAAGATGACTTTTCCATTATGTAAAGCAAGCTGAAGATATGATTAAATAGAAAGTAAAATGGTGAAGGAGAGAACAAATGACAGCACAGATCAACCGTAAAAAACTAGTTGTCGGCATCGTACTTTCACTTGCATTTGTATTGTTTGTGTTCTCTTTTTCTGAGAGACATTCAAAACCGCTCGTTGAGGGAAAAAAACAGGAAAACTGGCATACTGTCGTCGACAAAGCCTCTGTCGACATATATGGAAGCCGTTTAGTGGAAGAAAGCAAACTAAAACAAAAGCTCGGCCATAAACAAGCCGATTCGGTACTAACCCTTTTGAAGCTTGCCAGCGAAAAACATATTGCCCTGTAAAAACAAAAAAGAGCCCTCGGCTCTTTTTTGTTTAATCCAATACAGTTTTTTTATCCGGATGACGCTGAAAGTCAAAAAGCATGCTGAGCTGTGACTGTGTGTTTCGTTTTGGAGAAAGCGGAGGGAGCCTGTCTTCCGGAAAAAAAGCGGCATGGTTCGTCTCAATCCCGGTTTTCTGCTGCCCGCCCGTTATGCTGCATTCAATGAAGATCTTATAGTAATGATAAGGCTGAGGAGGATGAGGATGCTTATGGCTGTCCAGCACGGCCAGTAATCGGGAAGACACTGTATCGTAACCCGACTCTTCTTTGATTTCCTTGATCACATTTTCAGCGGGCGATAAACCAATTTCACAAAACCCGCCTGGGAGTGACCACAGCTCGTCATGCTTCTCCCGAACGAGCAATATGCGATTCTCTCGAAATACCGCGCCGCGAACATCCGCCTTCGGTGTCGGATAGCCTTTCTCGCCTTTCCATAAATCTGTAATGGCTTCGATATCGGTTTGTGAATAATCTGCCATCATCTCCAAGCTCAGTTCCATCAGTTCTTCGTACCTTTCCCTGTCATACACATCCTTGGAAAAAGCAAGCCCCGCCTGTGCGATCGCCTGAATTCGCTGTGCCCGTTCCAGCCATTTGGTTTGCATAATTGATCACCTCACTACTATTTTATACTATCAATCTCTTTTAAATTAAAAAAGCATGCTCCGATTTTCCGGTGACATGCTCAAAAGATACCTTAATTCAGTTTTACGAAATATGTAATATCCTCTGTTTCAAAATTTAAAAACGATGGACTATATGACAAATTAAGGTTTTTTTCTCCTTTTGGAATCACGAAACTGACTGTGCCTGTTACCTTTTTACCCGAGGCTAACTTTCCTGATTTAAGGCTTGTTTTCAGGTCAGCAGTAGATACTATGTTTGCTCTGATTGATTGATCTTTGCCATCTTTCAATTCAAAACCGCCACTCGTATAATTGAAAGACTTGTCGCTTGTATTTTCGATCGTTACCTCAGCTATTAAAAATTCTTCATTATTATTTATTGTTTTTTCTTTCTCTCCAATTTTTGTCTTATACTCGCCTTGTTCTGCCGTCGTATATACTTTATTGACCGAGAAATTTGTGCTGGAAGCTTTAAAAGTTTCGCCTACTTTATGCACCTTTTCATCCGTTTTGGTTTCTTTTTCCTCTGTTTTCTTTTCCGTTGCTGTTACTTCTTTCTTTTCTGTCTTTTGCTCAGCTGACGCATCACTGGACTGGCTGCACGCAGAAAGCGCAAATCCAATCGTTAGCACAAACAAAATGAATAATGCTTTTTTCATTGCTGTTCCTCCATCTAAAGTAATCGTTTTCTATTATAATCACGCTTTTCCTTTTCTTAACAGGGAACAAAGTAACAAATTACTCTATCATATTCATTCATAGTATAGGTCAGCCAATGACATAGATATTTATCCTTTACTGGAAAAAATACTGGACAGGCCGATGATGGCTTATCCTCTTCCAAAACAAAAGCTTCTTTGTCTTGTTTCTATTTTAGATATTTTATCCTAGTTCCCAAGACTCATCTCACAAAAAACCCGAGCTGGCATTAGCCGGCTCGGGCGGGTGTCAATCTCGCTTATCCATTCCCCTTTTCTCTCGGGGTTCCTGATGATGTTTTTGATGTTCCGGAGGCTGAGTTGTGCGTTCCAGCTCCTTTGTATCTTGTCCCATTCCTTTTAAAAAGGAGAACAGCAGCGTAACCGCTTTGTTGATTTCCGGGTCTTTAAGCGAACGGATGATATCAAAATAACCTGTTTTCTCTTCGCTGTTCTTCTGTTCTACCGCGTTCGCCACACCTGCATTCACTTTCAGTATGAGCGGCTCCAGCTGTTTGACATCCAGCATGCCGAGTGTTCCAAACAGGAGAAGCAGGTTTTTAAGCATATTGGCCGTTTCCTCTGTATCTGCCTTTTTCACTAGGATGTCAAGGACTTTATCACCTTGGCCAAAAAGGCCGCGGAGCAAAGGCAGTACGCCCCGATCGTTCATGTGCCCAAGCATTTGCAGCGTCTCCAGAATGGCTTCTTTGTTGTCGACTAAGGCATCTTCGATTTCTTCCAAATCACGTTTGCGCTGATCTTCTTCGGTCACCTGTACTTTCTGAATGCGTTTAATCGCTTTAGCCATTGTGCCCAATCCCCCTTTTCACAGCATCGCCAGGGAAGATGTAATCCTTCCGCGCCCATTTTTTATGAACCTGCACACCGATTTGCGGCTGCGGATTTCCGTTGCGGTGATTGATTTTAGGCAGCGGATTGATTCCATCCTGCTTCAAGATTTCCATCTTCGCTGATGTTTCTTTGTACGCAGGCGTGTCGGTATCCTTGTCTGCGTGGCTGCCTGTTAACAGGTTGATCGCCGCTTCCCCAGAATCGTTCATTGGCAGATACACTTCCTTCCCTTTGACACGATCAGTGATCAGGCATTTCACCTTCACATTTCCAAAAGGCGACGTGAGTCTGACAAGGGTCCCGTCCTGGATCCCCCGTTCTGCCGCAAGCTCTGGAGAAATTTCTAAGAATACATGCGGCGTTTTTTCAGAAATACCTTTTGATTTATACGTCAGGTTTCCTTCATGGAAGTGCTCCAAGAGTCTGCCGTTATTTACATGGATGTCATATTCCTCACCGAACTCCTCAGGCTCAGTCCATTGAACCGGATAAAGAATCGCTTTGCCGTCCGGAAAAGGAAAGCGTTCTGTAAAGAGTAAAGGTGAATCCTTCCCATCAGCACTTACAGGCCATTGCAGGGAGTTGTAGCCCTCAAGACGTTCATAAGTTACTCCTGCATAAATTGGTGACAGCATTGCAGCTTCTTCCATAATGTCGGAAGGATGCTCATAATTCCAATTGGCCCCAAGCTTATTCGCTACCTCCATAATAATCTGCCAGTCCGGCTTTGATTCACCCATAGGTTCAAATACCTGGTATAAACGCTGAATACGGCGTTCAGTGTTTGTAAAGGTTCCTTCTTTTTCAAGGCTCGGGCTCGCAGGAAGAACAACATCTGCAAATTCTGCCGTCCGAGATAGGAAAATGTCCTGCACAACAAAGAAATCAAGTTTTTCATATGCGGCGTGTACATGATTGATATTAGAATCGACAAGGCCCATTTCTTCCCCTTTTACATACATCGCTTTCAGCTGGCCGGAATGGATTTTTTCAATCATTTCATGGTTGGTCATGCCCGGCTCCTTCGGCAGCTGTACACCCCAGGCTTGTTCGTATTTCTTGCGGACTTGTTCATCCTTCACTTTTTCATAGCCCGGCAGGCTGTCTGGCATGCTTCCGAAGTCACTTGCTCCCTGCACGTTGTTATGGCCGCGTAATGGATAAGAACCCGCACCCGGTTTTCCGTAGTTTCCTGTGACAAGCAGCAAATTTGAAATCGCAGTGCTTGTATCGCTGCCTCCAATGTGCTGTGTCACGCCCATGGCCCACAACGCGCACACACTGTCAGCCTCATGAATCATTTCAGCCATCTGAATCAGGGTTTGTTTATCAATTCCGGTTTTCTCCTCTGCATATTCAAGTGTGTACGGCGCCAGGCTTTTCACGTATTTATCCCTGCCGTTGACCCTTTCCTGCAAAAAGCGTTCATCGGCCTTGCCGTTTTCAATCAGATATTTGGCGATGGCATTCAGCCAGACGATATCTGATCCGGCACGCGGCTGAACAAATAGATCAGAACGCTCAGCCATTTCATGTTTTCTGATATCAGCCACGATAACCTTCTGCCCTCTCAGCTTGTGAGCCCGTTTAATGCGGGTAGACAATACCGGATGCGACTCTGATGTGTTCGAACCGATAATTAAAACAAGATCTGCCTGGGCGATATCTGTAATCGATCCTGAGTCACCGCCGTATCCGACTGTTCGGAACAGGCCGGCAGTAGCCGGAGACTGGCAATAGCGCGAGCAGTTATCCACATTATTTGTGCCGATAACCCCTCTGGCCAGCTTTTGCATCAGGTAGGATTCTTCATTCGTACATTTAGACGACGTGATAAAAGCAAGTGAGTCAGGGCCACATTCTTCTTTCAATTCAGTGAACTTGCTTGCGATCAGTGTTAAGGCTTCCTCCCACTCTGCTTCCCGGAAATGGTCGCCTTCGCGGATGAGCGGTTTTGTCAGACGCTCCTCGCTGTTTACAAAATCCCAGCCGAACTTGCCTTTTACACAAGTGGAAATGCCATTGGCAGGCGCCTCCTCCTGAGGCTCCACTTTCAGAATATCTCTCCCCTTAGTCCAAACATCAAAACTGCAGCCGACACCGCAATAGGTGCAGACGGTTTTTGTTTTTTTGATTCGTTCATCACGCATGGCAGATTCCATGTCAGAAATGGCGAGAATCGAGCCGTATCCTGTCTCTACGCCTTTCGTGATCTCGATCATCGGGCGCAGTGATTCGTTATTGATGCCTGTTAAATATCCGGCTTCCCCTTCCATTCCTTTTTCCATCATCGCGTTGCATGGACATACGGTTGAGCAATGGCCGCACGACACACATGACGACTCGTTAATCGGCACGTCATTATCCCAAATGACGCGCGGGCGTTTCCGCTCCCAGTCAATGGTCAGCGTTTCAGTTACCTGAACGTCCTGGCATGCCTCAACACAGCGTCCGCACAAAATACATTGATCTGGATCATAACGATAAAACGGATGGGATTCATCCTTATGGTATGGCTTGTGATCAAACGGAATGCTTTGGTGATTGATTTTCATTTCCTTCACCGTATTATGTATTTCGCATCCCCCATTGTTGTAATCGCAAACTGTACAATAAAGCTCATGATTATATAAAATCTTGTCCATCCCGATGACCTGTGCCTTTTTCACGTCAGACGCAAGCGTATCAATGACATCGCCATCCTTTATTTCAGCTGAGCACGATCTCTTCAGCTCACCATTGATGCTGACGATACACGTATCACATGTTTCTATCGGCCCAAGGCTCGGATGATAGCATACTTGCGGCACTTCGATTGAACTGTTATTCAAAAGCTGCAGCACCGTCTGGTCTCCGGCTGTCTCCATCTCAACGCCGTTGATTGTTACTTTTTTTGTGTCCGCCATCTCCATTCCCCTTTCTTGCGTTTATATACCGAATTACCCATTTCAGTTCCCTTACAAGTGCTGATTAAAACATACAGAGCGCATACAAATGTTTTAATGCACGAACACCGGGAAACGTCATGATAGACATAAAGGGAGGGATAACCATGAAGAAAACCATTTCCGCATTAACAGCAGCGGCAGCACTGTCAGGCACTGTTTTTGGCTTTGGGACGGCAATTCCGGAAAAAGCTGCCGCTCAGACAAATCCGCCTGCTGAAGAAACAACCTCATCATCCGCTAAGCTTGTAAAAAATCTTTATAACACCGCTTTTACAGGTGAAATGCCGCAGCAGGTACAAGGTCTTACGATTAACAAAAGCACAAAAGGGGATGTCCATGCCAAGATGGGAGAACCGGAAAGACCGGCTGGAGGAAACAATATGTTTGATCTATACAGCTGGAATATGGGAAATCCCGGCTACGGCTTTTCCTATAACAAAGACATGACCATTTCAGAAATCCGTTACTTTGGAACCGGAGTAGAACGCCGTCTGAATCTTGGAGGGGTTACACCGGATGTGCTGAGCGATCAAATTGGCCCCGCCGACCGAATTTTAACCGTCCCATTCACGGATGAAATCGACTATATCTATGATACAGGCCGTTATGAGCTCCATTTCGTCATTGGAAAAGACCAGACAGCCAACCATGTCAATCTAAGAGCAAGATAAAAGTACCTGCGGCTGTTCAGCCGCTTTTTTTATGGACAAAGTGAGGATGGATTCCTTACAATACATGGGAGGGAAAATGCGGGAAGAGGTATCAATCATTCATGAGAAGGAACCGGTTCATATATGCGGCCTTTACAATCCTCATCATCGGGTTGGGACTGGGGTCAAGAGCATTCTCCAGTTTTCTCCCGGATATCGTCAATGCCTATCTCGGAGATGCACTGTGGGCCGCAATGATTTTTACGGGCTGCGGCTTTCTGTTTCATACGATGAAAACCATCACAACAGGCATTATCAGCCTTTCATTTTGCGTTATTATCGAATGCAGCCAGCTGTACCATGCTGAGTGGATCGACCGGATCAGGGACACTTCGCTCGGCGGCCTCGTGCTGGGGTACGGATTTTTATGGAGCGATATCATAGCTTATACGATGGGAATTGTCACCTGCACACTCATAGAGCTGATCCATCAAAACATTAAAAAGCGCCGCTGACGTGACGCTTTTTCTTATGTCGAGAACAGCCCGCACTGAGACAGAATCGTCTCTGTATCCAAGAGTGTGGCCTCCTTTATATCGACCCGGTGTTTATTCATAAAAGACTGAACAGCGTGATATCCAACTGCATATCCGGCAAAAGCAGATAATCCCGCCGGCTCGAAGCCTTGCGCTTTCGCTATTTGATCTCCAAACATGTAACGGCTCACCTCCGAAAAGCCTTTTACATCAATCACCTCTTTTATGACTTCAATGGAATATTGCAAATCGTCCCGATCAAAGCGAGTAACCCAAGGGCCTAATTGTTCTTCGCCAAAGAGCTCCCGCGCAAATGACTCAGCCAGCCCTTCAATGACAAGATAATCCCCGACTGACACAGAACCTCGGTGAAAATCAAAATACGAAAACCGCAGATTATGGTGAAATTCATGGGCAATAATCGATGAAATCCTAAGAAGGTTATAGCTGTTCGGATACATCCAAACGTGAATAAAGCCTGGAATTCCCCCAAACCCGCAATACCCTTTTTGCAGCTTCAGCTTGCTTGGATCAGCAATGTAAAGCCCGAACCTCATTTCTTCCGCATTTACTCGCAGCTTTTCACGCTCGGCAAAATGTATACACTGCTGCAGCGCAGATTCAGCAGTCTCCGCAATATGCAACTGCTGCAGTTTTCTCAATGCTTTCTGTCCGATTTCAGCATTACACACATCCAAATAACCAAGCATCTTTACAGCCATGATTACATCATATCCATTCGGTGTCTTCGCTTTTAGGGGAACCTGTATGGCGCTCCACATTTTTTCAAACGGTCCCATCATCGTATACCGAAATTCGTCCGCTCTTTCGTGTTCTTCCATCGAAAACAGCTTTTCATATTGCTGAAAGGTCTGTTCTATTACGATATTCATCCTAATCCCTCCTTACAAAAAATATACGGTATGCCGCAGCGTAAGGGTCAACAGAAAAAATTAAGCCTTTCTGCCCTATAAAATCAAAGCCGCCCGCCGATAGGTAAGGCATAGGAGGTGTAGCAATGGATATTCCTGCATTATCAGTTGCCATGCATCAAGCAAATCTGGCCCAAAATGTTGATATCGCTTTAACGAAAAAGATGCTGGACACTGCCCAGCAAAATGCTGATCAAACCCTTAAGCTGATTCAGCATCCGACGCTCGGACAAAAAATTGACCTGAAAGCTTAGCTTCACACCCCAGGCGGCCAAGTACTCCATCCTTCCGGCCGCCTTTATTTTTCCAAAAAAAGCATGCATGTTTTGGCCTTTCCTCCGTATGATTTATTGTTTGTCATTTTAAGGAGGTCAGGAAGAAATGAAAAGAATCGTTAAAAAGGTGTCTTTGGTGTTGTTCGCATTCGTATTTATTTTTGCCATCAAGGGAGCACCCGCTCATGCGGAAACGCATGCCTACGATGGAAAAAGCCCTTATTACAATGATTGTGCGTCCAGCGCCGCCACAAAAAAATCTTCTAACTTAGTGAACGCAAACAATCAAGTCATCGGAGTCGTCGAGCTCAAGTTCAGCAGTACATGCAAAACGGCATGGGCAAAAATAACGATGAACAACACCTTGACAACAGGCTATGAAGCAAATGCGGAAATAACCCGGAACACAGATAAAAAGAGATATAACTGTGACTCTGCAGGCGGCAATGGCAAAGCGGTGGCAGGCCAAAAATCTTGTTATACGCCTATGGTCTATGACTTAGACCCGAGAACCTCCTACGCTTTCGGTAAATATTCAGGCCCCAACCTGAATGTATGGGCAACCACAGGCTCTTATTAAAAAGAAAAAAGGCTGTCCAACGGGCATTTCCCGCGACAGCCTTTCCACATTTATTTAGCTTCCCTTTGTTTTTTTACCTCTTCCAGCTGAGTGACCGTCACCAATTGATAGCCTTGATCGGTCAGTCTTTTGATAATCTCATCGGCCGCATCAGCAGAAGTGCCGTAAATATCATGAATTAAAATCGTCTTTCCGTCAGCCGCGTGGCTCATGACTCGGTTGACAATTGTATTTTTATTTCGGTCTTTCCAATCTTCCGGATCAATGTCCCATAACGCGACATCCATTTTCAGCTTGCTGCGCAGTTCATCATTAATGCCGCCATATGGAGGACGCACAAGCGTCGGACGATACCCGCTTATTTTTTCAATCATGTCCTGCGTGTCATTGATCTGCTTTACAGCCTCTTTCACTGAAAGCCTTGTGAGAAGCGGGTGGCTCCATGAGTGGTTCCCCACTTCATTTCCTTCTTTCAGCATTCTTTTTAACGTTTCCGGATAATATTGAACCCTGCTGCCCAGCACAAAAAACGTTGCATGCCCTTCATATTTCTTCAAGGAGTCCAGAATCTGATTTGTTGTCGCAGGATTCGGACCGTCGTCGAAAGTAAGCGCAATGACTTTTTTATTCGGATCAACTGTTTCTTCTTTGGGTAATGAAATGACTTCGTGCTTCGGTTTTTGTTCTTTGATTTTATTTTTGTTTTTCGCTTTATCAATATATTGTTCTTTCAATATATCTTTTAAAAGATGTTTCTTAATCGCAATCGACTGCTCTCCAAGATAGCCCGCAGCGACTTGATATGTATCAAAATAAAACTCGATATAATCTTCCTTGACGGCAAAACGGCTGAAATTTTCTTTTGCCGGTGCAGTTCCTTCTTTTAACAATTCGTCGTCCGCTGCAATGTCCTTATTCTTTTTAAGCTCATGATAAGCGATCAGCGAAAGCTTTTGTAAATAATCAGAGTCCTTTTTGAAAATATCATCAATAGAAAGAAAGGCTTCCTTGCTAAAATCAAAGTTAAATGTTTTTTTTACGTTTTGTCCATGCGCGCCGCCTATGTATTTATATTCATTAAAGACCACTGCCGCTGTCTGCTTGGCATAATGAACAATTTCATAATCGATGTTGAGTTCATTGCGCTTTTTTGTATGCTCCTGGTCAGCATCTTTCGTTTCCTTCTGAAATTGGCGAACCTCTTTCTCTGCGAAACTCTTTAATGCCGCGTCCATTTTTTTATTTTTAAAAACAGGGTAGTTGACCGCGTAATTGAATGTTTTCCCGTCATTCACAAGTGTTGCGATCTCTACATCTCCATACTGAGAATCGGTTTTTACCTGATTCATGACCGTTTCTTTTTTTGATGTATTATGGCAAAAGCCTATAAGCCCTGCCGCACAAACAACTGCTAATAATACTTGAAACCATTTGATTCTTTTCGCCAACAACACAAACTCCTTCTTTCGTAATCACTTCGATTTATATCCCATCAAAAGATTCAGATGATGTTCTTTATGCTTATTCGTACTCAATTAGAAATATTTTTGTAACATTAAAGTAACATTTATTTCACTTTTGTAATAATAGGAGATTTAGAAGTTCTTGTCAATCCCTTTCTGAGGATTTACTCAATTAAAAAAAACAATTTGGTCGATGGACATACACCCATTTCTCATATCAGGAATAAAGTAAACAGAATAAAAAATGCTAGGGAGGTAACCCTCTTGGAATTTCCTGTTAATTACGATCAATTTGAGCAAGTTTCACCTTTTGATGAAAGACAGCCATATTACTACCCGCGTCCGCGCCCTAGACCGCCATTTTATCCGCCTTATTATTACCCAAGACCGTTTTATCCGTTTTATCCGCGTCCGCCTTACTACTATCCGCGCCCTCCTTACTACCCTTGGTACGGATACGGCGGCGGATACGGCGGCGGATATGGAGGATACAACAGATAGCAGGCGGTGTTTACCGAGAATGGGGGCAGTCCAGCTCCCCTTTTTTTGTATAAAAATTGACAATATCATGACAAATACAGGAAATAATTGTGATCTGGCTGGCCTCTTGGTACGATAACTAAAGCATGCAGTTTTGGGGGAGGCGTCTATTTTTGGAGAATTCAAGAGTTTCTGCTCCGATTTCTGAAACAAAATACATAAAAGCCTCGAACCGGGTATCCGTTTACGATTTTATAAAGCTTGCAAAACCCGGCATTATCGTATCAAACTCGATAGCAGCCTTCGGCGGATTTTGGATCGCATTTGTGAGCTCAGAAATACCATTAACAGGACTCGCTTTTTTCATGACAATGATAACGGCAATGCTTGGAACCGCGTTCGTCATGGCCTCCGGCACTGTCTACAACAACTATTTTGATCGGCATATGGATGCAAAAATGGAGCGCACCCGCAGCAGGGCCTCAGTCACAGGAAAAATGCCGCCGGCTTTGATCTTAACGTATGGCTCTGTTTTAGGAATAGCAGGTCTTGCCATGCTGTATTCCCTCAACCCTTTAACTGCAATTCTCGGACTGGCCGCCTTTATTTTTTATGCCATCATCTATACAGTATGGGTGAAACGGGCCTCAGTATGGAGCACGTTTGTCGGAAGCTTTCCGGGAGCTGCTCCGCCGCTGATGGGTTATTGTGCCGTCACAGGAGAAATCAGTGTAACCGCCGTCATGTTATATGCCATTATGTTTCTGTGGCAGCCCCCGCATTTTTGGGCGATTGGGATAAGACGCAAAGAGGAGTATCAGGCGGCTGGTGTCCCGCTCTTGCCCGTTGTAAAAGGAAATCATGTAACGAAAGTAAAAATGATTCAATATATTGCAGTCCTGGTGCCGATTACGCTATTATTTCCTTTTTCTCTCGGCACCGGCCATATAAGCCCATTTTATTTTTTTACTGCCTTGGTTCTCGGAGGTATATGGATCAAAAAAAGCATGCAAGGATTCAAAACAGACGATGACGTAAAGTGGGCAAAGGATATGTTTGTCTACTCACTCATTTATTTTTGCTTGCTGTTTTTTGTCATGATGATTGATTCATTTGTAATGATGTTATTAATCTGATAATTTTATGCAAAAAGAGCCACACATTAATGTGACTCTTTTTTGTTTGGAAAAACAGTCTCTAATAGAAATGTCAGGATAATAAACACAGCCGCGCAAATCAAAAATCGGACGATTTCAGTCAAAATCCAGCTATGGGCAATACTTATATCATCGGTTTCCTGGAGGACTGCACATATTGAAAAAATAGTGAGTATGTATTTTAGGATTTCTTTGTTCATGGACACCATCACTTTCTCGATATGATCACCAATATCCAAAATAACACATAGCTGAGAGCGGCAAAAGCCGAAAGAGCAAAAAAGTACCGGCCCAGGCTGAACTAAATTTCCAACCAAATACATAATGGCTCTCCATTCTAAGATATGAATATATCAGGAAATATAGAAAAATTGCCCAACCGCCTACATTATGGTAATATATAATTTGCTTTTCTCATGTTCATTGATTTGGAGGCGTACGATGAAAGGGATTGTTTTAGTTGTTCAGCTTGGATTTTCATTCATGGCTTTTCTGTTTTTAGCCGCTGTCAATTGGTATCAAGGAAGCGAGCTTGTTTCAGATCAATTCGATTGGAATTACACAGCCACATTTTCAAAGCTTCTTAACGGTATTGACACCATCACCAGCCCCAAACAAATTTCACAGCTGGACTTTTTCATATACTCTGCGAAACACTATCCGGTCATAAGTATAGTGATGATCTGTTCGTTTTTATATGTGTTATTATCACTTTTTCTGCTGATTCGCAATTGCCACACGGCTCGATAAAGAATATGTCATTTCCACATGCCCCATTGAAATACCATATAAGGAGCACCGTTATGATCCTCCCCCTCTTTTTTCTTTCATCGCCAGTTCATCTAAAGGATATGGCAAGGCACAGCTCGCTCCGCGTACTTGATTTCTAAGCATTCCATGATTAGGTGCGCGATTTACATCTTCTCTATATTTGTATGGTTAATCAGACCTGCGTTTATATGATCCGATCTTGAATGTTCTTGCCTCATTGGTTATTTTCGGTTTCACCTTTTGTTTTTCCATCTTTCGGAACTTTTCTCTCGCTCTTTCGTATAACCTCACAGGAGGTATCACATGATGAAAGAGTATGAATTCGTTAGAGTCGAACTCAGTACCATGAGAAGAAGACCCAAAGAAGACTACCAACAAATCATTCGTGACTATGCTCAAAGAGGATGGAAGTTTATTCAGATTTTCGCCCCTAGTATAGACGGGTATGGAGCAGCTGCTTATTTTGAAATGATATTTGAAAGAGATGTGGAAGATGCTTAGTCTTTATGGCTAAAGCATTCTTACCATTGAGTAACTTATATTTATAAATGACAAATCATAAAAAGCTTACAATGAGTAAGCTTTTTTGACCCTTCATGACAAAGAAATACTCTAGTTTTTTCAATCGTGCTTCAAACTTCGCTTTCGTTTTCGCTCGATAAAGTCCATGCATCAGTTCAATGCTTAATCATTAACTTTCCCAGTATACGCATAGATCACCTGTCTTAGAAATTCAGCTAATCCCTCACCATGTTGATCGTAATATCGCTTAAAGCGCTCATCTGATACATACATCTCCCCTAGACCTGCATGAGCTTCTTTGCTGTAGTCGCTCCAATGATAAAGAAGCCATTTTTTGTGTAATTCCGCCGCTTTCAAGGCATCTTCACTTTTTGGATCTCCTTCTTCAAATGCTTTTTTAAGTTTTTCAAACATTTCTTTTTCTGTAGCGGTCAGCTCTTCATATTGCTCCTTTGTCATATTCAACACTTTTTGGTTAGTTTCTTCCACCGCTTCTTCTCCATACTTTTGGCGTATTTCCGCTCCGTATTTCCGCTCATTTTCTTCCACAAGCTCTTTTTTAAATCCTATAAATTTCTCTTCATCTCTCATCTTTTCGTTTCTCTCCTCTGCATGAATTGTTTTTTCTACATTTTGTATAAGGCTATCAATCCGGGCTCTTTCTTCTAGAAGCTCTGCATGATGATTCTTTAATGCTTTATGACGATTAAAAGATGGGGAAAAGATTAATTTTTTTATCTCCTCTAATTGGAAACCTAACTCTCGATAAAATAAAATGTGCTGTAATTCGTTGATTTCTTTTTCCCCATAAATTCGGTATCCTGATGAATTAATCCGTGCTGGCTTTAAAAGGTTAATCTCATCATAATACCTAAGCGTTCTTGTGCTGACTCCCGCTAATTTGGCTAACTTCTGAACGGTATATTCCATTTCTTCTCCCTCCTTATACATTAACCGTACACTTTGACGTAACGTGAATGTCAAAGCTTTTTTAAAAAAGATCTCCTTGAATTTTCAAGGAGATGATTTATCTGCAACATGTCATATACCGAAACTTATTTGATGTCTCTATTAAGAAGTTCTTTTAAAAGTTGATTGAACTCCTCCTGCTGTTTTATACTTTTGCGAAGGGAGTCTGCTACTGCTTTGTTCTCACCGCCAGACTTATGCATATTCCTGTTAGCTGCAAATATCTTTTCATAATAAAGAGCAGGCACCATCTCTGCTCCCCCTTTACTCCTTATCATCCGTTTATTTAGCCCCAGACGGTTATTCTTACCATTTGAAATCATACTGATTTCTTTATCGTTTTTTTCTGTTATCAAATTCATGAATTTTTCTGAAGCGTTACATATTACGGATACGTTATAGAGAGAGAAAATAATGAATATGCATTGTAACAAACTTGTTATAGAGGAAACAATTAATTCTCGATTCATGAGATAAATGAACATAAAAGAATCACATGTATAGATATCAAATAGAAGAGGGGCTAAAGAGATGGTTCTCCTTGAAACGGATCGGTTACTATTAAAAACGATTGATGTTAATCTTCTAGACGCTGCATCTAAACTGGATCATCAGGCTATTATAGACCTGGGTTATAAAACAAATGGGGAATGGCCAAACTCAGATTTTTTTGAAGCAATTCCTTATTTCCGCGAGATTTTAATCAAAAATAAAGGAACAAGAGGATTTGATTCATGGATCATTTTAAAGAAGAATGATTATGAAATTGTCGGAGGAACTGGGTTTTTAGGCGACCCTGATACGGATGGCATGGTTGAAATCGGTTTTGCAACAAATAAAAGTCACCGCCGTAAAGGTTATTGTTTTGAGGCTGCTCAAAAGTTAATAAACTGGGCATTAAGCAAAGAGAATGTTAACTGTATTGCGGCAAGATGTGAACATGGCAATATGGGTTCACAGCATATTTTGAAGAAGTTAGGGTTTAAACTGGACCGTGAAGAAAAAGACTTTATCCATTGGAGATACGCTAAAGTGTAAAAACATATTCTTCACTTATAAGAAAGCAGGCTCTATGCCTGCTTTTTCAAGCTATTTTCCTCTATGCTTTTTTTTAGCTTTTTGCTTTCTGATGAGATGCTTTTGTTCTTTTATTTTTTCTCTTTGTTCTTTCGTTATTTGTTTTTTCTTTTGCTTCTTCGCTTCCAACTCTTGTTTCATCGCATCCTGTGCCTTTAAGGATGCTCCGGCACGTTTCAATTCCTTCGAAACCTGACGTTGCAATCTTTTCGGATTTATCTTTTTCTGATCTTGGGCTTTTACACTAACTCCTTCCTGCTCAGACTGGGACAGAGTCTTTAAGAGTTGTCTATTAACAAAATCTAATACTTCAGAATCCTTCGGCTCTTTTCCAAACAAATGCTGAGAGGCCTTTAGTTTTCCGTTTTTCACAACCTCAATAACTCCTACCCAAAACTGACCATTGTAGTAAATCGTTAATTTCATAACGATTCCCCCCTCTT
This sequence comes from Bacillus sp. AF23, assembly GCF_020861455.1. Taxonomy (NCBI): domain Bacteria; kingdom Bacillati; phylum Bacillota; class Bacilli; order Caryophanales; family Bacillaceae; genus Bacillus; species Bacillus sp. AF23. Next base: position 155,476 of record NZ_JAJHVY010000017.1, read on the forward strand.
TTAAATGATGAAAGAATGATGGACATCCCGAGGAGGGGAAGGTTACTGACATAATAAAAATGCATTCGGACTACCAACCGAATCGTGTTTTTTCATTCTTTTGCTTAAATTTTATCAATTTTTCTCTTTAGAGAAAAGATATTGAGAGCATACTTCAAGGAATAAGTCATGCATCAGCTTCACCCTTTTTTTCTCTATTCAAAATCAAGGAATCCAAAGAAGACTGAAAAAATTAAATAGAATTGCATTCTCTTCTTTCAATAGAATATCAAGCTACGGTTTCCTTTTGTTTCGCAAAAGCCGGCAGCTGTCAGGCGTTCACAAAAGCGTGGATCCCATTATTTTCATTCCCCTTTATGAAAGCAGCCTCTGCCGAACCAGTTTCATCTTTGTACGAAAAACGGAACTAACTCAAGTTCATTCGAGTCAGCTCCGCTTGATTATTTAGTCCAAGTTTTGGTCGATGGTTCCCTCAAAATAGTCATCACTGACTTGTTCATGCGTTTCAGCCAAACCCTGTTCCAATTGTGTGGTTCCTTTGTAATCTGACGGTTCAAAATATTTTCCTGCGACATCCATATTTTCATTTGCTTCTTCTTTGTTATTGGTTTGTTCGTTCTTGCCTAATGTCTCTGACTTAGGATCGCCATTTTGATTAAAATCAAAGTCCTTGTCGATTTCAGAAAATCTTTTATAATCATCAGGTCTGTCTGCTCCATTTTTTTGAGTCACATCATCCACTCCCTTTCCTTATCAATCAATATGACAGGCCAAAAACAATTGGCCCAGATCTTGATATTAGGCATTCATTGAAACAAAACTTATTTGGTCCTCTTTGAACCTGTGCCATGTTTTTTAGGGTCATCTGCTTTGAATGCTGTTTCAGTCTCATGATCATTTCTTATTTGTTCAATACTTGAATTTTGAATCCCTTTTTTAGTCATGCTTTCACCTCTTTTCTGAAAACATTGGAATATCAGCTTCACCCTTATTCTGTCTTTTGTGCAGACATTCATTCACCCCCTTTTGACCAATAACAAAAAAACTCTTAAGAGGGACCATTCGTCATGAGTACTAGTTCTGTATCTGCCAAAGCATAATTTATCTCTCAGCAAACACAATAAGTTTAAAGAATGTCATATGACAGAAACTGTTCCGTTTACTGTAAGAAAAACACTCTTTATTTAGAGGATCACCCAGTATAAAAACAAGTCTAGAATTATGTATTAAGCCTAATTGCTGAAGTGACTGCCGTTGGATCGGATACATTCATGCTAGTGAATCTGGTTTTTTTTATTGAATCGGAAAAGCAGATTAGATTGAAAAAAGCCCTTCTCTCTGAGAAGGGCTAAGTAATCGTAATGACATTTACACAATCGGTTCATACCTTAAACCGCGCCATATTAATGAGGGCAGCGGGTGTATTCGCAAAGGGTGCAGTCGGTTTCTTTACACTTGCTGCTTATTTGATTACGAAATCACCGTATTCTGCTGAATGGATATTGATCGGTCCGTTCAGATTGTAGTTGTTCGACTTGGCGACAGAGCGAAGCACGTCCACACGGGCAACCGATTCTCTCCACTCATCACGGGTATCCGGATCTGCTGGATTCATCAGGTCGTCATAGCGCACGTCCAGAAATTTATTTAACCATTTCTTCTCATCTATTCCGTCTTTAGGTGAGCCGCCTGCCTTTTTGTTCGTGCGTTTGATCAAGGCATAAAAAGAGTCAGGGTCATCACCATCGCCATGCTGAATAACTGTATCGTACATCACAGCTTTTGCCAGTGCCGTTTTCAAGCCGGCATTCTCTGATCGTTTCATGGCAGGCTGATAATACAAGCGATCATTTACCTTGTCTTGGGCAGCACGGAAATCTTTATCATTTCCAAGCGAACGCCAGGCAGAAGCAAATCCCTTGAGGTTGCTTATGTCATCGCTTTCTTCTTCGGCCAGACGGCGCAATTCAGGCAGATACTTTTTCAGTTTGTTATTCGGTACTGCCTTTGTGTATACTTCAACTACTTCCAATGCATCCCCGGTAGCCGTTGTAAAGCCTGCCCGTCCGCATGTATAGCCTCTTCCATCACCCAAGGGTTCCACATATCCGTATTGGATTTCAGTCGTGCCGTTTTCAAAGATACTGGTCAGCTGTTCCGCCCGGCGCTTCTGATCCTTGTTCAGTCCGGCCGCAAAAACCGTATCACTCATCATCAGGGTAAAAAACATGGTGAAAATAAATGATGAAATCGCTGCCTTCTTCCAGAAACCTGCTTTTTTCTCCAAACTGATTTTCATTCTATTACCCCTTTCTACATATTGTAATTACGGACTCAGTATACATGAAGGGGCTGACCTTTTGTTGAAAATACATTGATTTGTCAATATTTTGAATCTTAATTACTACTCTTAATGGTAAAGAGATTGCGGGTCTCATGTAAAAGGCAGATATCATTTACATCACAGAGAGATTCTTGAGAGAAAAGCTTTCCGACAAGGACTTCTCTTATTATCATTCGTTCCATTTTTAAAAGTAATCATTGCCAATCAGCTCTCGTAGAAACTGTAACTAATAGGAAATTCATGTAAGTCAAAAAAAGAATCCTTCTTTGTAAGGATCTTCCCAATACCAAGATGTTTTTATTTAAACCATGCTTTCTTTAAATTGCTGGTAAAGTTATTATCATTAAAAGGAAGGAACATTTGCTTTACCGAAATCTGTTGTATGTAATGCATTCCTTGCGGCAGGAGTTAAATCATCCCATCCGATTAACGGTTGAGTTCCGCCTACTACATCATCGCTCATAAGTAATTCATGGTTCAGCGGCGAAGTGCTTTCATATGCAATGGATAAAACTGCATATAGTATTCATTTCAAAAACGTGTCACAAACACACAATAAGCCCCATCCACTAAGGACAGAGCTTTTTGTCATTTTAGAGCCTTTCAAGCACGTTTTTCGTCTGTAGCACCGCCAGCAGAAAGCATCAGAAAAGAATACTAAAACTTCTCTGCACGAAGTGTCGGTTCTTCTGCAAACAATGATGATGTGCTGTTTCCTTACTCATCTTTTTTATCTTTATCGGCATCTTCATTATCCTCAACCGGATCTTCGGGATCAGTCTCATTATCTTTTTCATCATCTTTATTGATCGTATCGTCCTCATCAACACCCGGCGCATTGTTACCGTTATTATCCTGATCGTTCTCCTCAACATCTGGAGTATTGTTATCTTGATCATTATTATTTTGATCATTATTACAGCCCATTAATATAAAAGTGGATAGACATAACGCAGTTATTATTTGCAACCATTTTTTACTCATTTCCACCCTCCTCTCTTCTTTTTAATCCATATAAGTTTGTCCATTAAGTTCACTTTGATTCGTTCCATTCTAAATGTCTTCTTGATCAGCATATTAATTTAATCCTTTGTGAAAACTAAACAAAGGTGCTTAGAAAGTGGTTAAGAAGAAAAAAAATTAACTATTCAAAATGCAGTTAATCATTTTAAACCAAATAATGTAAGATTATTCATGCCATTATCCTGCAGCACAAAATTCTTTAAAAGTTGTTCTCTATCTTGAATATGTAGTTACCTTATGAGTTCTTCAGGCTATAAAAAACACCCCAATCGCTAAACTCATTGTCTAACAATTGGGGCGCAATTTACGATTCATTTATAATCTTAGGATTTGCTCCATATTGATTCTCTATTGTTTCACTATCTTGGCAGTTAAAGATCAGCATCATAATAGGACCGACCACCGGAATAAAGCCTATAAATATCCACCAGCCACTTTTGCCGATATCATGCAATCTGCGGATACTGAGAGCAAGAGACGGAAGAAAAACAGCTAACTGATAAAGAAAGATCAGAATATATGCCAGTAATCCCCCGCCATATCCAATTACATATCCTACTTGTGAACTGGCATATCCTTCTGCCGCCAATGGGCCTGATGTAAATAATCCAACTAGTATTAATGATAGCAGTAATAAAATAAAACAAATGATGCCATTAAAGAGATGAAACATCCAATATTCCTTTCGCCGAGCTCTCCCTTCAAAATTGACATAGTTCTTTAAGCCATTCCAATACCATTTCATATAGTTTCCTCCATTACCAACACTATAGATTACTGCAAAACATATCCATTATATCATAAAAATGATTTGGCTATAAAACTAGTCAATGGCAAAAAGACCTCATAGAACTTGCTATACAAAAAATGAAGGCAGTCGTAAAACAAATATGGACAAGCTGATTGTCCTCACTCCTTTAGTTCCATTCTTAGTCAACTGACAATAAAACAGGAATTAACGAAATACGCCAACATACACTTTGTATGAATGTAAACGAAGGAGTGGTTACTTTGTATCATTACTTTTATGTTCCTGTGTTAATTCCTCACTTACCACCTGCTCATCACACGCAAAGAAATCAAGACTTTTCAGAAAGACAGCGAAGAAGAGAAATCACATTGAATGTAGATGGCTTTATACCGCCATCTTCCACCGAGGATCTCGGAGACGGCTTTTATTCTTACGCATGGACTAACCAACAGGTCATAGATCCCGGTGAATACCTTGTTTGTTATCTTGAAGGAAGAGATATAAAGGTAATCAATGGCGGGTTTACTCCACGTGATTATGCTCCAATGTATGCAATAGGCAGCTTTCCAAGGAGAAGAAACCAGTGGGTAATTACGCTTCATAATCCTCTTCAAACCCAAAGAGCCATATCACTTTATCTCATTGCGAAAAGATAACACAAAACAAAAACGGCAGGAACGCCTTTATCAGCGTTTCCTGCCGTTTTTGTTTTGTGTAATTCCGCCTGGGTTCGAACCAGTGGCCTCTGCCTTGTCAAGGTAGGGGCTATATGCCGTTACGAACTGGCGTTTTATTTTAAAAACCTTATTTTATAAGGTTTTCTGACAAGAATTTCTGATAAAAAACCTTTTGTTTTGACTAAAAGTTTGCCCCATATTCGTCCCCATCTGTTCCCAAATGGCATTACAACATACTTCGTCTATTCACTGTGACCGAATCCTTTCACCTAACCTATCTTCATAAACAGTTTATGATTTGGCTATCAGAAACAGCCCTATTACTAAATTATTAGTGAATGTGGCCATACCATATCATATAAACTTCATATATTAATATTGATTAAAATAATAGGAGGGCTTAAATTGGGTTATTATAAAAAATATAAAGAAGAGTATTACACTTGGAAAAAAACTTATTACAAAAAGTTTTATGACCACGATAAGAAGCATTATGATTGTGACAAAAAGTATCATGACTGCGATAAGAAGCACTATGATTGCGACAAAAAGTATTATGATTGTGATCATGACAAGAAGTATGATGATGATGATCACGATTATCATTACGATAAAAAGTATTATGATGACGATGATCATTATTATGATTTTGTCGAATCGTATAAAAAACATCACTAAATCTCTTAATCATCTAAAAAAGTTCTGCTTTATTTCAAGTGATGTGAAAATAGAAAAGCTCCCTATTGTGTGGGAGCTTTTCTTAGAAAATTGATTTTATGTTCCAAATTAAACACCGCTGAACTTTTCAATGATTTTGACCCTAAAAAGAGACAGGATCAATGAATTTCTAAGCTGAAAAATCAACTTTACCCTTTTATTTCAAAGCCTATTGAATTGTACATCTGATGACTTCTGAATGAAAATGATGATTGTTGGCAGAATTGGACAACAATCCGCCAACATTTTACTACTTAATTACAGGTGGTTGATTCTTAGCCATTGAATGTCTCTTTTTTAAGGAACCTTTTACTCATTCACATTGCTTTTCATTAACCATTCTACTTCCGTTAATTCTTGTTTTTGAACGTCTTTTGTGTGTTTTTTCGTGAAATGTTCTTTAACAGCTTCTTCGTTTTCCCAAATCTCCCAAAGCATTATTTTGCGTTCTGATGGTTCAAGCGGATAAGCATGGAATTGAATACACCCTTCTTCTTTGTTTGTTTCTTCCTCAAGTCTTTTGAATTCCTTCATTATTTCATTAAGGTCTTTATCACTGATGATTTTTAAGCATGCAGTTATGTAATGCATCGAAATCCCCCCTCTTTACATTATTTCATGGCTTTTCATTATAGCATTTTCTCGAAAAATGTAGATGTCATTTATAAACCATTAAACGACATCGATAGCCTTTTAGACCAATTTTCTATAAATTCTAAAGCAAGCTAAAGGGTCGATATCAGACGATATGGTCCTTATTTATGTTTATTCCGACCCTTTTTAGTCTAAATAGAGAGACTTTTCAAAAAACACTCTATTAGAGGGGGTCCTTAGTGGTATAATATTAAATATATGTAAAGAAAAGGAGGTATTTGATTGTCTGTTTCGGATTTAATCCCATATCATTATGTAACTACAGACATTAATCATTGGTATGTTGTCATAAAGCAGGGTCGAGTTGAGAAAGCAAAAGAAATGAAAAGAAAAGTTGAAAAAGAATTCGATATGATGGAGAAAAATGAAAAGGTTGCAGTCTATCTTCAGCTACTAAAGCTACGGCACGAAATAATGCTGTCGTATCTCGAACCTGACTCTGTTAAAAATATAGATGGTGTTTATTCTGCTCTTAAAAAGACAAGGGAGAATATGGCCCCTGAATCCCTTACGAATACAATAGAGTTCTATTATCATTTTTTTACCGGTATGTATCATTTCAGAACAAGAGATTTAGTTATTGCCTTAACATATTATCGCGAAGCCGAAAAATATCTTGATTTATTAGATGAAAACGCAAATACGCTCAGCAAGCATATTCTATATTTAAAGAGCAAAAAGATGCTCAGGGTAACCTTACATATGGCAAAGAAATGGTCCAATGTCAGTTTGTTATCTTTGGGAATTGGCTAGATAAAATGTGTTATGAGGATGCTTTAGAAACAGCTGAAAAAGCCTTACATGATGCTATAAAAATAGGGGAGCAACATTTAATTGGTTCAGCACATTTTAACGTGGGATTATGTTATAATAACCTTGAAGAACTTGACAATGCTGAGAAATATTTTCAAATTGCCTATGAAATTCATAAAGATCGAAAACACATGTATGAGTCCAAAGCGATTTTTAATCTGGCATATGTCAAAGCAAAGAAAAATGATTTAAAGACTGCATTAGAATTATACCAGGAAGGTCAGAAGGTTGCTGCCCGACACAACAACCAGGAAGTAACCAAGAAATTAAAACTGGTTAAAGGTCTTTATTTATCATTCGACTTACAAACACTTAGAGAAGTGTTCAAGTTCTTCGAAGAGAAAAACCTTTACGGTGATATGGAAGAATACGCTGTTGCTGTTGCTGATTTTTTGACCAACAAAGAAGACAGACATGATGCAGTCGATTTTTATCAAATGGCAATTGAAGCACGCAAACAAATTCAAAGGGGGAAACATTTAAATGAAAAAATGTAAAATTGCAATTTGTTTAGCGCTCTTGCTTGGCGTTGTTGGAGTATCTAGCGCTTCATACGCTCTTTCTGAGCAGTCCACTTATAAGGTCGCAGATAGAGCAGCAACTTAATATGAAATTAAGAAATAACCCCATTTTGGACTTTACAAATGGGGTTTTTATTTTATCTTCTCAACTCAACTTTTATTCTTGGGTTTTCATTTAAATCATATACTGCATTAATAATACCGACAACCCCTATAAAAAGTAAAAAACCCTTGCTGCGCAAGGGTTTAAGCTATGATTCCGACTGGGCTCGAACCAGCGACCTCTACCCTGTCAAGGTAGTGATTACCTTCTGAGCTGTTATTTTTATTCCTGACAAATACTTATCCATCAAGGGATTTCAAATTAGATGTCTGATCCCTTCTGAATAAAAATATTAATTGTTGGCAGGTTTGGGCAACAACTCGCCAACAATTTCCCATTTAAAACCAATGAGTTTATACGTAGGCTTACCAATATTTTCTCCGTTGATAAAAGAACGTTTGTTTGCATATAATTTAGTCAAGGAGATGATCGGAATGAGTCAAGGAATTTACGACAAGAGATGGGAACAAAAATTCATATTACCTGAGTAAAGGGCTGCCCTTTTAAGCCGAAAGAGAGAAGTTCAGAAAATCGAAAAACCCTCTCTTGATGAATACCAACTGGAGGAAATGGCACGAACTATTTGCGAAGCCATGGAATTCAACTCGGTTCTGGTCATCGGTGTATACAAAGACGGCTTTATTGAAGATGTAACAGGGCATGTGCATTACATAAACGAAGTGAAACAGAAACTACATGTGAAGGATTTAAAAGGAGATACATGGTTTATTATATTTGATTCTCTTTTAACGTTGTAGCGAATGAGTGAGTTGATGTGGAATAAAAAAAGTGGAAAAACGGTAATATATAAGCTCACTTTATAAAGTGAGCTTCTTTGTATTATGAGAAAAAAGACTTCCATTTTTCAAATGCAGAAATTAAATTTACTGAGGTAGTAGCCGTCTTAATAATAGAATCAGCTGAATCTAGGAAACTTTTTATTAAAACTTTCTTAGGCTTCTCTGTGTTAGCTTCGCTTGTTGTAGCTTGTACCAGATGGTTTAATTTTTCTTCTTCCTCGCTATCTAAATTTGAATCTTTGATTTCTGTTAATAGTGCCTGCGTTAACTCTGCTAACTCATTATTACTGCTATTATGATTCATAACCACATTTGAAGAATTAGATCCAAAGCTAAATGCGCTTCCACTATTATTTGAAATATTATATTGCCTGTTATCCTCCATGTAAACGTACACCCCCTTTTTAGGCTCGCTAAATAGCCCTTCATTAATTAAATCCTTAAAAGTCTTACCATCAGCAATAGAACCTAAACTAACATAGGTATTTTTAGCGGGTTCCAGTATTTCTTTTTTTTTTGACATTGAGACTTAAAAAAATCAGTAAACTCGAACACTAACAAAAAATTTTCAGGGGAAAAATCATTCTCCCCGCAATAACAATCAAATAACTCATCTTCTATATCCTCATGTAATCCAAATGACTGGATTTTATGATTGGATGGACAAAGTAACATTTTTTTAGGGATTAACTCATAACCATCTTTAGTCATGAGATATTTTAAAACAGATTGATAATAATTCTCACTCAAACCTATAGCGTATAATACATTTTCTACAGTGAAATCCTCAATAGGAGGGTCATTAGCAGCCCAATTCAATAAGACTTCATTAATCTCCAAAAAATTTATTGCTTGTTCCACGTAACTCCCCTCCTAATAATCATTCTTCTGTATTTATGGCAGCCTCTTGATCTACTTTTTTTCTATCTTCCATATCAACTAGTATCAATATATCTAAAACATGATCTACTATTGTTTCAGGTACTTCTTTAGTAAATTTAAAATAACCCTTTTGAAAATTAACTTCAAATATTGTTTCTAATTCTATTGATGTTTTTGGATCGGTATATACAAAGATACACTTCTCTTCCATTGTATGATCAGTTGGTAAACCCAGACCTTTTATCGCGTTGGTGATTTTATCAAAAGTTCCATCATTACTTAAATCAATACCCTTTTTTCCATTGAACTGAACACTTCCAACATTAGTAGGAAGTGAAATATGTCTTGAAGATACTCCCGCCGATAATAGTTCACACATTTTAACAGCATTATCCCTTGTTAATTTAGGGACTGTAAAGTAATTACAAGGTTTTTTGTAACCAATAAAATCCATGGTGAATTCAATATATTTTTTTATATCTTTAAATGGACACCTCATTTGAATCAAAGGGTCCTCTCCAAAGATTAACACGACAGAAGTAAACTGTGCATATGATGATACGGAGGAGGAATATCCACTTTTCCTAACAGTTAATTTCTCTTCAACAAACTTTAAATAAACTGCGGACCCTTCATGTTTAATAGCACAGAGTTGTAAAGTTTGTTTTAATGGTGGTTGCCATTCAGTATCAATGTTATTAGGGTTAACATTACGATTTTTCACTAGGTAAGACAGTAATTTTTCAGGTGAGTCTATATTTTCAGGCCAAGCTTCTTCTAGTTCACATAGAGTTAAGTTTGTACTTGAAAATTTAAATTGCTCATCTAAATAATCTAACTTTTCTTTATGCCCTTCTTTGATTAAATCTTGGATTATATCTTCTTCAGAACGACCATAATAAGTTATTTTATTATTCTTTGCAAGTTGATTAAGGAATTTTTTTCTCTTAATTATATTGGTGTATTTTATCATATGACCCTGCCCTTTATAAAAAAATAAACTTAAAGAGCACAAAACTGCAAAATAACAAATAAAATGTTAAAATATTAATGAGTTTGAGTTTAGCGCTCCAAAACGTTCCTTAATAGGAACGTTTTTCTTTTATAATAACAGTATTCTATGTCATCATCCACATTTTTACACCATTTTTTTATAGCTGGCAAACGTATGACAAACAAAACCCTCCTCATCTCGAGAAGGGCTTCATTCATCATACGGTCTGTACTTCTTCCGGCCATACTCTAATTCTTTTTTCTTTTCCTCTAAATCGGTTCGAAGAAACAAACTGGTGCCGCTCAACTTTTTAACCGGAATAAGCTTCCCGCTGCTTATAAGCTGGCTTATACGTGCCCGTTTAACCCCGAGTAACTCTTCTGCCTCATTAGTGGTGAGGACTTCACGCCTAATGAAGTCCTCGACCTCCTGACGGCTTTTAAAATGATATTCCATGTTATCTTCTCCTTAAATCCTTAATGATCATGTAAATGGTTAATGCTAAGACAAAGATCATAACGCCTGTTGTAAATGGGTTTGTCCAAAACGAGCGCAGACCAATGGATGCAACACTAAGCAGTATCATGGAAAAAATGAATGTTTGTTTTCTCTTCATATTGTATGCTAGACTGTTTATAATTATATTGAGAAGCGAGCGACCAACTCGCTTCCCTTTACACTTAGTCCTTCTTATTATTTTTCTTTGCATCGTGTGATTGTTGGGCAATCCATGCGATTGATGCAACATAGAAGATAATTTGAAGGACTTTTAACATATTGTCTAGCATTTCCTCACCTCCTTATGCTCTTATTATACAATATCTATAAACAATTGTATATAGGTTTATTAAAAATATTTGAATATTCGCGAAATAAGAGGATTAATTTAACAATATATGCTATTATCTTACTGAAAAAAATAATGCTAGGAGGTTGTTAAATGAAAAAGCTTTTTGCAATAGCGCTCGCCGTTATTATGTCAATGGTATTTATTAATTCTGCATCTGCCGCTAATACGTACGGAAGTGTAAATGTTAGTCCTTGGGATAGAGGTTATACTCAAACTGTTGATGGTTCAGGTCAATATGGAAGAATCACATTAGAAGGTACTGCAGGATCATACGCTGATGCATATGTAGAGGTATACTCTGATGGTCAATGGAGATCTCCAACTATCAACGACCCTGATTTGGGTTATCTTCTTTTAAATACGGGAGTAAGTAGAGATACTACTAATTATTTTTTTGAAAAAGGAAAAAAATACAGATTATATGTCAGCACTATCGGCTCTGATTACAGTGCAAAAGGTTACATCAGAACATATGATTGAGATATGTATATTAAAGACCCCACTTGTAAGTGGGGTTCTTTGTTTAACTCTCCTATTATTTTAATAGTGCTTCGAGTTTTGCTTTAGTCTTTAGTCCGTAAATATTGTCCTGCCTAAGCCCCTGTATAGAATAGAAAACTGCACTCATTTTGTTTTAAAATGAAGTATGGAACACATATAGTAGTTATTGCTGGCTGTATGTGCAACTTAATGTCTTTTTACTTTGGAGAAGCATTACGTTCATGTTGAATAGTTCGATCAAAGTTCAAATGAAAATTCTCAAATTAAGTCCTTTGTTGTATATATTAATTTTGAGAAAAGGAGGGATTTGTGATTTTTTATTATGAAGTAATTTGTATAAGTTGCAGGAAAAGATTTAGAGTATATGAAGGCACATTGAAATATAAGCAAGTTAAAGAAAACATAAAAGGAAAATATACTTGTGAAGAATGTAGTCATAACATACGTTTAGAGGCTATAAAAAACTTTTTTAGATAACATTTTTTAAGATTTTCTTATAGTATGTTAACTAGAAAACTGCAAAAGTCTGATCTAATAGGCTTCTTTTTTTGCATAAAAAAACCCCCGGTTTATTCATCGAGGGTTGATTTTTATGCTTAAATCGTCCTTTTTATTCTTATTGCTACAAAAATACGAGATTTTTCAACCTCGTCAATTCACAAACTTATTTTAAAAGCTTTTCAATTTCCGCCTTTGTTTTCGGCCCATAAATACCGTCAGCTTTTAATCCATTCATTAGCTGAAACCGTCTGACGGCGTCGGCGGTTTTCGGTCCGTAATATTTTATTTCAATCGATTCGTTTTTGTCTGTTTACTTAACACATAAATAAAAGCCCCCTCTTATTTAGAAGGGCTTTCTGATGCTTATGTTTGAAGACGATCCGACGTAACTTGGAATGAATTTTGAGTTTGACTTTCTGTTAAGCTGGATCCAAACCCACATACTAAAACGAATGACAACCCTAGGATAAGGCATACCTTCTTTTTAAAAGTCATACTGGCATTCTCCCCTTTGAATTTGTGTTTGAGTTTCAATCATTTTCTGATGATAAACATAAGATGTTTCAAATTCTTTAGAGTTTGCGTAAGCAGCTGCAGTCTCACAGGCAATGTCTTCTACATACGAATAGTTCTTGTTTCTTTCTAAGTATTCTATTGTTTTATTAACACCTTGTTGGTCCACTGCATCGACATAAAGAGCTTTTAAATAACCCTGTAATTTCGTGAAAAGCTCATCGCCTTGATAAATAGCTGCCGACAACCCTTTCTTACTTACTTGGATGGCTTCATTCATTTTTCCTTGTTTGAAAAGGATTTTTGCATAAGAAAATAAAGAATGTGGCAAATTCGTCAACTTTTCTTTTTCAGTAATCTCCACAGCTTGCTTCATGAAAACTTCTGCTTGCTGATAATCCCCTCTGTCCGCAAAATTTGTACCTAAGTTATAAAGTGCGGAACTAATGAGCCTTTTATTATTTAATTCTCTGGATAACTCTAGCGCTTTTTCAAGATGTGGCTGACTTTTTTCATAACGCTTAAAATCAATATAATTCCCTGAAATAACAAAGAGACATTGAACTTTCCGTACCTTATACAATTCATATTGATTGTAAACGTCTAATGCTTGTTTAACGTGGTGCATAGATACATGACTTTGCTTCATTCCATAATATGCTTCGGCTAACTTAAAATGAAACTCTGCTCTTTCGATTTCATCAGGAACGTGGATAAGTTCTTTCTCCGCCTCCCTATAATAGGCGATTGCTTTCACATATTGTTTTTGATCAAATTCATACATCCCCCGAAAAAACAGGGAGTAGTAAGACAATAAACCGGATATCCCTTTATTTGACGCCTCTATTTTTTCGAGTAACTCGTCAATAGTTGGTCTTATGCGTGTAGTTACTGGTTCTAAATAGTCTAGCATAAGCTGATGACGGAATTTCATTAATGAGAAATAAATCAACAAATATTCATCCTCTTCCATCTGATTGATCTCTTGTTCCACCTCAGCTTTTAAAATCTCTGCATCTGGGACACTGAATTGACGAATCATCTTATACCATTCATTGATCTTTACGCCAACTTTAGACGACGGTAAAACTGGATTCACGGGACCCCTCCTTAAACACCTTTTATGTAATATTCTAACATTTCCAAAAATATGTATGTCCGCAAAAAAACCGCAAACTTTTGTCGCTGCTAAAGTTCTGTTGTCCTAAATCACACTTAGGTATTTACACCTAATCCTAAAGTTTCATTTTCCATATAAAGAGATTCCTTTCGAATTTTGTCTTATGTCATGTGGTAAAATTTTGTTGCTAATTCCGTATGAACGAAAGGATATGATCATGAAAGTATTTGAAGCCAAATCACTGCTTTCCGAAGCAGATAGACGCGCAAAGGCATACAAGGAATTAAGAAGTCAGATGGTCAATCTAAAAAAGGCTTTTAAAGCTGTAGCAGATTTAGATGACAGTGAGTTTTCCGGCAAAGGCGCCGACAACATTAAAGCATTTTACCAAGATCACGCAGGTGTAGCTGACAATTGGATTGACTTACTTGATATGAAAATTGCTTTTTTGACAAGCATTTCAGGCGCTTTAGAGGACGCCAGCTTAGCTGATGCATACATAGAAGAATCCTTTTTTAGAACATGAGTTGGCTAACGCTTACACAAAATCAAAATCTATTATGTCTGAACAAAAGAAAGCCATGAAGGATATCTTACATGATATCGACGATATTCTTCCGCTTGATTTGTTCTCGACAGAAGACTTCAAAGACGAACTTGCAGATGCAGAGGACAAACGTAAAAAAACAGTCGATAAACTAGGAAGCGTGGACGAAGCACTTGTTACTGAATATGCCCAGTCAGAGCCAAACGAGCAATTCATCAAGAAGGACTTCCAAAAGCTTGAGGAATCCACAGGCAAAGGCAAAAACGCTACGCCCATTCACTACAACGCCAAGGCGTACCGTGAAAGTGACATACATAAGAAAAAAGGCGATATTGAGAAACAGACTGAAGCTTATTTGAAGATCAAGAAAGATGAAGCGAAAGAACGAGAGATCAAAGAGTTGAAGAAGAAGCTAGCTGGCGGAGTGACGGATCCGGATGAATACTTAGACATTGCCAAGAAGGTCGGCTATGAAAATCTTACCCCTGAACAGCTTGAATTTGTTTCATTTCTTGAACAGCGCAAAGCTTTCATGGATAACGGAAAAGAAGTGTTGCAAATCATAGGCGATGGCGCCAAAGGTGCAATTGTTGGTGTATACGATCTTGCCAAAGATGCCGGTGAAGGAGCCATTCAATTTGGATGGAATATCGGTTGGACAATTGACAACTTAAACAAGGATCCTCAAAAAGTGTTGGATACAGTTCTGGAATACGACTATCAAGCTGCCTTTCAAAGTATGATTGACACATTGAAGGATGATTGGGACAAAAAAATGATTCACGGGGATGCATATACACGGATGCACTATGTTACTTATTTGGGCGGAAGTCTTCCGTTATTGAAAGGTGGAAAGTCCTCTGTCTCAACAGGATCGAAGGATCTTGCTAAAGTTGGGAAAGCAGCTAGTGGCCCAATTAAGAAAGGCGGAAAGTCTGTAAAACAGTTTGTCAAATCTCCTGTAAATCGGTATACTCCAGCATTAGAAGGAATCCTTCAAGATGCTGAGAAAACCATTAACGTGAAAAATACGCCACTCCTAAAAAGAATAGCCGATTCCACTAAAGATAGTGTACTCTTTAAATCAATCAATGGTAAGTCATCAAAAAACAAGACAGTTAAAAAGGGCCTTTCCAAAAAATCAAGAGAAGTTGCGCTTCCAAAGGTAGATACATATGAACAAGCTAGAAATGAGGCGCTAAATCTAATTGGTGATTTAGGAATAGATTCAAAGCCTTTTATAGGTACTTTATCTAAAAGCGCAGGCTTTGGTAAAGTTACTGGCCGAATGTCTGGAGATAATAAAGTCCTTTGGAGATTAGATTATGACCCCGAAAAGGGACCTCATATAAATGTTGAGGATTATAGAAATGGAAAAGGAGATAAAGCAAAGAAATATTATATACCTTTTAACGGAAACGAAGATACTTATAAATCCCTTTTAAAACATTTAAATAAATAGGAAGTGTTAATATGACTTTATACGAAGAATGTCTAGAAGCTCTTGGAGATAACAAAGAAGTCCTCACTATTTCTGAGACACGCAAATATCATGAACAACTTGGCGAAAGTTTCCCCTTCACATCATGGGGTAGAATTAAATGGGATGAAGTAACTACTCACAGATCTATTGATTATGCTGAAGATATCGACGAATGGTTAATTGAGAATAAAATAGATGATAAAACTGTTATTCTCCTTTGGGCTTACGGTGATTATCCAGCTGTAAAAACCAGCTTAGACAACGCCTTAAACGTAATTGATGATGTAACTGCTGTAGGTTCAGATACTTTCATGTTCAGCGAATCTGGTTATGTTATTGAATTTTTCCATGATGGAGATGTAACAATAGGAAAGGCAATTTGAAAATAATAGCCCTTCTTAGTAAAGAGGATCAATATGAACTTAGAGAAAAAAATGGAAGCTATATTAATTAAAAGAAAAAAACTTAATCCTAATGATGACTATGGAATTCAAAAAAGTTGGGATGAAATAATTGAAGTACTCTCAGAAAATGAGGAAAATACAATTAGCTATCTAGAAAATTGTAATAAAGAAGATTTATATTGGATCAGTGAAGTATTTGAAGACTTAGCTGAAAGTTTACCAAAGTAAAGAACTTATTAATTGTTTAAGAAAATTAGATGAAAAATACCCTGACTTAGAAATGACAAATGATATTGATATAGCAGAAAGTTATTTAGAATAAGATACGTACCATTTCTCAGATTTGAAGTTAACATTTCTTGGTGGTGATAAGTAATGATCGAAATCGAAATTTATGAACCTGTATTTCAATTTCTAGGAGGTATTTTTCATCAAGATATAGAAACTCCAGAATCAGCACTGGCCGAATACTTAGATGAGATACCAAAAGAAGAGCAAAAAACTGATATAGTAGCATTAAAAGATTTTATTAACAGCGATTACTCGGATGAAGAAAAGAATGATTTTATCGATGAAGCTGCTGACGGAGTGGACATTCTTAGTTACGACGTATCTCCAATCATATGGCTCGAACAAGTTATTCAAAAAATCGAAAAGAATATTGAAACCTTATAATCCATTAAACCTAGCATAGAAACAGGGCTGATTTTGACTTCACTTCTTAATCAGCCCCAAAGAAATTTCGTCCTCAATTCGTCCCCATGTAGGAACAAAGCTAACAAATATAACTAAATACAAAGTAAAAAACCCTTGCTGCGCAAGGGTTTAAGATATGATTCCGACTGGGCTCGAACCAGCGACCTCTACCCTGTCAAGGTATCCGCAAGTGATCCGATAAGTCAATCGGTAAGTCAAACGTTGGTATATCAGCGTTAAGTCATCGTTAAGTCAAACGGTTTTTATTTCGATATTACGAATTATAGCGTATAGCACCGCCACCGCGCAAGTCCACGTACCGTAACCCGCGAGATTATTCAAACGCCTTCCTGAAACGATCCATAAGCGATCCACCACGATTTAAGCGTGCCTTAACCGTCCAAGCCGCCTTCCTAAACCCCGCATATAGGTAATCGTCGAAACGCTTAATTTCGTGCGATTTCGCTTTCATAATCGTTGCGTGCCACGCTTCAACGAATGGAGCCGCATGATCTTCGAGTCTGATCGTTCTATCTACGCTTGCCTTAGCGCGAAGTAAAATACCGTAGTATTTATAAATCTTCTCGGCGTCAAAGTAGCGAGCCATTGCGTTATAGATATCGTTAGGCAACGAGCCCTTTAGCGCTTCAGCCGGGACCGTAGCCGTATCTAATACGTTATTTTGGTTTTTAGAACGCTTAATTAAATCCGATGGTTCGTTTTTCGTTTTCGGCGCTTCAACCGTTGATTCCGTAGGCTTCTCGGCTTGTCCGCGATTGGACATTGTCGACTGGTCATCCAGAGGCAAGATCACGATTATGTTCGCGCCTTTTCCTCCGTTTATCTTCCGCGTCGTGGCGACCTTCTTTACGATGTTCAAAGCCGCTAATTTATTCAGCGCCCTCCGCGCCGTCTTAACGGATTTCTCGATTAGACCCGCCAATGTTTCCGCTTTAAGATGCGCTGCCCCGCTAAACTTAACCGCGTAACGTGCGATCATCTTAAGCGCCTGGCGATCCGTATCGTTAAGCTCGTATGTATTGCGCTTGATATGTTCGTAGACAGCTTCGTTAAGTTGAGCCGTCGAGTCGAACGTTTGGTATTCCGCTAAGTAATGCATATCGTCAACCCCTTTCGTTTTATCGATATATCAGTAATTAAATAATAATAACTCATTATCAATAAGTCAATAATTTCATTTACAAAATATCGATAACGCGATAGAATAGACTTATCAAACGTCTAGGGGTGGTTTAGGTGCGCCTTTATATAAAGCTTGAAGAAATTTTGGACAAGCGAGGAATAAAGAAAACGAAATTTGCTGAAGAGATCGGCGTAAGAAATAACGTAATCTCTGAACTTTGCGCAAACCAACGCAGTACAGTAAATCGCGAACATGTAGCCAAAGTCGCTAAAGGATTAGGTATTACGGATATGAACGAACTATTTGAGATCCGCGACTAAATATTTCCGATTGATAACCGAACGCATATTCGCATATAATAAATGCGGAGGTGTTCGCCATGGAGATCGAGGATAAACGACGGGCGATGCGCATTATAATGCCGGAGCACAGAGCCGGCCTAGCGCGCCAAGCCGAAGAGAAACGGAAAGTTGAAAAGCCGCAACTGGATGCGCAGCAGATCGAGGATAGGGAAATAACGGTCGCACAGTCGATGGAGTTCGGTGCACCACTCGCATTCGAGGTATACGACGATGGATACATACGAGCAGTAATTGGCGCAGTACATTACGTGGATCACATACGGAAGGAGTTTCGCGTGAAGGACGCCCGAGGCGATACTAACTTCGTGAGGTTTGCGGATATCATAAACGTAAAAAACGCCCCATCCGGTTAAGGACGTGGCTAGTTTCGTTAGCTGACGCTCTTCTTTATATTCTCGGGCTTCACCCAATCAACCGCAATGTTTTGCTTACAGCGTCGGCAACTATCGTTAACTTTTCCGCTCGTTACGAAGTTTTTATCGTGACCACAATTCGGACAAGAGTATCGCGCGCCACCTAGTGAAATCGCGAAAAACGGAAGACTGAAAAAGGCGAGTCCTAAGCCCGGAAGGATACCGATAATCGTAAGACATAATAGTACCGAAATCAACATAATGAACGATCCAACGCACAAACTGATAATCCTACCGAATCCAAACTTTTTCTTCGCCACAGTCACCGTTTTATATTCCACGTTAATCCACCCGCCCTTTGTAAGTTAGTAAAATTATACTACGGCGCCAAACTTATCCGCAATGAGTTTTTATGTACGCGAGCACCTACGTTATCATACGTAAGCACTCGCTAAAAGTTTCGTTATTTCGTTGTGCCTTCGCGCTTGGCTCCGAGTTCAAAAAGACCTGTCGCCGCTAATCCCGCAAAGCCACCGGCCCATAACCGGAGCACCAAATCGAGGTCGGTAAACGGATAAGCAACCGCACCAAGTCCGATGCCAATCACGAAGCTTATCGCTGGAACTGCATTTGTCGGAAGCTTAACCGTTTTCTTAACCAGTTGAACAAGCGCCGTTAAGATAGGCGCTAGTACAGTCGCGAAAATTAAAACGTCTTGCATGCTATCGTCTCCTTTTCGTTTACTTTACTGTTGCGCCCGTTGATTTCGCCGCGTAAATATTTACTTTCCCGAACTGACCCGTCTTGATTGTATATACGTCCGTTTGTGGGTTCGCAAGGACTTCGTACTTCAGACCGCCGAATTTCTTAGGACGCAATGAGCCGCATTCGTTTCCTTTAACAGGCGCTTTGTTAGTCGGATAGATGCGCCATGAATCGGCAGAGGCCGGAAGGTATACGTATTTCTTACCGCTGGATGACGGTTTAGAAGAACCGCCTTTAAGCTTGAGCACCTGGCCGACGGAGATTTTATTCGCGTTCTTGATGCCGTTGTACGATTGAAGCTTCGCCATACTTACGCCTGTTTTCTCCGCGATTTCGGAAAGCGTGTCGCCTTTCTTGACGGTATAGGTAGACCCGGAAGTCTTAGGCGCTGAAGCAGCCGGTTTAGACGACTTACCGCCGAGCGCTTTAAGTTCCGCCGCAATAGCCGCCTTTACCGATTCCCATCGTCCCTCGGCAAGCACGCGATGCGGACAGTATTTACCGGACCAATCCTGGTGCTTACGTACGCGATCGACGCCCCAGCCGCGCTCTTTTAGTAATTGCGCGATAAATTTAATCGCCAGCTTTTCGGCCGCTTTATACTTTGCGCCGCCTGACTTCGAATAACAAACCTCTACTCCGATAGACGTGCGGTTTCCGGAATTCTTACTACTACCATCTCCGCAATGCCATGCGTTACGATCAGTCGGCAACCCTTGAACGACTTCCTTATCGTCCACCGCGAAATGGTAGCTCGTTGAACTTGTGTTTCCGATCATGTACCGAATCTCTGCGTCCGCTGAAGCGTCGTTCGCCGTATTGTGGAACGTAATGTACTTCGCATCCATTGAATACGGACACTTAACGGAATACTTACTTGATGCGACCAGATTCTTACGTACTGAAATCGCCATTTTATCGTCTCCTTTCGAAATTAAAAAAGCCCGCCGGGACTCTCACCTGACGGGCGTACTTCGTTTATTTACGTAAAAAGCGCGATACCTACCGTAAGTAACATCCCTACTACGGTTAGCATCACGCCCCATACCCATTTCGTATTTGCTTTCATATCCGCTATATCTGCGCGATTCTCTTTCGCCAACGCCAATGCTTCTTCGGATTTCTCGTCAGCACGTTCAGCTTTCGTTTTGACTTCGTTAAAGAAATCAACCTTGGTGTCTATCCGAACCAGCCACTCGCGAATGTCCGCTATTTTATCGTTGAGCTCGTTGTTACTCGGTTCCGCCATTGGGCCGCCTCCTTTCCGTTAATTACTAAGCCCCAGCAGATCCGTCAGTCGCCCCAGAAGGCCCTTCGCTGGGAGGCGTATTAGGATCGTACGGTTCACCGGTAATTTCTTCGTATTGTTCTGGTGTGATGCGACCGACCGCAACAACATCATAAACTTGTTTTTTCGTCCAACGACCTGTTTCATAAAACCCCTTGATGTATGTGAACCAATCTATCATATTACTCTCCCCCTATCGCAATTAGATAGTATAGATCCGCTACCTGTTGAGACAGGACTTCTATTTCGCTTGGTTTCGGTGCTGGCGGCTTCACACTGTCGATATAGTCTTGTGTTGCCGACTCAATCCAAACGCCTTTTTTTGGATCATACTTCGGATCATATAACCCAGCAGGGATTAACGCAGTTGTACAATTTGGCGGCAGTTCCTCGCCTGCTTCCGTGTTTATTTCGATATCAGCTTCGCCGTCATATTTGAAGTTATCATCGTAGAAAAGAACGTGCATACTCATCACCTCCGTTACCATAGTGGAATTCCGATGTTAAATGAAACTCTCGACACGCTTGCGCTATCGTTCGCCACCATGCCGTCATATCTTAAATCGCCGTCAGTCGTTAAGGAAAATCGAGCAGTACCATAAGATCCGATCGTCGGTACGACAAAATCGACTAGCTGCGTCGGTTTGTTCGTGAATTTTGCGACAGATGTTCCGATAGCTGGAAGAGTTCCGAAAGATCCGCGCAGCCACAGAACGTTGTTGCTGACGGAAAATTTGAACGGTCTACTCGTGTCCTGCGTTGCTCCGTTTATAAGGGTTACGTTATTCCATGTCGGCGTTAAGTCAGATGAAGTTAAAACGCGGCGCCACCCGTGCCATCCTGAATCCGTGTTTAAATAATTCGTAAACATGTTATTTTGATAATCAACTGCGACAACGTAGCCGAACGTACCTAAACCATTACTATCGGTTGCGGTCATATGAAAAAAGCCTCGCGTAGAGTTAGTAGAAGGTGCGTTTGCTGCCTTACCTGTGGAATAAAAAGTGCCGAACCGTCTCCCGCTTTGAGTAATTTTCATATAAAAATCGTCAGTGTCGCCTGCTGAGACGAGAACGCTTCCGATGTCATTCGTTATTTTAAATAACTGGCTTCCGTTCCACTTTGTTCGCTCATCAGCCGTAATATGCCGCACGTTATCGGCGACATGCGTATCAAAATCAGTCTTTGCTGCCTGTTTTACGTTGTCAACGTTAGCCAGGCCGACCTGAGCTTTCGTAACCTTATGCGGATTATCTGTTTTAGCAGCATGTAGGTCCGTATAAGCTTTCGCGTTCGCTTCCGCTGCATTCGCTTTCTCTTGGGCACCAGCCTTTGTTTCGATGTTCTCGAACTCGTTAAACTTCGCTTTTATTTCGTTAAGAGTTTGGTTTATCTCATCCGTAGTTTTATTGATATCCGCCTTCAGGTCTTCGAAATCTTCGATATAGTATTCCGCAAGGGGAGCGATATTGGTATCGATGAGCGCCTTATCAATTTCGAACGAAAATTTGTGAACGCTTAGGCTCTGTCCGTTATCGTAACTAACGTAAAGCTCCGCCATCACAGTTCCGGAGTGCCGAATTTGATCGTCGGTAAGGACGTAAAAAAGGACGCCTTCTAAAGCGTCCCCGACTTCCGTATTAACGTAAAACTCGCTGCCGTCCGCCATCCGCATGAATAGCTTGCCGTGTGTTGCGTTTGAGATCGGTAAAGGTTCGCCGTCCTTCGTCAGCTTGAACGTTATCTTTGCCGTCCCGATATCTTGCGTGCTGAATTGAATACCTGTAGTTACGCTTCGTTTGGTTGAGGCGGTAATTTCAAACGATTGTTCCGCATCGTTATATATCATTATCGAACCCCCTAGTGCTGCGGCGTAACGATCATTTGCGCTACACCGTATCCTTTTTCTGCGTTATAAGGCGTTTTAATTTTCATGACCGTTCCGTATCCGTTTGATTCCGCCTTCGTCGCGACTCCATCGACAGCAGTTACGCTATCACCTACCGCAACGGTCGAATCGATACGAACGAGTACCTGACCGATAAGACCGATAACATGCCACTCGTCTCTTTCTTCACGTGGCGTATACTCGACTGTTGGATCGTAGTTCGGGTTCTCTGCCGGAACCGTAACCAGTCGGCCATCTTCGTAAATTTCACGATAAATAAGCTCACCAAATTCATCCCGCAGATAACGGTCGTTCCAATAAAACGCAGCTCCACCGAGTACCAAGCCGGCCGTTTTCGACACTACGCCGAGTATCTTATCGCCACCGTCGGCTTTTCGGATCTTGTCGCCTACCAGTGTTACGAGGAACGAAGCGTCTATCTTTTGTCCGTCAATAGATTCGAAGTACTCTCCGAAGTCTTGTAGATTCGAAGCACTTTCGATCGCGGCCGTAGCCCGAACTCTTCCGTTCATAGCGTCCAGTTCGATTTTCTTATGGGCCTCCGACGCGTCGCCGTCGCCGTGACCTAAAGCAACGGTGTATTCTTTCGTGTTTATTACGTTTTTAGACGCAATTACGACCGAAGAACCGCTTTCGCCTTTCGTGTGCGAATTCCACGAATACAAAACACCATTTCGCGAACCTTCTGTTGTTGCACCGCCAGCTACACCTGCAATAAAGTTCCGTTCACCCTTCGCGATAATCGTACCTGAGCCCGCGATGATTGCGCTTGTATCCGTTAGGGGTGAACCGGAGGAAGCCGCCGCTCTAAATCCACCCTTCAGGTTGTTCGGAATCACCTTGTACTTTTGTCCAGCTAATACTGCTGCGTCCGCGTATCCGACGGCGCGAACTGCAATAATAGTCGCTTGGTTGTTCGGTGAGGTGATACCGGCTGTCCCGCCCCTAGTGTGAACAATGCCATTACTCAACGTAACGTAATAAACGCCGCCTCCGATTCCGATACCTACAGGCGCCGAATCATGAATCGTAAAGTTCGAAATGTAGATATCGTCTGTGCGCTGAGCTCCTCCGTAAATATGAACGTCTGATCCCGCTGTTGCGAATCCGTACATCTGCAAACCATTTACGTTGATCTTCCGGCTTTTGTATTGAAACGCGATAATGTCCGTACCTTTATAATCATATGTCGGATCGCCAATTGCCCGGAAATTTGAAATCATAACACGTTGGTAGGCCGATATTACAAGGGCTTTCGGGGCCAGACCGGCATATAAACCATTGTAGATCGGTTCGCGCGCTGTACAATCAACTAATGTAACATCTCTCGCCGTCTCACTCCACGGTTCTGCCGCTAAGTGGTGACCGATGTGACGCAAGTCGTACGCCCGAATGTCACGGTAGGATTCATGCCCACGAATATGGACGTTCTGAGAAGCCGGCCATGCTGCGTGCGCTTTTACTTCGACGCCTCTTACGTTTCCTTCGGTGTAACAATCGACAACCCATACGTTTTTTGATCCGTCATCTATTTCGATACCGTTCGAGTTTGCCTTCCCCGCTGTGTGCGCCTTTCCGCTAGGGTTAGTCATTACGCAATTAGAAATGAAGATGTACTCGCTATAGTGCGTAGAGATTCCGTCGTCACCGTAACCTGAGCCGACGCAACGATCGAACCAAATGTATCGGCAGCCTTGTTGTGTATAATCCGTTGCGCTAATATCGTAAGTTGGCGCTGAGGCATCGAAACTATGAAGTCCCGGATTAATGCTTTCTACTTCGCGCACGATGCTGAACTTAACCTGTGCAAGTGTTAAACCGCTCGAGTGCAAGCCGCCCGTTGCTCCGACGCCACCTTGACGATTCGGATTCCAGTCTAACGTCATACCTTCGACGGTGATGTTTCGGTTGCCTCCGGCATGGTCCGCGTTAGTGACCACCCATTCGCTTGCCGGCGTGTCTTCGTGAAGCTTCAGCGTTGTAACTCCGATTCCTTGACCGACCATATAAGTCCACGACGGAAGCTTAACGCCCTTTACGATATATGTTCCCGCCGATAAATTAAGACGGACTTTACCGGTACCGATCGCCTTCTGGAACGCTTCTGTACTATCTTTAATGCCGGTCGGATCTGCTCCGAAGTCATCAACGTTAACCGTCCTTTTGATTTTCTGCAAAAGCTTAAGGTACTCGCGATCAAGCCGTTCTTTTAATAACGGAAATACTTCCCCGTCAGTTCCTACGCGTGAATCTACGACTTCTTTTACATTAGTTCCATCCGCGTTAAGAATCAGGTTTTTCATGCGGTTATAAAGACTGTCTACGTATGTTCGCAAAGAAAAACCGCCATGGTCGATTTGATCCGACGTGTGGGCGGTCTCTGCGTTCTTATGTGCGGTAATCTCACGGTATGAGCCTTTAATGTCATCCGCAATATCATCGAGGTTTTGGTTGTGATTATTACGAAAGCCACGATCCCATCCCGATCCCGCTTTTCTGTACGGATATTTCGGCATTCTATTCCTCCTCGTTATTTATTTTCTAGTGCTGTTAGCCGTTGGTTTATGGACTCCAGTTGTTGCGGCAAGGTCGAAATATCAACGGTTTCGGTACCGACCTTTATATGCTTTAATTTCGTAAAGTCCGCTGCGCTCATGAGTCCGTTATTTGTTTCAGAGGCCAACACAATAGATACCTGGCCGTCTGGACCTAAAACGATACTGGCTAATTTCGTAAAGTCCGCCGAACTCATTAATCCGTCAGTCGTTGCGCTTGCAAGTGAATATCTCGGTATCTGAGACGGGTCATAGCCAGTCTCGAATTGCGTATATTGACCGATAGTAACCGCATTACTTTTTATCTTTCCGGTGGTACCGTCGATAACCTTTCCGATGACCTTTTTAGTTCGGTTAAACTCGGAAACAATGTCGGTTGAGCTTTTCGTGAGCGTGCCTAGTGTATATTTCGGAGATTTACTCGGGTCCGAATAATCCTCTTTTTCGGTCACGCGAAGCTGAACGTCTATACCGAAAGGATCGAGAATGCACCAAACGTAGTCTCCTTTGCGAATGTCCTGAATACCCATTTCAAGGAGCTCAACGTAAGTTAACGTAATAGAGATATCGATACGATCGTATAATTCGCTTTTTATTCGCTCAAGTAAATCCGCCTTGACGGTGTAGCGATCATCTCGCACTGGATCAGCGTGCCTTATACCGAGAACCGACGCTAGTGGACTCGTATACTCCGCTTCAATTCCCTTACCGAATCCTCGAATAAAGGTTTTTATGTCGCTCGTATCGATTTCCTGTTGCGGATCTTGAACGTTAAATTTATACCGGATTTGATTATCGGTAACACGTGCGATTTCTTTCGCGACAAATATAACGTTTTGTACACATTCGAATTCTGCTCCGAATTTCTCGACGATATCTTCCAGCAGCGAGAGCGAATTAGCATCGCCGAAATTTTCGATAGTCACCGATGTTGGAAGTCCGGTCGTATCAACGCTATAGGCGTAAGGCGTACCGGATAATGCGATTTCTAACGCAGCCTCTGGACGATAAGCCTTTTCGCCTTTGTGCGTATCGTAGATATAGTGATCACGCAAATCTATAAACATCTTATGAATCGCAGTTGCTTCGATTTTGATAGATTCACCGATTGGCTTTGTACTAAGTTTCTTTATAACGTAAAGTTCCGACTTATATTCGAAAATATTATCGTTCTTAATTAAAGCAACCGCGTGCTCATTTACGTCAGTTCGTACGCCTGAAACACTTATCGTTTTTTCGTTGTTGATGCCGCTGTTCCTAGTTACGCTAAATCCAGCGAGCAATTCAACCGCGCCGGTAAGTGAATGTACGAACAGGTCCGTGCTTACTTCGTCCTCATATGGTATCGTCGTTGGAGTTGCGGGAATTACCGGATTAGTGTCGCTAGACGATGTGTCGTATTGCGTTAGTTTATACGTTGATATAATGCTGTTTAACTTCGTAGCATACGATGGATCGGTTGCATACCCGGCTTTTACTAGCGCAGCCGTGGCTTTTTTATAATCGGACTCGCCTACGACAGCTTTATAGTGTTTCGGGTCCCAACTCGTTCCATTAACGTAAAGCTTGGCGAGGTCCTGCATCGATTCATACCACGAAGGGTACTTACGAAACTTTGCGTCGACTTGAACGTTTCTACCGTCGATAACTTCCCACGTTTTCATAATTACGTACTGACCGTTGTATTCGCCTTTTACGCCGAAAAGGTTTTTTCCGTTTACCGCGAGGCCGCTAGTTCCGTAGGCACTTTCAAGGCAACCCTGCGCAATAACGAGGCTCGCAAGAATCTTATATTTGACGAATATCTTTTGCGCGTCCGGGGCGATTTCCTTAATAAAGCTGGCGCTACTCATTTCGGGCCTCCCTTATAAATAATAAAAACGGAAGTCGAATTTTATTTCGAAGCTTCCGCTTGTTCCTGCCATTTTAAAATCGTTCCATCCGGGGGCTAGTCTAATTACTTTTCGATTCGTCTGTCCGAAAACACTTACGTTATTCTTTTTAACTTGGACTCTATTTAACGATAGAACGTCCTTGGCACCAGTCGTTCCGCTGTACTGAAAAACGTCTCCCATCGTACTATTTGTAATCGTTAGTTTGCTAGACGCTCCTTTGTACGTAATTATCAACGGCAGCTCCCTTGGGTCTATCTCTTCGGTTCCTGCGTTAAAGATTCGGAAAGTATTGGTTTTGAACGAATACTTGTAATCTTCATCGGTTAATCCTTCGCCTATTTGCCAGAGGTCGGAATCGAAGGTAAACGGGCTTAACGTAGTTCCGATCGATTCAGAAAACGGCTTAAATGATATGAATGAGATATCAAAAAAGCCGTATATCCTGTTCTGATCGATAGAGTACTCTTGATTCGTTTTTACAAACCAACGCTTGCCCGGATTATAACCGTCAGTGATATAAAAAGCCTGCCTCGAATCGAATAACGCGAAAACCTCATCGCGCATAAGGTGATAATCGGTAAGGTCAGCCGCTTTCATATAAAAGGAACAGTCGATGATACGCGGACCATAAACTGTTCCCAAATCTACTTCGCCTTGCGCGCCTTCAATACTTTCCGAAGAGTGGATAGGCGATGGAGAACGCGGCTTAAATTCTTTGAGTGTTATTCCTAGCGCTTCTAAATCGTAAGTAGTTCCGTTGAGTTTCGTTATAATCAGATTTAACAACCGCCCCATCACCCCTGCATCAGATTTTTAATCGAAATTTTCCGCCCTTGTTCCGCACTTACAACGCGTTCTGTCCTGCGCCCGATCTCTTCGCTATCCATCACGGTCACTAGCTCGATGTGCATCGGCTGCCCGACGTTCGGCTCCGCAACTGACGCTTCGAAGGCGTGTTTGACTTTCGCCATCTTGCCGCCTGTCAACACCATCGACGGATTGTACGCGTAATCCTGTGCGTCAATCATGGCTGCGTTCGCCATTGCGTCTGCCGCTGACTGAACCGCTCCGATATTTCGTTCGATACCGACCGCCAAACCTAACGGTAAGAATTTACCGACTTCATCACGGAATACGCGAGAAGGCGAGTGAATACCGAAGAAGCTTTTGATTCCGTCCGTAATGCTGCCCGCAAAGTCGCCAATTTTTCCGAGAATCCAATCTTTCACGGAGTTGATTCCGTTCCAGAGACCCTTGATCAAATCGACCCCGGCATCGAACACTTTACTCACGTTATCGCCGATTGCGCCTGCCAAATCCGTCACGATTTTTACGCCCATCTGCAGGAGCTTTGGCGCGGCCTGAATTAATCCGTTCACGAGCGCAACTAGTAACTTAATTCCGAGATCGATTAATTGCGGCATAAATCGGATGATCGTATCAACTAATCGCGTAAGTAACGTAATTGCTGCCGAAACTAATTGCGGAAGCGCCTGGATCAAGCCGTTGACTAGCGCAATGATTAAACGGACGCCCGCGTCAATGATTTTCGGTAAATTATTGATCAGCGCCTGGACCAAACTGACGATTAAGAACAGCGCCATTTCGATGAGTTGCGGAAGCATCGTAATAATTCCGTCGACCAAAGCCGTCAGTATCTGGATGCCCGCTTCGAGTATTAACGGTAGATTCGTCACAATTGCGTTAATAAGCGCCATAATAAGCTGCAGCGCCGCCTCGATTAATTGCGGAAGAACCTGGATGATTCCGTTAATCAGCGCATTCAATATCTGGATGCCGGCCTCAATGATCATCGGTAGTAACGTCACAATTGTCGTAATCAACATCGTTAGTAATTGCGTAGCTGCCGTAATGATTGCCGGAAGTGCCGTGACAATTCCCTGGATCAGCGACGTAATGATTAAGATTCCCGCGCCAAGGAGCATCGGTAAGAGCGTTGTGATCGATTGGATTAAAGTCGTTATGACTTGCGTAATCGCCGTTAGGATATTCGGAAGCGCCTGCGTAAATCCGGTTAGAAGTCCCGTTATGATCTGAACGCCAGCCTGCGCAAGCATCGGTAGATTCGTAGTAATCGCGTTTACGACAGAAGTTACGAGATTGACAAAACCGTTTAGAAACGTCGGCAAGTATGTCTGTAGGCCCTGTTCGATTGCCGGCAGAAATTTAGCGCCCGTAATGATCAAGCCCGGTATGCCGCCGACTAACAATCCGATGATTGTCGGAATGTATTGCGCGATAGAACTAAAGTCGCCTTGAAACGCTTTATTGACGGCGCTTATCAAATTCGTAATCGCGTTTTGTACGGCCGTTGCGCCAGCGATGATTAACTGGACGACTGATTCCGGAAGAATCTGACGCAACTTATCGGCACCGCTTGCGAAGTCACCCGTTAGAACCGTTGCTAAACCGCTAAATAGCGTCTTCAGTGTCGCAAGGGCCGGGGCGAGCTTTGCGCCGATCGTGTTCGCCAAGGCTTCGAGCTTAGTACGGATGGCTTCGTTGTTTTTGATTAACAACGCGATGGCTGCGACTGCCGCGACGATTGCTCCGACCACAAGCCCGATATGCGCGATAATTAGTAGCAATACCGAACTCGTTACGCCTAATGCTGCGGCTACCCCGCTGAATGCTGCTACTAGCGTTCCTACTGCGGAAACTACCGAACCTATGAAGATTAAAATTACGCCAAAAACAGCGACTAAGCCTGTAACAACAGTGACTGCCGCCCCTGCGTACGCTATAAACTTTTGCATGCCCGGCGAGAGTTTGTTAAACCCATCGACTAGAAACTGCGCAATACTAACGAGTTTAGACAACGCTGGCAATAGCGCATTACCGACGGATATTTGTGCCGTTTCAAAGGCGCCGCTAAGTTCTTCGATCTGGCCCTTAAGATTGTTCATTTTCTCCGCAGCTACTTCAGCCGCAGTGACCTTAGACATTTCCTTCCACATTTCTTTGGCGCCTTTAGATCCTTCTTTCATCATGATGTTTGCTGCCCGGATAGCGTCAGTACCGAACATTGTCTTAAGCGCGGCCTGTTGTTGTTGCGACGTAAGCCCTTTAAGTTTTTCCCGCAGGACTTCCGACATTTCTGCGAACGACTTAACGTTGCCCTCTGCGTCATAGAACGCGTTTGATCCGTCTTTAGTAATCAGTCCAAGCTCTTCCATCTGGCCGTATGCAGCTTCCGAACTTGGCGTTAAATTTAACAGCATCGTCTTGAGTGACGTACCAGCGTCCGAACCTTTGAGTCCGTTTTGCGCGAATATAGCAAGTGCTGTGGACGTATCTTTGAACGACAACCCAACGCCTGAAGCAACCGCCGATACCATAGATAGGCCGTACTTTAGTTCGTGGACGTCCGTCGCTGAAGCGTTGGCCGCGCCCGCCAGCATATTCGCCGCCTGCGTAACTGAAAGGCCGTCTTTCTTAAAGGCGTTTAGCGCTGTCGATGCGATTTCGGCTGCTTCTCCGAGGTCTAATTCGCCGGCAACCGCCAAGTCGAGCGCCCCTGCTAGACCGCCGCCCATGATGTCCTCTAACGAAACGCCGGCTTTAATAAGCTCCTCGATCCCCTGGCCGGCCTCTAACGAACTAAATTTCGTCTTCGCGCCCATATCGATTGCTAAGTCCGTAAGTTTTTCCATCGTATCGCCGGTTGCGCCAGATACCGCCTTAACGTTAGACATCTGCGCCTCGAAGTCCATCGCTTTGTTAACCGCAGAGCCTAACCCAGCGCCTACGCCTGCCGCGACTGCTCCGAACCCTAACGCAATAGACTGACCCATACTCTGAAGTTGCGAACCGAAGTCTCTAAGCGAGTTCTGCGATCGTTGCAATTCCGTAGTTAGGTTAGAAATATCGGCGCCAATCCGGACGATAATCGATTGATCCGCCATATAGCCCCTCCTTTCTTATTTGATGTCAAATTGCGACAGCCATTCGGAGGCTTGCTGCTGCTTTGCAATAACTTCCTGCGGGATATCGACTTCATCATCCGCTGTTTTGGGACGCTTGAATAAATCCGATTGCTTAATGCTTTTCTTAGCTTGGCGAACTTTTCCGATCATCATCGCGAGTGAAGCCATGTCGTCATATTGATCGAACTTCTTGTCTTGCTGCGCCTGGATTAAGATGAGGTACTCCCGCGGTGTCAGTGCGTAAACTTCGTCAGGCTTTAATGATAAGTACCGCCAAGCCTCGGCCAGTACTTGGTCTATTCCAAAATCCCCGCCAGCATTTCCGCCGCTTTCGGATCTTTCTTCAGAAGCTTTTCCGCTGTTTTCTTGTAGAAAAAACTGTTCGATACGACCTCGTTCGTGATTTTAAGAATCGTATCCATATCGAGTACTTCTTTCTCGACTCCTTCTTCGATAGCTGCTCTAACCTTAGAAATCGAAATGTTCTTTTCGGTGTGAAAAAGCCCCGCATGTACAACGTGTACAAACGTCTCTAAATCCCCAACAAGTGCTTTACCGATTAATTCGAATGAGCCGCCTTTGTACAAACCGTCAAGGTGTTTAACGCTCTTAAACGTCAGCTTTAATTCGTACTCTTCTCCTTCAATTTCAAAACGTGCCATATAATCGTCTCCTTCTCGTTTTATTCGTTAAGTAAAAAAGACACCGCGATTAAGCGATGCCTTAAGGTGTTGTCGTGCCTGTATCTCCGCTAGCTGGAGCAGATGAAGACGGTGCCCCTTCCGGAATTTCCGTTAGAGTTTCCTCCGTAATGTCTCCGTTCAATGAGCCTTCAAGTGAGTACGTTGCGAAATCTCCGTTTCCAAATTCGCGTTCGAACGAAGAAATCATATACATGCCGCTTTCCGCCTCTTTAGTCCGAGTATCAATTTCGTAAATTTTGACGAACTCTTTATTTCGGATTTTCTTTTTCATCGCCTTAATAAACGGATCGCCTTCTGTAATAACGCCCTCAATCGAAACGGATTGCGTTACCTTTCCGTAGTCACTTCCGGTTTTATCCTTCGTGTCCAAATCGATTGAATCGGCTTCGGTACTAGTTGTTCCGCTCGTTTGGTTAAACGGGCGCACCATTTTTTCGCCTGACTCCGTTTCGATTACCGCTGCAAATAAAATCTCTTCTCCGCGATATTCTACCGCCAAATTAAATCCCCCTTTTGTTATGCGTTCAATGTCGTATCTATCTCGATGTCAAAATAAACGCGATGATACTGCGTCTTATCCGCCACTTCCTCCGCAGGCAACGGAACCTCCGCCGTTAAATTGACATAAAAAAGACCGAGCGTTTGGCTCGGTTCACTTGCGTTAATAAGCGATATTTTATCGAATAAGAATATCCGTTTAAGGTGCTCCTGTAAGGTTGCTCGTTCTGTCGCGGCGTTTGTGTGAAGGCCGATTTGGAATCGGTAAATCATTCGCACAGATTCTCGCTGTTTCGAAACAACCGTCGGAGTGTTCTGCCTCTGCTGTACCGTAATAAACGGCTTGGTCTCCGGTAATACAACGCCATCATAGACCCATACGACCTCAAATCCGGTTTTCTTGGCGAGATGT
This sequence comes from Bacillus sp. AF23, assembly GCF_020861455.1. NCBI lineage: Bacteria > Bacillati > Bacillota > Bacilli > Caryophanales > Bacillaceae > Bacillus > Bacillus sp. AF23. The sequence continues at coordinate 188,202 of NZ_JAJHVY010000017.1, forward strand.
TGGATTATCGAATATTGAACATCGATTTGTCTCATCGACCTAAACCTCGCACTAAGCGAAGTATTTTCCCGCGATAGACACGTTCGTTGCTCCATACGACATCCCGGATGAACCCGCTTTGAGTTTTATGCGTATATTCTTGGATCTTCGCATAATCTACGTCCGATCCATATTCCCACATTGCGGGCGCAACCTTTTCCGGACTGGCTACGATGCTATTTCGAAGTTTCCCCGTTTTTACAGGAGCCCGTTCAGCAGATTCATTCGCCATCAATAGCGTCTGAGCTTCCGTTACCTCATCGACTTCTTGTACGAATTGCGTTGCGTCAAGACCGCGCACAACTCGATTAAGACCTTCGACTGAAATACGTACCTGGGAACGACTCATCTTCTCAGCCTCCCAACGATCTCGGCGCGATTTCTTGCTCCGATTCCTTTTTTATCTACGGATAATATCTCGTAAGTCTTTTCGTCATAGATTACGCTTTTAAGAGACTCGTAAATATCTTCGATCAGTTCGATAGCAATCGAGAACCAAATATCGCCGGATTGAACTTCGATTCCGTCCGCTAGATACTTATCGATCTTAACTTGCGAGCTTATTTCGGTGACTACAGAGGGAACAATCCGTTTTGGCGGTTCTGTTTTCGGTAAGGGCTCGTTTGTTATCGGATCTCTTACGACTTCCCCTTCGTAAAATAAAACCACGTCATGAGTTCGTCCTTGAACGACCTCTTTTCGCGCTTGCTTCATAAACACGACGTCTTCCGGTGTTATCACGCAGTCACCTCCTATTTGTATTTGTCGTGCAACTCATACGTTAAATATCCGGTACAATTAATGTGCATCATATAGATTTCCGGATCGTCTGGCTTATACAGTCCGGCGCCCATTCCGTAACGGTCTTCGAGCTCAAGCTGCGTACATCGGTGATCAGGACGATTAGCTTTTCCGCGATGTACCCGCATAGCCTTAACGACTCGACTTTGCTGTCCGGTATAAGACGCCGCGACTCTATGCGCAGTATTCCCTTCCGTTACAACCAACCGCCTGATTTTCCATGCGTCATTTTCGTAGACCTTGCGTACATTAGCGCTAATCTCACTAACGGACTGGCCCGTTATAATTCCCGTACGAATAGCTTTTGAAAGCTCGTCACGCTGATCGCCAGCAAACCGCCATACTCGGTCGGATAATACTAAACCATCGTCGCCTACTCGATTTACAATGTAACGAACAACGTTTTTGTTGATCTTATCGAAAGCAACTCCGGATATAGCTGCGGTGCCTACCGAATCCACAAACGCCGTTTTTACAGCGTCTGAAGTCGTCGAGGCTGTGTCGTCGAATATTTTCTCGAAGGCGCTCATACCGGTAGTTCGCATAAGCTTTTCAATCGTATCTAACTCGCGAAGTAGTTTGTTCAAGCGCTGCCTTTTAATTTTTCCGTCGCTGCCGCTGTACTCTGTAAGTAAGTCAACGATCTCAAGTCGGATTCGTCCGATCTCCTTTATCGCGTACACTTGCTGACTTGCGTTTAGCTTGCGATATTGCATCGAAACCTTTTTAAGCTGGCGGTCTAGTTCCGCTTGGCTGCTCATCGATCATCAGCTCGTTTCGGATGCATCTGGCCGCCGCTTCTCCGATAAGCTTTACGATAATCTTTCCGGGCGTCTTTTCCGAGTTGCATGTAATTAGCAAAAATGTTCGTTTTGTCTATCGATTCTTCTCCGTCATGGAAACTGAAGAACCGAGCCGCATCACTTGCGATAGTTTCGTATGCGATTGCCAGCGCTAAGAATAGAACAGCATTTTCGTTTTCTTCCGCACTTAGACCGGATTCAGCTTCGGCTTCGGCGATCCATGCGGCAATATCGTCCGCTGTGACGCCTTCCACTCTACTTAACCGCGTTGCTAGTCGACTTGATACCGCCACATGACTCACCTCCGTTATTTTTTCTTCTTAGAAGGACCTTTCGGCTTTTGCTTTCCTTCGTCAGGAGTCGGAGAATCTTCCGCAACTTCTTCAGCCGCGATTTCCTCCTCTTTATCTTCCTTGATCGGTAAAGGCTCAACATCTACGCGCTGAATAAACGGTGACGCCGCATCAAGCGCTTTGATTTCCTTCTCGACATTCGTTTTATATACGCCGTATCCGTTAAAAACGAGATGCAAACCGTCTCTCATAAATTCGTAGTTTGGTAACGTCTTATATTCTGCCATTACGCCATCTGCCCCGCTGCTTTGAGTTTCGCAAGTAATGCGTTAAGATCAGCCTTCAAACCCTCGACGTCTGTTGCTGTGCTGTTCGCTTGTGATGCCGCTTTGGATGCGGTTAATTTACCATCGAGAGCCGTTTGTAGACCTGTGACATTGGCGATTGTATGCGTATGTGATGACGGCGGGAAAGTCGAAGGTTTTCCGGTGACATCCGCCCATTTGATTTCTACAGTTGCGCCTGAGCTCGATTCTAATTTCGCCAGTAAGTCGCCGATTTTAAGGTCATTCGCAACCGGCATCGACTCATTTAATCGTTTAATATCGTTTACACTTAGTGCCAAGTATATCGCGCTCCTTTCGAATATTTATAGGAGGCCGAAGCCTCCACTATGTTAGGAAACAGCTTTAGAGATGCCAGAAAGAACAGCCACAGATTCTTTTGCGTTTTTGATTTCAAATCCAAGTTCGCCACGGATGACACGGGAGAAATAATCCGCCCCATTTGGAGTAGCGTCCTGGTCATAAACCGGAGTAAGATAGCGAGCTTTGATGTTATCAAGGTCAAGCAACAACGCTCGATCTTTAGGCATGTTTTGGTCAACAACGACTTGTGTTACTGCTCCACCAGGGAGGTCGCTCATGAATGACATGATTTGATACCCTGTCTGCTCATCTCCACGAGTTGTGCGGATCGTATCCTTAGCTAATTTAGTTATTTGTCTTGAAACACTAGAGTTACATAGGATCGTATTTACACGACCACCTCGTTTGAATGTTGCCTCTACAGCATCGTTCAAGCCTTTCGCTGTGATTTCTTGTCCGCCGAAATCAGTTACTGCAGACCCCTGCTCCTGTGCAAAAGCGAATAATCCGCCTGTTGATCGAGGCTGAGCTGCCGATCCTTGATATTTACGACCATAAATTAATGAGTTATTAATCTCACGAACCATTTCTTGCAAACGCAAATTGACTTGATAGTCGAGTTCGTCAGAAACTCCGTACGTCCTAACGTGCTGTTGAGTACGCGATACAGAAGCGTAGCGAGAGAAGATTTGCGAGTAGTTGAACGATACAATACGATCGTTAATCTCATTTTTTCTAAATACGTCTTCTCCTTCCGGACGCGGACGTGAGATTACTTTAATTTCTCCATCCTTTTCAATTGCTTCCGGAGTGGTAGCGTCGTAACCACGCTGAACCGTAATTTTGTCGGCGGCTTCATCAACCGCAGTTACACGAAACACCTCTAAACCATTTTGAACCAAAGCATTAATTGTAAATTTTTGAGCTTCTCCGGCTTCTAATTCGATTTCAGTTGCGTCAGCCGCAGCCGCTGTTTTAACAACGCCAGTGTCACTGTTTAAATAATCGTTCTGCCATTCGAACTTAGTCTGCGTTAAACCTTCACCTGTGCCGATAAGCCCGAAAAGAACAGGCGCCTTTGTTAAAATTAAATCTACGTTCGCCTGCATTTGGCGAACTTGTTGCTGGAAATCATAGCTAGTTGCTACCATGTGTTAATCCCCCTAATAGTTTTTGTAATTAAAAAAGCCGCCAAGAAGGCGACTGAATTACCGTTTGTTTTTTAAACTTAAAAGCTCATTAAATATCTTCGTCACTGTTCCTGAGTACCTGCTATCCTTAAGAGCTTTTTGTTTAGCCTCTTCAAGTTCTTTTTCTTTCGCGACGATCTCCGTTTGAGTGTTATTGGTTGCCGGATTACTGCCGCCCGCTGCGTCTGCTCCAATCGGTTGCTTAAACATCCACGGACTGGACGCCTTAAACGCCGCGACTGCTTCTTCGGCTCCAACAACGTTACCTTCTTCGTCAATCTGGACCGCTGACTTATCGAGTAGCGCGAGAACTTGATTCGGATCGTTTGCGTTAAGTGATCGAGCGATAGCACGAAGCTCCGTGTTAATAATGCGTTGATTAGCCGATTCTTGAGCTTTTTTAGCTGCTTCCGTAGCCTCTTCCGCTTTCTTGGCCGCTTCTTCTTTTTCGACTCTTAAGCGTTCAGCTTCGGACATTTCCGCCTTTTTGCGCTCTTCTTCCGCTTTTTCTAACTCTTCGAGACGTTTCGCTTTTTCTTCGAGCTCCACACGCTTCTTTTTCTCGCGTTCAAGCCGCTTATTAACAATCTCGTCAATTTCGGCCTGCGTGAACGTCTTTTCCGGCTGTTGCGTTTGCTCAGTCGGTGTTGGTTCCGGCTCCCCAGCCGTAGTTTGAGCGTTAGTTTCTCCCGGTTCCTGTTCCGCGAAGTGTTGTAAATTCAAACGTAGTAATTTTCGTTGTACATCCATTCCTATACCTCCGTTTAAAGCCCGTCGGCTATGGATTACGCAAAACAACAACCGATAGTTTAACGACATATCGTAGGTCAATAGTTGTTATGCGTTAGGATCTTCTTCGTCTTCTTCCGCTTCATCTTCCGGTGTCCTGCCGCTCGCAGACTCACCGTAAGGGTCTTGCGATTGCATTTTAAGGTTGCGCTCCTGTAAAATCTCCATAAATTTAGCTTCCGGATTTTCTTTTCCGCTTCGAGCGATCGCACCTTTAACGGATTCCAATTCGTTAGAAATTTCTTCGCCTAGCTGCGTAATTAACGCCGCTTGATCTTCCGGTAAAGGAAGTCCGAAGATAATTTTGTTGTCGTAATATTCGTCGACTTGCGATAGAAGCTTATGGTCGTACTTGAATCGCGGATGCTCTTGGCGCGCTTTCATATAGCGCAAAATATATTCGTTCAACGTTTGTAAACGGGACTGCCAAACGATCCAAGCCCGCTGCGTTTTCGAAATGATTGAGCCGTATAGCATTTTGAGTGCCATGTCGTTTATACCACCGGTGTTCATGTCAGCCGTATTGACCATCGGAACCTCGCTGATTTCGTGGAGCCGTTTCTGCATCCGGTCAAGATACGCTTCAATCGCCTCTTTAAATTTAAATCCGCTTTCAAGCTTCTTCGCGTCAGGAGTCCCACCGTCTTTGTCCGACTCACCGAGATCCCAAATAGCACTAGGCGAAACTTGAAACGGATTTTTCGGATCATTCTCTACGTCAGTTAGCAACGTAATCGCGAACATTTCAAACCGAAGCGCATCGGAGTAGTCCGATATTTTGCGGTCAATTTCATCCGCCGTATCGATCAGTTTCTCGACCTCGCTGTAACCTTCGCTATGACCGGTAAGTTTGTCCGTCGGGATATGAACAACCGGGATAAAATCGAGCCCCATAGATTTTCTTTCGACTCGCTGATCGCGCAAAGACAAACCATCGTCATAAACGGCTTCCTCAATCTCGCAATCATAGGCGCCGGTTTCTTCGTCACCTTTCCATACGAGATAGTACGAGAGTTTCCAAAGGCGTGTCTGTTCTTCGTCAAGCCAAGCTACGAAATGAACAGCGTCTAATTGGTCTGCATCCCATTCGTTATGAACTGCGATAACTTCCGTCGAAGGGTGCCACAGAATTTTAATTTCGCCGCGTCGGGTGTCATAGTGGAGCCTCGCATATACGCCCGTACGACTGATGGCACGATCTTTAGCCGCAGCCAGTAGCTTTTCATGCATCCGGTTATCATCCCAAACCCATTTCAGTAGCCGCTCTTTCGCCTTTGCCCGGCTGTTTTCCTCTTGCTGTTCCGCACTTGGCTCGTAGCCAGACTGCATCATTTGCGCCGGATCGTCGATTACATCGGGCGGTACTGATACTTTCGGCTCTTTCTCGAACTGCCAAGCTGCCATCGTATCGATTAACTTTCGTGGATAATTCATCGAAAGTGTAGTCGGCTCATATGCGATATTGTCCGACTTAGTATAGTCGGACCAGACGTTTAAGCTGCCCTCATAGCGCCGGTAAAGCTTAATTTCGTCGCAAATACGCTGGAATTCGCGCGAACCGATTGCTTCTTCGATAGGTATTACGAATTGAAACGGGTTAATAAAATTCCGATCTACAGTTACGATGTAAAACGCCTCCTTTCGTTTAGTAACGGTAACTACCGACGTTACCGCCTTTGCGTCTTCGCGATTTAGCCGCAGCAGAGACCGCCATTTCTAACGCATCGATAACATCATCGTGGGCTCCGGTGCCGTACTGTTCGAATTGCTCCAGTAATAGTGCATGCTTACGGTCGAATTGGATTGTTCCATTCTCGATCGAAGGCAATAACGCTTCGATACGGAGCTCTTTACGGCTACGGTGTTTTATCTTCTTAACGCGAGTATCTGCCGGATAGCCGGCTTTCGTTAGCTGCTTCTTGAGCTCATCAACGAAAAACTCTTGCGCTGCTTGCGCTTCGGCCGCAATTACGGTCGGTTGGTAATGAACGACCTTCTCGACGATAACTTTCATAAACTCGTCCGGCTTCAAACGTTGACCAAAAGCGTCAATAACGAAAATAGATCCGCTAATTTTATCGATAGCGACCGTCGTAATTGCGGAATAGTCCCCTCGCTCTTTCCCCATCGCGAAATCCACCGCAAGAGAAACGTCATATTTCATGAAATCGATATTACCGTTGTGGTACGTGAACTTTTCCGGATTAAAAATCATCGATTCCTCGTCGATTGGATGGTTCATGTACTCGGTATTGAACGCTTTAGATCCGTTATCCCATTTCCAGCGCATTAGTTTAAACAACGGCTGGACTTCCGGCCATAAAACTCGGCTGCCGCGCAATAATTCGGCTTCATTTTCTCTATAAAACCGTTCTGCGTCAGCTAGTCGGTTCGGATTTTCGCGATCAACATAAATAAGCCGGCATTTTTCCCAAAGATCGAGACGTTCCGGCTGCTTGATAATGGCGCGATAGACTTTCGTCACGAAGTCCGACCGCTTATATAGTACATGCATTAAAAGCGCGTCCATATGAACCGTCGTTCCCATGTAAACGAAGGCTGTCCGCTTTCCTTTCGGATCACCTAACGGCATGACCGTTTGCGAGAACCAGTTACGGAGACTATTTCGCTGTTCTGGCGTGCTGGCGTTTCCGCCTGGGCGCGCATCCTCTAAGTCATCGCAAATAATAAGGTCCGGCCGCGTACCGTTCCAGTTACGTCCACGCAACGCCTGACCTGTAGAGGCCGCCTGCACTAGCGCAAGCTGCTTTCGGCTGTCTCCGTCTGGATGCCACGCAATGAATGATTCGGAGTTATCGATGATATTCGCTTGGTCTTGCGGCGACAATAACGGCCCAAAGTCGGCGCGCAGCTTTTTGTTGAACTTAAGCTGATTCCGAATCCATTCCATATTCGCTTTAGATACGGAGGGCGTTTCCGAAATGATGATCGTATATTTCCGGCGCCGATAAACGATTTCGTGAACCGGAAAGGCTTTCGATAGGTAAGTCGACTTTGCGTGCGAACGTGGCGCCGCTGCCGCTATCTTTTCGTTAACCTTTTCGGAAGACACGACGTTCATAATGTCGCATATCTCTACGTGGAAATCTGGCGCTTCGCTAACGTCCGTTATGTCGAAGCCGTCCCAATTGCCGTCGTTATCAGGGTTTCGCGCATCCGAGAAATATTCGATTGAGAACTCGAGTAGATTACCTTCGCATCGCTGAATCCGTTTCAGCCGTTCAAGTTCGGTTGCTTTTTCGTAATAATCGGCGATCTCTGACGCAGGAATGTCGTCGCCGTACGTTTCATCTAACGCGTCTAGGTATTCAGTTAGAACGTTGATTAATTCAGCGCGTTCAGCCGGTTTGAGCCATCGTCCATCAACCCATGCGATAAAGATCGCCTCCTTTTCGTTTAATTTCGTTTGACTTTCGTTATCATTTTCGTTATTATGAGTGTAACAAAATAAAAATTAAGTTACGGAGAGTGAACGAAATGGCTAACGAAGTATTCCCGATTAAATCTAAGCGCGATTTTAATAAACTGAAGAACGCCCTGAACGGTCGCAACCGTCTGTTATTGACGCTAGGCACCGCTTTTGGTCTGCGTATCAGCGATTTATTAACGCTTAAGGTCGGGGATCTTCGCGGCCGGGATTCTCTAGTCATCACGGAACAAAAACGCAGAAAAAAGCGTAAGATTACGTTTAGTTCGTCCGTGTTACGCGAAATCAAGACGTATTTAAGCGACGCTGCCGATGAAGACTACGTATTTGCCAGCCGGCAAGGCGGCGGCAAACCGATAAGCCGCGTTCAAGCGTACCGGATACTAAACGACGCGGCCGGACGGGCCGGCATTGCGGATAAAATCGGCGCGATAGGAACGCACTCGCTCCGTAAGACGTTCGGCTATCGTCTGCACGAAAACGGCGTTGATATTACGCGTATTATGTCCATACTTGGACACTCAAGCGAGCGTGAAACGTTGAGATACATCGGAATAACAGCCGATGAAATATCGGAAGCTTACGAAAGCATCGAGGTTTAGGCCTGCGGTGCTTTTTTTATTTTACGCAAGCACAAAAAGACCTCCGCCGTAGGGTGCGGAAGCCTCGTTCTGATTGCGTTGGACTCACGTAGGCTAAGTCGACCGTCGGGTTATAAACCCTTTCGAATGTCGAACGCAAGTCTAAATTAATCTCTCGACAGCTAGGCGTCCATGTATCCCGTTATCGCCTAATTCAGCAAGCGCGACTATAATCTCTTCATCCGTCAAGTCGATTCCAATTTGTTTTATCTGTAAAAAGGCGTCGATAATCATATCCGTCGTTATGTTGTGGCGTTCTGCTGTCGAGTAAACAAATCGAAGAATACGTTCCACCCTTTCGCCCTCCCTTCGAAATCACACGAAATCAGCGCTTCTAACGTTTACCCTACCGAATACCCTACGGCTGGATTAAAACGGCTGTGACGCTTTAATTTCGTGGCAGAATCGTTATCTATTACGTAATTGTTCGATAACCCACTCCGCTCCTCTTAAGAAATCGCTCGTCACTCCGAAATAAGGTGCGTCTGTTAGCGATATCCCTAGCGCATCTAGCGCTTCCTTTGGCGGACGGGTGCCGCCGACTATTGCGATTTCAGATTCCGGAAGCTTTTCGGAAAACTTAACCGCGATATAATAGCCATCGGAGGTCAGGCGCTCACTTACCGTTACTTCTTCGTCTCTGAATTCCGTTAAATCAGCGATGATACTTTCGATTCCTCGCGTCACAGTGAACGCCTCCTTTCCGTTAGGTCAAAGTGAATTTTTGAAATGCGCGTTTAAAATGTGCCTGGCGCCCGGGCTTTTCGTTTTTCCTCCCCCGCCCCCCCTTTTCGTTTTTCATACGGCATGCACCGTTTTGTATATCGAGTGTAACATTATCGGATTAAGTTACAGTGGGCGGGAGGTCTGGTCGTTGATATGACGGCATTCATTCGTGTTTGTATTGCGTTATGTATTACGTTTTATTTATGCATCTTATGAACCGTGATATATCAACGTTTATATATACGGTAGGGATAGCGCGATATGTATAAGATACTGTATATTCACGGGGCTTATTCCGAAAGTGATCGAGGGGTCACGCGCTAGAAGGCCACGGCTGATAAAATAAAAGCGCCCGTCAAACGGCGTAACCTACCGCTATCAGAACGCTTCATATATTACTGTCCGTCTATTCTTCCGTTTTACGTTGCGCCCTCAGACGCTCTATTTCCGCCTTGATATCCGCTATGTTGTTACCGTCATTCTTAACGTCTACTTCCGTTCTCTCCGTCAGCATATCGTGCCACTGCATGTACGTCCGTAGCATTGCGGCATTCCCATCGTTAATAATATGATCGGGTATTGACGCTATGATATCCGGCATTCTTTCCGCTGATTGCTTCTTAATTCTGCGTTTTAGTTCTTCGTAAAAGTCATCGTTGTTTCGCCAGTTATGCAACGTCTGTCTTGTAACGCCTACTGCATCGGCAATCTGATCGTAAGTCAATCCGCCTCTGTTCGGTTGCGCTAAAAATTCGATAGCAGCGATTTGTTTTTCGCTAAGTTTCCGAGCCATTTCCGCCCTCCTTTCCGTTAAGTTTTACGTAGCTTTACGTCCTTCTATAATACATAGATAACTAAGGGTGTAAATTATCGGGTATTATCGTTAAGTTTCCGAAATTAATTTCGTTAGGTTAGCGCAGTCCTTTCCGTATGTACTTAAACATAGCGCTAATTCCGGTCACTTCGTTCCCTACATACGCGCAGATATTAATTAATAAGTACTTGATCGCGATAATACTGGACGAAGTGAAACGGAGTTCCAGAGGCTTGTGATTCACAAGACTAAGAAGTGATTGGCGACCTAAAATCGCTGTATCCCTTGCGGCTCTAAGCGCGAACCCACTTTTCGGTTGTGCGAATAAAGTCGTGTTTTTCGCCGATTTGTGCGAATAAAGTCGTGTTCATTATCAATTAGTTTTCCGTAATTGAGAATCGGACTACACGAAAAAAGATGACGCCAACTCAACGCCATCTCATCGATAGTATTTTCCCCGCCAAGAACAACCCGAAAACCGCCTTCCGTTTTAGCATCGCCAGGTAAATCCGCCGCGCCCAACTTTCCTCGTGCTGCAGCGCTATCTCAACCGCCTTCCCTACGTTCGGATGCTCGACTATACGTTCAATCAACGCTAACTTTTCGCGCATCCCTTTATCGCAGCCCGGCTTGAATTCGTTCTGTATACAGCCGTTTACCGCGATATAACACTTCCGCCGCGCTAGATCAACCGCAACCTTTTCGTCGTACAAACCCCACCGTTTCGCGTACGTTTCTAGCGTATTGCCGTTTATGTACGAATCGAATAGCTGCGGGTTGTATTTGCGCATCAAGCTCTCGTCGTTAATCTGCCGGTAATGATACAACGGTTTATCGATATAATAAGCCGTCTGGCAGTACGTAAACGCGTCCATATTAAACAGCCAATCTTCGCCGAGATACTTACCGTCAGGAAACGTTAGGCCATACGTATCTATTAAACTTTTGCGGATTAACTTCCAAACGCCGCCGTACGATCCGTTATATAAAAAATCCGTCAGTATTTCCGCCTTGATTTCGTCCCGACCTAACGGCGTATTTGCTTTTGCGCGATAACTTTTCGTATAGCTTTTCGTAGTATCTTCGTAATCCCAGCAGATATCCGTAAATACAATATCGGCGTTGTTTTCGCGCGCAGTTTCGTACATAGTCGCGTAACCTTCCGGCTCGATCCAATCGTCCGCATCGATAAACGCAACGTACTCACCTCGCGCCTGCTTTAGCGCATTATTGCGTGCCGTGGCCGGTCCTTGATTCGCTTGGTAGATCGGCTTGACCCGTTCGTCAATGGCTTCGTAGTACCTTAGAATATTGCGCGTTGAATCGGTTGACCCGTCATCTACGATCAAAACTTCGATATTCTTCAGCGTTTGACCGAGAACACTATCTAAACATTCGCGCAGGTATTGTTCGCCGTTATATACCGGTATAATAACGCTCATTTTCGGATTCATTTCGTCCACCCTCTCGGTTCGGGAATTCCCGTACTGATGTTTATAGGATAATTATACCAGATAAGGTTAGGAATTCAAGACGAAAAAAAGACGCCGATTTATTCAGCGCCCTCTTCCGTTGCTTCTTCAATCTCGAATAGTTCCTCGACCTCTACTTCGAGCGCCTTCGCAATTGAAAAAACGTGCCAATCTTCATGGCGACTATTTTTATCGAATCGCGAAATCGAACCTTGCGGAACGCCCGATGCTTCCGACAACCTTACCTGCGTCCATCCTTTCGCCTTCATAACGGCATTTAGGCGCGGCGTAGCGTTTAATTTCATTTCGATCACCTCTGCGACTATTATACGATATCGAATAAATTTCCGCAAATCCGTTGACATGCAATATCGTATATCGTATATTTAGGTCAACGAAGGGCCCTCGTTAATAAAATCCGAGAGGGGTAACGAAATGATTAACGAAACACAAAAACTGAATAAGGCGATTTTAGAACGAAACGGAGGCGCAGCCCCACCGACCAAAGCAAAGCTGCACCGTCCGAATCGAGCGAAGCACTTCCAGTATATCACAGCGTTTATTCTATGCGCAATGTTATCCGCATTCACTTCAGTCACCGCGCTAGCCACCGATGTTTACCGCAACTTTGCCGAACTCCAAGCTAACGAACCCGAGACGAACTACAATATATTCGCGACCGATCGCGCCACGCCCGTATTGATACTTGCGCCACATGGCGGCAGTATTGAAGGCGGCACCAGCGAACTTGCTCGCGAACTCAGCAACGACTATTCAACGTATCTTTTCGAATCGCTTAAGACGCCGAACGGCTTCGACCTCCACATCACGAGCACCCACTTTGACGAACCGACCGCGCTTGACCTGGTTACGCGCCACCAACGCGTTATATCGCTTCACGGTTATAGCGACAGCGCCGAGCACATTATCGTAGGCGGCACCGATCCTATACGCGGCCAGGCGTTAGTAGACCGCTTGAATGCGGCCGGCTTTAGCGCCGAGCTCGTAGGCGAAGGACATCGCTTTGCGGGCGCCCGTGCCGCGAACATAGCGAATAAGTGCGTAACCGGCGAAAGTCTGCAACTCGAGCTTAGCACCGGATTGCGAAAGAGCATGTTCGGAACGTTCTCGCTTGCTGGACGCGCCGGAACCGAAACCGCGACGTTCTATAAATTTACCGGGTTGCTGTCGGTCTTTATTAACGAAAATTATAACGTTGGAGGTAACGAATAATGATGCGATATACGTTGGAAGTCGAAAAATACGGTATTTGTTGCGATGGAACTGAGGCGGCTGCGACTACGTCAGGCTTTAATCAGGCGCTTAAGGACGCAGTAGAGGCAGGCATTTGCGAAATAGACATTCCAAAAGGCGTTTACTTGATCGACGGCGTTAACGAAGAATCCGTTACCAAGCCGGAAGAACACGCAGGCATTATCGTGCCGTCCAATATGACGCTTAATTTACATCCCGAAGCCGAATTCCGAGTCGCGCCGAATGGATCTTTCGGTTATACGTGCTTCTATATCGGCGAGGTCGAAAATGTAACAATAAAAGGAGGAAAGATACGCGGTGAACGTTATCAGCACGATTTTAACGGACATGGCGACTTCGAAAAGAAGAAAACGCATGAATGGGGCTACGGTATAAACGTACACGGCGCCAAGAATGTCACGATTAAAGGCGTTGATATTGCGGACTGTACAGGCGATTGCATTATCGTTAACGCGCAAGGTATGCTTAACGTTTCCTGGACGACTTACCGCCCTGCTCGCAATGTAACGATTAGAAACTGCAAATTAGACGGAGCGCGCCGCAATAACATATCGGTAACGGGCGGCGAAGACATTAAGATCGAGAATAACGAAATTACAAACGCAGGCATAAACGATGGTTGTAAGCCGATGTTCGGCATAGATATCGAAGGCTACGGAGAAGGCGACATTGACTACGAAGAGCCACGTAATGTGAAGATAACGAATAATACTTTCGCAGGTAACGTGGCACAGTCCGTATGTAACTTCAGCGGCTACGAGGTCGTTATTTCCGGGAATCATTCGGATAACTCGATCTCCTACGGCTACGGCACCGATACAGTGATCGCTAATAATACGCTGGTTCGTAAGGATAAAAAATACACTGCAATTGCGGGGCTCGGTGTTTCGTCAGGTTTTATAGGAAATAACGCAACCATTTCCGGTAATACGATAAAAGGCTTCAGCAGTGGTATAGATGTTCGCGGCGCTGACGTTACCGTTTCAGACAATACGATTTCAGAATTAAGCGTGGACGGTATTGCCTTAGCCACATTCGAAGCCAAGAACGTTAAATTCTCGGATAATACCGTAAACCACTGTCCAGGAAAGTTGTGTTGCGCGCGCAATTCTAGAGATATAACGTTCGAAGGTAACGAATTAAATGACTCGGATATCACCGCGATGGAGATCATTGATTCTACCAACGTTAAAGCAAAGTCGAATGATATAAAGCGAAGCAAACAAGGCTTCGTAATTACGAGGTCGTCCGCGAAAGTATTCGATAATGACGTCGATCTTACCGAGTATCCTAGCGCTGCGGCTTACGCTATAGCTTTCGATAAAGGCAGCGACGTATTCATTAAAGACAATCGAATTCCTGCGCCGACCAATATGGCTATATACGGAGAAAGCGCTGAAGGTCGTAAGGTGCGTATCAAAGGAAACGATATAACTGACGCGAAGTGTTTGATACCGATTTATGTTATCGGCGGTAAAAACCACGAAATATCCGGTAATGACGTAACGTTTAATAGAACGGCTTCCGGCGGCTATGGGATTCACACGAAAAACACAGACGGCGTCCTAATTAAAGAAAACGTTGTATATTCTGTCAGCGGATTTAAATTATACAGTCCGATAAAGACCGATGAATCTATTAATTCGCGAGTTATCGGAAATAAAATAGCCGGCTCTCTAGCGCTGAACAAAACCGACATTGAAACGAACAATATTCCAATTTAACCGTTGACTTACGTTATACGATATCGTATAATAGAATTATAGAAAGGAGGGAAAAACGAATTGAACGCGGACACGGTACTAATTATAACGGCGATAGTAAACTTCGTCATTGCGCTAACGAATTTTGCAACCGCATGCGTTAACGCAAAAAACGCTAATCGCAAAAACGACTAGCGCCAGAAACGTTGATACGGGGATAGATGTGAGAGTCCTCCCCGTGTCTCCTATAGTACCGTATCAAAAACGAAAACACAAGGAGGCGAGCGCGCCATGATAACGGCTTTATCAATCGTAATTACGGCGGCGGCCCTGATCGTTGCAATCGCGGGCCTGGTCGTCGCACTCAAACGGAGGCGATAACGGTATGCAGCAGCTTATGATTCGCAAAATATGGTCGGATACGCCGGCACTTACATCGCAACAGGAAGCTCAGATCCTCGATCTATACGAGCGCCCCGCCGCCAATTTCGGTCGATGTGGGCGCGCTTACCAAATTGGGATCAATTCGATGTTACAATATTTCGGCTACCGGATCGAAGTCGAAACGGAGGCTATGAACGATGATTGAATACGCTTGTAACGAATGTAATTACGCAAGACTTGACGTAAAAATAGAGCCTGACGCGTGTTGCCCTACGTGTGGAGCGCGCCTACAGGTCGAGGAGGAAATCGTATGAAACGTTTATTTAAATCAATCGTAATCACCGCGGCTTTGATCGCGAGTACCGCCGCCTTAGCACCGCAAGCAGACGCAGCCTGGTCGGGCTGGCAGACGGAGAAGTTCGGACATAAAGCGCGCGTCTATACGGATGCGACTACGTATACAAGCAGCGCAAAGACGGTCGATTGGAAGGCCGAAAAGAAAGGTGCGGACACGCTTTACTATACGGCTGGCGTTTATAAAAAGCGCTCAGGTGGCGGTCTGACCGATACGGGTTTGGTGCAGCGCGGCAGCTTTAAGACCGCAACGCCGCTGAAGTCATTTAGCGTAAAGTCGATTCGCGGTAAGACTGGCGCTGGCAGCTACGTGATCCAGGTCGATTGTTATACGGATTCAGGCAAGCGCCATTATATCGGGACTTTTGAGTCAGCGCGTTTCAACGTTAAATAAACGCAAAAATATAGACGCCTTAACGGGCGTCCTTTTTCGTTTCATCCATCGGTTAAAAACTTTTTATAATTTTTTTATTAAAGGTGTTTACACCGTAAACAATACGTGATATGATGTAATCAAGATAAAGGAAACAAACAAAACGCAAAGGGGACGGTAAACATGAAAACTTATCAAATCAAGGAACTTCAAAAGGAATTAGCTAAAATGGAAAGAATCGCAAAGAGCATCAAGGAAATGATCAATGAGTATGAAGGTCCGGTTTGGGGCAAAAACAACCTTATCAAAGAGTTCAACAAACATGTAAGAATCGCTAAAGCTATCAGAGAAGATCTGAAAGGAGCTTTCTAATATGAGTGTAATCAAACGTATTATTGAATTAAATATACACAGCAGGGAGTTAGAGGAAACACCAGGTACGGGATCAGAAAGAATTGAAATAAACTCCGCAATCATTGAGCAGGAGCAGCTACTTAAGGACCAAATCGGACTCCAAGGCTTTAATGAAGTTATCGACGCGGTAGTAGACTTTATAGAAGGTAATTCTTCCGAAAAACACGTTTGGGACGTTTATGCTCGGTGGACATGATAATTCCGAAATTATTAACTAAGTCAGACATGGCGACTCGTTGGTCTGTTACCCGTCAAGTCGTCAACAATTGGTCTAAACGACATGTGGACTTCCCACCGGAAGTTTCACGTGTAGATAACGGCCGCCTTCCCCTTTATCTTGAATCGGATATAGAGAAATACGAAAAAGCGAGAAGATTGCGCTAACCTCTCGCTTTTTTCTTGTACTAATTCTTCTTAACGTTAAACAGCGCAATCAACGTTTTGTCCGGCGCTTTAGATTGGCGATAGAAGACGTTAGGGTTAAACGTAAATCGCTCCGGCTCTGTGCCGACTTTAATACGCGCAACAACGTACTCACCGTCGAATTTCATCTGCTTAAGACGGCGACCTAGCGTGTCCGGCGTTACCCCGATAGCCTCCGCAAGCTCTTTCTTATTAAACCACCGGATGCGTTTCGGGTTCTTTTCGAAAGGATTTTCGCAAAGAGCATTCGTCTCGAAATGTATGAACGGGAGCATACGATAAATAAGACCGATGTCCGTCGCCTTAACTTCGCTATATACGCGTTTAATTTTCGCAGTATATAGCTTCACAACGTACTGGCTGCCGAAGTTTCCTTTGAAGTGGTAGCGTTCATTTACGCTATAACCGTCGGTGGCTTCCCGTATAATGTCGCGTTCAATGCATGCGGCTAAGAAATCGTAAAATGTCCGAGGCTTCTTGCCGAGCTGTAAAACGTCCATCATGTCGGATGTTGTCATCGGTGCTTTGTTGCGGCTAGATTTAACGAGAACACCGTTATAGTCGACGTAGCACTGGAGAAGCATTAAATACCCGCATTGCGCCGTCGTAAGAGCGCTATAGACTTCGTGAATATTAGACATATTCGCGTTAGAGAAGTCGCGCCGATCGGTCGTTTTTTCTTGTTGCCGCCGGAAGGCTTCGTCTTGATTGCGGTGCCTCAGCGTATAGATTTCCGATAAGTCCTCCCCGGTTTCCGTGTTCACAACTCGCAATTTCTTACTCATACAATCGTCCCCTTTTCAGTAAAATAAAAAGCGCTATATAAGCGCCTAATCAGTGATAAGTTTTTTCGCCAGTGGCGATATTTACGGTGAATTGTCCCGGCGCTTTTCCACTTATGAACTTGCGATACTTTCTTCGCCTGCTCTTGTTCTTCGAAAGAGACGCCTTATTCACATACGCGGACTCTCTCTCACTTCTCTGCCTTCTAACTGGGTACGAGTGGTTTTTCCCGTCCGTTCCGAAATTCTGACCGATTGACAATGGAACCTCTATACGTGGGTTATCATTTTTCTTGCGGTGCTTCCCCTCCTTTCGTCTAGCTAGCTGCTCGTCACTCATTATCGGGTATTCAGTTCGCGTAACTTTATCCGGATGTGAATCGGATAGTTCTTCGTGGATTATAATATTAGTCATTCGATCAAGCGCGGCGACGTCCGGCTGTTCTCCGGTAGAGTCGTAGTAGGCGTTTACTAATGCCATTATTTCTTCGATACGTTCCTGTCGCGTTAGTTCTCCGGCCTTAGTTCGTTGGTACATTTCCGTAATTGTCTCGTGTAGTAACGCTTTATCCATTGATTCGTCCTCCTGACGTGTATCCTTCGTTATGGCTCGCCCAGTAGTAGTAAACATCTGCAATCTTTTCGGCAGCACGGTCTAACGTTTCTGATAAAGTATTTTGCGCAATCCCTATCCGTTCGCCTGCCTCGGCTTGCGTTAGTTCTCCGAAGTAAACGAGCTCTATCGCCTGTCGCTGGCGGTCCGTTAAATTCGCTAATTCGATCGCCTTGTGGATATCGATAAGAATCGTAGCCGCGTCGTAATCTCCGCAACGCTTGCGGCTGACGAACTTTTGATAATCGGCGAGCAACAACTTGACGCCTTCTGCGTTATCGAGCGCATAGGCTGCGTCGAATTCGCGTTCCTTTCGGTGTAGATCGACTTTGACCGTTCCTATAATAACCGTCCCCTTTCGTTGACTCCTTCGTTAATTTCGTTTATGATTAACGTAAACGCTTCCGAAAGGAGTTTCGTTTATGGTTCTTACGTGGATATCTAACGACTTTGAGCGCAACCTCAAAGCGTACATAACTATCGAAAAGCAACGCCGCCTGTTTATCTCGGCCGGAGCTCGCCGTATTATCGGCCTGCCTACGGATGGTCCGTTTTATCTTACGGTCGCATATGACGCGGACGAAAAGCGCATCGTGGTCGGCAAGCCCGAATTAGTAAATCAGCCGGACGTCAAGCCGTTTAAATTCGATAAGCGCGGTAACGTGTCGGCCATCCCGTTCTTGCGTAAGGTCGGCATTGATTTCGATAGCCTACCACAGCGCTATTACTTGATCGGCGATGGCGAGGCGGCCAAGCAGCCGTATTTGGCTTATCCGAAGCACACATACGCGTTTCAATTAGACACCGACGCCTAAGTTCGCCATCAACGCGTCCAGCTTCGCGTATAATTCATCGATCGTGCCATCGTTTGTAATTTCGTAATCAACTTCGAAATTATCAACCGCTGTTTCTGTCGCATGCTCTAAGTCGGCCGCATCGAACTTGTCTCCGCGTTTCTTAGCGCGCTCGATACGTAAAGGCTCCGGCGCAACTATGCGGACTATCTTAAAGCCTTCTGCGAGAACACGATCGTATTCTATCGGTTTTCTTATATCGGTAATTAATACGTTCGCGGGACGGCAACACTGGCGTTTTATATAGTCGTTGATTTTTCGGAACTCGTAATCGACCCATACAGATTCAGCGCCAGGAACCGGCAGCTCCGTTATTCCGTTAATAAAGTCGCGCATAGGTTGACGTGGTTTATGTTCGTATTGCATCTCGGGAAATAGATCGTAAAAGAGCGACTTTCCCTTCGAAGAAAATGTGAACGGCTGAAAATCGTGCATAGTAACGACGTAATTTGTTGCGGCATCTTTTCCGGATGCAATGCGTCCAGTAAAGGCGAGCTTCATGGGCGATCACCAACGTCATTAAATTCGAGATCAATCGAACTACTCACCCGAGAATACGCTTCAATCTCCAACCGTGAAATATTTTCGATCTTTTTTCCTCGTTGATAAACGTCGAACTCTCCTCGCCCTTCATGAATAACGAGCACAAACGGTGCGCTTGCGATAATACTTTCGCTCTTAGTCGGTTCTTTCAACCGCGCCAATTCCTCGCCGAGCGTCCGGTTGTCTTTGTGCAGCGTGTCGATTTCGTCTTTTAGCGCTAAGTACCTGCGAGTGTTTTCGGATCGGATTTTCATATCTTCGTCCAAAGCCGCGTGTAGCTTTTTATTCTCGCGCTCTAAATCCGCTACTCGTGTCGCCAGATTAGATACGACGTCGATTAGATCGGCTGGCTGCGGTTCGTCGGCTTCGGCGGATTCTACCGGGACGAGTACGCGATAATGTCCGTGAGAGATTCCAACTACGTTTTCTCCGATGGGTGATACGTATTCAACGACGTCAACCGCACTAATGCCAACCGCCGTAACCTCAGTGACTATTCCGTCTGATTCGTCGCGATCCTTATCAACGTGAACAACCTTCTCGCCCACTTCCGCCTTGCGATCGGCTAATTCGCAGCGCCGCGTACCGTCAGGGCCGTCAATGTGAACGATGTCGGTCGGTTCGAGTACGCGGTATTCGCTACGGAAGATAAGTCCGTCACCATTCGTAATGGATTTGGCTTCGTCGCTTTCTATGTCGCCCTCTAACGGTTTCCATACATGCTCGACAGTAAAGATTTCGCCGTTCTCATACGATTCGCTCCGTGAATTTCTAGCAACAATTACGATCTTCTCGCCAACCTCCGCTTTACGATCGACCTCTACGTATTCGCGCTTGATGCCGCCAAGTGTTTCGTCAGCCAGTACGTGAATTTTAGCGTTAGTTTCCGTCATTTATTCCGCCTCCTTTTCGAATTCGATTGCCCCGTAATCAAGATCGCTAAGAAAGTCTCCGAATGGACCGAAGTACTCTATCCGTTTCGCCCCAACGTTAAGCCCTTTCTTGCGCAGATAATCGTTTATAGCGCTCTCCACTTCCGCTTGGTTCAACTTAATCTCCATCCGATCGCCCTCCCGTTAATTTATTATGCGAACCTGCACCGACTGCCGTCCGAACTGTACCGCGTCGGTCTCTCGCGCAACTAATACGTCAATCTTGGCGCCTTTAATTGCGCCTCCAACATCGCTCGCCACTGCCTTAAACGTCGTGCCATCCGCCTGTTTTATTTCAACCGTCGAACCCAACGCAATCACTGACGGATCGACCGCTATGATGCGCTTGCCGGCGTGGTAGATCGTTCCGGTTACGTCTATGCCGGTCGCTGTTACGCCGCTGCAACCTTCGGGGCAATCCGCCGTATAAGCCGAAGCCTCGAACGTTTGCCATGCGGGTTCTGGCGCGGTTTTGTTTTCGTTAGCAACTTCGTTATTCACCTTCGGCTTTGGTCGCGCCTTGGGCTTCGCTTTGACTTCCGCCCTTAACGACGCCACTTCGTTTTCAAGCGCCTGTATGCTTTCGTCTTTCTTTTCCGCCTCAGCTTCCGCCTTCTGTAGCGCCGCCTCTTCTTCGGTGATGCGCGGCGGGTCTGGCGGTGGTGGCTCCGGCGGCTTGGCGGTTGGATTCGTAAGTAATTGCGTTGACATCGCTAGATTCGTTAGTATACCGATGCTTACACCTCCTCGAAAAACTGTGCCGTCCATGGCTCCACGTCGACCACTTCGCGTCTTAAAGCTTCGGCTAATTCGGTAATTTCCGCCTGTGCACCGCGTCCCTTTTTGCGTTTAGAATAGAACGACAACAACGCGGTCAGATTCGCAGTCATAACGAGATTAGTTGCGGCTGCGTTCGGTAGGACGGCGCGAGCGTCTTCTGCGGTCACTCCGGCTTCTCGCAATTTATCGTAGGCTTGCTGCGCTATTTCCATAGCCTCCGCGAATATTTCCGTAGCAGGACGATCAGTAATTGGCGCCCCGTACACAAAGTCGTACATGTCCGCCGTTTTATCACTCGTAACTTTTTCCGGCACCACGTAATCGAATCCGCCGATCTTATCATCGCTTCCCATCCGTACGTAACGCTGTGATTGGACGCTGAAGCTGAAACCGACGCGATGGCGTGTAAGTTGCGCCAATAACGCCCGGCTGACGCCTTCAATCGCGAAGGTGAACGTTAGGTGTTCGAGGGTCGACGTGTGTTTGGACGCGAAGATATGTCGAAATAACCGGTCGGCGTCCGTGCCTGCGCCTCCGTCTGACGCTTTGGAGCCGAAATACTTGCCGCCTTCCTTTGCGACGATTTCGGTCGGCTTATTGGCGCTATAGCACGATCTGATTGCGGTTAGGGCGGCAGCTTGACCGTCTGTTATGTCGTGATCATCTAGCAGATTCTCAGCAAATTCTCCGTAATCCAGCGAATGGATAAATTTCTCGCTTAATTGCGTATGTGCGATTAGCTGTACGTTCATTTTGGTTTCCGCCATTTATTCTCCTCCTCACCGTATAGAAAAGATGCACAAGACTCTGACAGGCATCCAGTTTCAAATTCTATCCCTCTAAAATCACAAACCTCACACCCTCGTCCGTAGCATGATCTACAGTCGATTGCGCTCGTTATCATCTCTTCTCTACATTCTTGACAAACCATATGCCACTACTCCCGAAGCCGCCTGCACCTCGATCGCTATCGCCGAGCGCATCAACTTCCGTAAACACCGCCTGCTCGACCGGCTTGATTAACGCTTGCGCGATACGATCGCCTTTCCGGATTTTAATAACGTTATATTCCGTAGGTTTGATGACATTAAAGTCGTCGTCCCCGGCTAGTATACCTCGCATGATTCGTGGTTGTGATGCGTATCTAACTTGCGCAATATTATCGACAAGCACGCCAACCTCGCCCGTATATCCGCAATCTACAGTACCGAGCTGCACTCGCAATTTAGTTTTCAACGTAATACCGGATCGCGGTCGGATCTGCATTTCGTAGCCTTCCGGAATCTCGAACGCCAAGCCCGTCGGCACACACGCGGTTGCGCCCGGTTCGATAATTACGTCAGCCGCCGCGACTAGATCGAAGCCAGCGTCCGTTGCGTGCGCATAAGCCGGAATCTGTGCGTCCGGTGATAAGCGTTTTATATTTACGTTCATTTCGTTTCCTCCTTCGTTAGGTCCTCACTAGATAATACCCGCGAGTTTTACCTTCCGCACACAGAATCGAAATAAAAATCCGAATCCTTAAGCGCCTCGACCGTCGCCTTCTTGTACCCGTTACCCTTCTGCGAAAAGAAGTCATGCGATTTCGTCTTCGTACTAAGTCCGTTCATCACGATCGGATTCGGTGTTTCGTCTTCGAAGTATGGATCGAACGCAAGGTTTTGCAGCGCTTTATTCGCGTTATAACGCATGAACCGTTTTACGTCGTACGTCAGAGCGACCGCATCGTAAAGATCCTCGGCGTATGCGACCTCGTTATCGTAGAGCTCCGTTAGCAAATCGATGGCAAAGTCGCGAAGCTCTAACTGAACGCCGGGCTCCTGACGGTTATAAATTTCCTGCGCGAGCAAGCCGGTATAAACGCCGTGAATCGCTTCATCGCGGATAATAAGCGAGATAATTTCGCCCGAGTTCGTAAGTTTGCCTTGACCCGCGAAATATAACGGATAATAAAAGCCGCTGTAGAACAGAAAGCTTTCGAGGTACACCGAAGCGACCAGCGCCTTATACAGCGAAATATCATCGCCCGGCTCAATCGAGTTGTATAAACCGACGATCCGTTCTGCCTTCCGCTGCAAGTACGGATTTGTCTTAACCCATTCGAAAACTTCGTTAATTGTTTCGGTAGGCGCGAGCGTCATAAATATGTTCGAATAAGATTTCGCATGGACAGCGTTCTCCATCATCGCCATAAAATTAAGGACGGCTTTGCGTTGGTGTCCGTCGATGTGCTGCGCGATGGTCGGCATGCCTACGTTGCCTTGTTCGGTGTCCAGAAGCGTTAGGCCGGCCAGATCACGCATATACGTCGTCTGCTCGGTCGGGCTCAGCGACTTCCACGTTAAGAGGTCGCCGTTTAGCGAAATCTCTTCCGGAAGCCAGAATTGCTTAACGTTCTGCGCATAGAACATTTGCGTAAAGTCGTCTTCGTGTTGCGACCAATCGGCCGCCGTATGGATTGCGTTTGCGTTCGTCAATTATTCGTCCTCCTTAAATTCCGGTTTTCCGATTCGTATAGCAAGGCGATGACAAAAGAACGCCTTTTCTCGAAAGAATATAGGAATGCGATGGTTCTTCCCTCTCTCACGCCAAGCCGTCTCTCCTATCGCAAACAAAATTCGAAAGCGTCCGATGTCAATGTATAAACACCGAACGATTCCGCCCTCTTCTGCGATATGCCTTAGTCTATAAATCTTTAAACTGCGCATGATAAGCAGCCTTCTTGAGTTGTGTCCTTTGTTCGCGCATAATACAGCGTCTTAATTCCTTTGTGATGCGCGTATAAGTCAATCCGGTTCAGATCACGCGTCGTCATCGTATCTTTCAAGAACAGCGTAAACGAAATACCTTGGTCGACGTGCTGCTGAATCGTTGCGATCATATCGACGACTTTAAACATATCCATGTCGTATGCTTCCTTGTAGAAGAACCAATTCTGCGGCGATAACCCCGGCATAGGATAATACGTTTTCGAATTGCCGTACGTACGCTCCTCGATGCGCTCCATAATCGGCATGACCGACGCCGTTGCCGACTGCACATACGAAATAGATCCGGTCGGCGCAATCGCAAGTCTGTACGAATGATATAAACCGTACTCGCGAACATCCAATTCGAGATGATGCCAGTCGAGACCGTCCGGAATCCATACGTCTTTAAACAGCGCTTTTACTTTCTCGGTCTTCGGAAAACAATCGATACCCTCGCCTTCTTGCGCGTCAACATAAGCGTATTTGAAGAAATACTCTCCGCTGGCATACGTAGAACCCTCGAAGCCTTCGTACGTACTGCCGGTTTCTTTGGCGATCTCCATCGAACGTACAAGCGACCAATAATTAACGAGCGCGAAGAATACGTTAGCAAAGTCGCGCGCTTCTTCCGATTCATAAGCGATGCCGTTTTGCGCTAAATAGCCGTGCAAGTTCATCGCGCCCAACCCAATTGAACGCATTTCGCGGTTAGCTCTTGCGACGGCTGGCGCATTCTTGATATTCGAAGTTTCCGAGACTCGCGTTAGAGCATCTACGGACAGCTTAACGATTTTACCGAAGTCGCCGTTTTTCATTACGTTTACGACGTTGAGCGAGCCGAGATTACACGAAATATCGAGACCGATTTCGTCCGGTTCGCCATAGTCGGTGTATTCCGAAACCTGCGACGCCTGAAGCACTTCGCTACAGAGGTTCGAAAACTTAACCTTCGAAATGTGATTGTTCGCATGTGCCGCGTTTACGTTACCTTCGAACATAATGTACGGATACCCCGATTCTGACCGCAACACAGCGAGCTTTTCGAGTAGCTTCCGCGGATTGATCTTTTCCTTGCGTACATCCGGATTATCGACGAGCTGATCGTACATCAGGCCGATATCCATTTCGTCCAGATGCGTTCCGTACGCCTTATAAATGGTGTGCGGATAGAAAACGTAAGCCGGCCGATCTTCTCGCGCTAGTTCGATAAATTTATCCGGAATAACAACGCCGATGGATAACGTTTTAACGCGTACGTCTTCATCTGCGCTGATTTTCTTCGTATCAAGGAAATCGTTAATGTCCGCATGGAATACGTTGAGATACGCTGCGCCGGAGCCTTGCCGCTGACCCATCTGATCCGCATATCGGAACGCATTATCGAGCAGCTTCATAACGCCTACAACGCCCTTCGTCGCATTTTCTACGTCTTTGATCGCTTCGCCTTTCGCCCTTAGCTTCGATAGATTAAGCGATACGCCGCCGCCAAGCTTCGAGAGCTGCATCGAAATATCAATTGCGCGACTTATATCGTTAAGCGAATCGTTAACTTCGAGCAAGAAACACGAAACTAATTCTCCGCGTCGCTTCCGGCCGGCATTCAAGAACGTCGGCGTGGACGGTTGGTATTCCTGGCGCATCATTAAATCCACGTACTCGAGCGCCTTGGCTGCGTCGCCTTCCGCAAAGAACAACGCACAGCAAGCGACCCGATCTTCGTAGCGTTCGAGGATCTTCTTGCCGTCGTTCGTCTTCAGCGCGTAATCGTTATAGAACTTGAAAGCGCTCATGAACGATGGGAATCGGAATTTGTGCACATAGGCCGCTTTATAGACCGCCTTGATTTCTTCAAACGTATAGGCGTCCAGGAATTCGGTTTCGTAGTAATCGTTATCGCGTAGGTAGTCGAGCTTTTCGCGAAGGTCGTGGAAAAATACGGTGTTTTGATTTACGTAGTCAATAAAATAAGCGCGGACGGCTTCGAGATCCTTTTCGAATTGGAACCGGCCGTCTTTCTGTAGCATAATTTCGTTATTAAGTTCGATATAGCTTGCGTGTTTACTCATTCGCGAGCACCTCTTCGTCTATTTTGTCCGAATACTCCGCCTCCAGCGTCTTATACTCATTTCTCGCCGATTCAAGTAAATACTCGATATCTTCAAGCCGATTTTCTAGGTCTTCTATTTCCGCTAACTTCTCTTCTAATTCAATTTCGATCTCCTCACTCGTTCTCAAGCGCATTCACCCTTTCGATAAATTGTCGTACATCTTCGTCCGTGCCCGCTAATTCAAAGCGCCCGACCACCGGCACGCCGTATTGCGCCGCTATCAAGCCCGCAGCCTTTGCGTAATTATCCGCCCATATACGATTGCCCGATGCAGCCGCGCCCGCCAAGTACGCGCCATTAACCGCTAGGAAATCCGCCACCGGCCGCACCACCTGACCGAAGCCGTACGTCCCGGTCACGCAAACGAACGGCTGAGCTAACGTTAGGTCGGGCGATATTTCTACGGCGCGTAAACCGGTCTTTGCGACGAATCGGCGTACGTTGCCAGTCCGCGAATAATAGGCGATTAGCATCCGCTCAACCCTTCCGTCTCTCAATTTCTGCTTCCAACGCCGCTATATTCGCGAGCCGCCGATCTCTTTCGATCCGTAACTCGATAAGCTGTCGTTCGTGCCGACTGATTGCGTAATCATCTTCGGCAAGTCCTTCGTTGAGTAATCGCAACATTTGGCGTAGTTGTGCGTCCGTCGCTGATCCCATCATACGTATCACTTCTCCTTAATCGTCATGATATTTTCGTAAAGCGACATGAACGGAACTCGGAAGCCGATCGTCTTGAACTCGTAAGTCTTACCGACCTCAATCTCCGCGTATAGATCGCTGGAATTAAACTTCCGGGCAAACAAAGCGTCCGTATTTTCGAATACTTTTGCGTTGCCTTTCTCGTCCTCTCCGAAAATTAGATACTTCGAAGAATCTTCGGTGGTTTTCGTCTCTTTATCCGTCACCTTAATTACGTAAGTGTTCTCGTTATTGTAAGACGCGATTGTAAATAAAGGCGCCACAACTACGAGAGAAATTACAGCCAACGTGATTACAGCGATCGTTCCCCATTTAATTAAGCGCTCCATTATTCCGCCTCCTTAAACACGTTGTCATCAATTCGACTGACGATTTTAGAAACATAAAAGATCGAATAGCCTTCGTGTCTAAGGGAGTTGACAAGGCTCTCTGCATCGATCTCGGAGCCGCAGCGAAGAACTTTAGCGTCCTCATAACTAAACCCCTCCGTTTTACCAGCGATTAAAAAATATCCTTGATTCATCTATTCGTCCTCCTTCGGTTTATCTATTACGCCTTCACGAACCAGATACGAAAGCCCAATCGCCACCGCATCCGATTCATCATCCGTACGAAACGTAAATTCATCCGGCAGCGCAAGCATACGCCGTACGCCCGCCTCTACTTCGTCCTTTGTGGCGCTGCCTTTTCCGGTCACATCCCGTTTAACTGCGGTCGGCTGTATCTCTATGTCCGCCTTGTATCCGTATTTACCAAGCGCCATATCAATGACTGCCCATGCTCCAAACACTGTTTGCGTCGCCCTCTTATTACGCCCGCCCGTGTAATGTTCGCGGACAACCATGTCAAACGGTCCGTATTCGTGCAGAACCATCGTTGTTGCGGCTTCGATATAAGAGTAACGATGGCTATCCGGCGATTGGCTCGTCGTGCTTACAGACGTTACGTGAACGAGGTTGATACGCGGTCCAGACTTTAGGCGCTTAACTTCGAGGACTGCGAAGCCTGGATTCGTTGATATATCTAGAGCAAGGATGCGGATAGGTTTGACGCTACTCATCGGATCTCCTTATACGCAACTATTAAAACAGGTCCAGCCGATTCCAGCGTAAATGCGTTCTTAACATCAACAGACAAACCTTCGGAAACACATTCGTCAATAAAATCTTGCATCATACGATTGAGCTGTTCATTATTCCAACCTTCAATTACTTTCGCTTTAACAGCCGTTCTCATCAAACCGCCTCCCCTTTGCGTACTTTTTCGATAAACTCTAGCGCCCCGGCGTACTGCCGCTTAGTAGATTCGTATACATTAGACCGCCTTACCTGCGAAACTTTGTCGCGTATGGCCGCCAGTTCAGAGTCCGTCAACGATTGCGCAATAGCCGTTTTAAAGCCGTTAAACGTCCAGCCGTTAAGATCCAGCGTCATCGGCTTGCGTTCATCCACCGACGCCTGTATTTCTACGAATCTATCGAGCAGCGCGTCAATGTCCGCCTGGCTAATTTCGATGCCGAACGCTCGGATGTCCGGGCTCTTTTCGAATTCGCCTTCCGGATATTCCCACGCTTTCTTCGCCGCGTTTACGTAGAGAATTACGTACAGATCAACGCCGTACATTTCCGCATAGGCAACGCATTGCTTAACGTGTTTCTCGTCCGGCTTCTTCAACGAATGGAAGGACGTTCGGGCTGCCGACGTTTGCTTCGACTTGATTTCGAGGCCGACGCGTAGTAGCTCGCCGTCTTCCGTTACATAGCGCATAATGCCGTCGCATGTTCCGTATAGATGAAACGTCTTGCCACCGCGTTCGATCTTATGGCTCCGCTTTGCGAAATCCTCGAACATCGGCGTTCCATCTTCGTTGCGTTCGAAACTGAACGGACAGGGCCGGCCGGTTTTCTTTTCGAAGTGTTTTTCCATAAAGAGAATATCGCGCTGGATCATATCGCCGATCGCCGTTCCGATGCGCGTCCAGCGCCCTTGATACGGAGGCTTTCGCGTTTCGTCTTTCGGCGATCCGATCGCTTTGTGATAAAGCTCGCGCGGGCAGGCGTTTGCAGATGACGGTGAAAAATACGGTTTCTTCGGAAATACTTTCGGAGCCTCTGCGTACCATCGGTGTATTTGCGCGCCCAGGGCGTTATCCCACGTTTCGGGCAGCGAGTGCCATTCGTTTAGATATTCGATGAGCTCATCCGCAATTTGCTGCGCGTATGTGGTCGGCTCGGGCGACGCCGGCGCTAATTGGGCGCGCAGTGAGTTTGCGGCTGATCGTGCGTTTTCGTTCGTCAATTAATCGTCCTCCCTTTTATAACCATCTAACAACGCGATCAGAACTCCTGGTGAAATACTTGCGTAATTCATAAGATCGCAGCACCGGCTAGCGTATCGCCTCAATTCCGATATTTCTTCGTATGTGAGTTTCTTGGTCACATCCCCGCCTCCTTGTTTTTAAACCATTCGTCCGGTCCGTATTCTTCCATCCAGCACGGCTCGATTACCGTATCGCAATCTAATGGGAGAACAAGCTGGAACGTATTAGTCATAATGTCGTCAAATAAATCGGTTGCTTCTCGCGTTAATTGTTCGTTAGGAATAGCGCATTTTAATTCGTCATGCAACGTTAAAGGGAATTCCCATCCGCGACCTAATACACATTCGTAATAAACGCGGATCATGCACATCTGTAGAATATTTGCGCCCGATCCTTGAATCGTATGGTTAAAGGCAGCGCGTTCGCATCCGCCAGTAAAACGCATTAGATCCCAGAATTCGGAGCGTTCTTCCCAGCGTAATTTATTCGTTTTCTTACCGAGTTCAGGATCGTTTTTGTCCGTGATTCCGCATTTACGCATAAGCTGGCAAAGCCGTTTGTATTTCTCGACATATCCCGGAAAACGACGTTTTTGCTTGAGGATCGTTGCAGTCCAACCATGCTTGCGTAAATGAGCGAACGTAGCTTCGACCATCCCTTTGAAGCCCGGTAAGATTTCGTCAAACTTTCCGTAGGCGACTTTCGCTTGTTCTTCGCTAATACCGAAAGGAATAACGCCTTTATAGAACATATCGAAGGCCTGACCGTAACCAATCGCAAGGAACATCTGCTTCATCGCTTTCCTGTACGCTGGAACTGCGTCTGGCGTCCCTTTTACGGATTTATAATGAACCTCCGTACATATCTCTTGCGGAACATTGAAAAGAATTGCGGCAAACTCAACGTATGGATCAAGTCCACGTCGGTACATATCCGCGAATATCTCGTCTCCGAACTCTGTCGCCATCCGGTGCGCCTGAATCCTCGGCTCGATCGACGATAAATCCGACCCAATGAACGTATACCCTTCCGGCGGTCTAAACGCCATCCTCACACGCTGCCCTCGTTCGGTACGCGAAGGGATGTTTTGGATATTCCGCCCCTTCTCCGTTTTCTTTGGCGCGTCGACTAAACGCTGCATATGTTCGAGGAATTCTTTGTCGGAAATATTTTCGCGATAGAGTTCGTTATCTTTGCCCTTGTAGCTTTTCGAACTATAACGCCCCGTCGATACGGTCTGCAGTTGCGTATGAAGGCGACCATCCGCATCTTTAACGTAAGGGATACGATTAATAAACGTCCCTAGTAGCGTTGTCAGTTCGGAGAATATTGCCATCGGTTTAAGGCGCGGCTCTTCTTTAAAGTAGAGCGCAAGGACGTCCTTACTAACCGCGCGTTCTTTCTTCTTATCGATAATCTTCGTTTTGTCCTCGATTCCAAGTACGTCGTATATCAGATATTGAACGTGCTGATCCGAATCGAGGTTGAATTCGTGAATATAATCTGGCGCGTTCTGCGGAATAGCTGGCGCAAGTGGCTGCGTTTTGTATTTATGGATGCGCTCTTTAAGCCGCGCGTATTTTTTCGTTGTTGGATTCGCCTTTTTAAATTCCGCTTCACATTTCGCAAGCATCTCCGCTTGTTTAGCGATCTGTTTCTTACGGCTCTCCTGCCAGGCTCGAATCTTATCGCCCTTAAGGTGCATCGACATCCTGTAGAGAAAATCATCATCGATCTGATACGCTTCGTGTATATCATCGATAGCTTGCTGTAATTGCGGCTCATATTCGGACTTTAAACGCATAAGTTCATCGTCATCAATCACGAAGCCAGTACGTTCTATTGTCGTATTTACTTCGTAGAGATACTGACGGATTTCGAAGTACGGATAATAAAGGTCGTCGATCTTCAGCATCATATCGATTTGCCAACGCGTTAGAAGCCAACCCTTTTCGGTATCCTTGATCGCGTATATGCCGACTACTTCAGGCGAGTAGACCATCGGAGAACCTTTACCGAATAAATCCTCGAATGTGAAATCGTCCAGATGATCTGCGCCGATGTATTGTTTGTATTTCGTGACGAGCTCCTTCAGACCCATCGATTGCTCATGTTCGTTCATTAATCGCGCAGCATCTAACGAGTCGTAACGGAATCCTTTCGGCTCAAGCCCATCGTTCAGAAACATCGCGTAGTCGAAGGGCGTATTATGGAACGCTTTGATGTGTCGCGCATCTTCGATGAAAGCTCGGCAAACTTCTAGCGCAACTGATCGCGTACATTGTTCGTCTTCCGTCAAATGACCGTAAGCAACGTAGTAGCCTTCGTTTAAGCATGGCAACCAGAACGAATATCCACCCGACCTATCAATAAATGTATCTGTCCCGGAAGTCTCCGTATCCCATTCGGTAAATGACATCGCGAGTGGGATTTCGATTCCTCGTTCCGCTAACTTACGTCTGATATGCGTATTATTAAAGAGATCGAATACTTTCCGGAACCAAGGATCGAGCTGCTGCGCTTTTACTTCCTGACGTAATCGTTCGATCATCGGCGCCAAGTCTTCGTCCTTCGTAATAACGTAGTAATTGTCCGGCTTTGTACGAACCGTTTCTTCCATGCGCTTCTGTCGCAAAACCTCGTTCTCTTTAGCGAGCTGTTGTTTACCGAGTGCGCACGCTTCCGTTTTCGTCAGTTTGTTATTTTTCGTACGGACTAAATCGCCGGCCTTATGCGCTCGCCATGCCGCATCAAACTCGCGTTTTTCTTTATCGTTAAATTTGCACGTTCTGGCGATGCGTTCAAATGCCTCGTCGAGCGTTTCCGTTTTCTTGGCTTCTGCCTTCCGCTTGGCCGTCGCCTGGACCGCGTCCGTTTTCGGCGCCGCCGGCTTCAGCGCGTTCAAGTTTAACCGTAAGCCTTCCATCCGTCGTCCTCCTTCCTCTCGAAGTAATTGCGGTAAATTTATACACCGAATACTTTGTCTAACACGAAAATAATTACTATGCTTGTGAAAATTGCGATGAGGACGCAACCTGCCATCAACAGCCACCAATCAACGTTAAATTTATCCCGCTTCATAAATCGACCGCCTCCGTCCATCTCCGTTTATATTCCGCTTCATTATCCGCATACCACTCCGACCAGCAAGACTGCCCGCACGCATATACCTCGAAGAGCGAATCATAAGTGGCGGATCGCCCTTCATAGAGGTTAGCGTTGCAATTGGCGCAGACGGCGGCGGCTTTAGCGATCAAAGCGCGCCTCGACTGGCGTGATAAGCGTTACTTTATCCTTATTAGGGCGCGAATAAGTCCCGTTCGGTAATTGCA
This sequence comes from Bacillus sp. AF23, assembly GCF_020861455.1. Lineage (NCBI taxonomy): Bacteria > Bacillati > Bacillota > Bacilli > Caryophanales > Bacillaceae > Bacillus > Bacillus sp. AF23. Next base: position 220,506 of record NZ_JAJHVY010000017.1, read on the forward strand.
CTCCGTAAAAATGAGCGCCAATATAATCCATGATTCCAAACACCCCGTACTCGTCATACTCGTCGCTAATTTGAACGATATCACCGACCTTATACTCGCCAACCTTGCGTCCGATTTCCGCCCACTTCTTGCGCTCGGCCGCTGCGCGTTTAGCTTCGGCAACTTCTTCGTCAGTGGCACAGACGAGTTCTTTCGCAAGCACGTACTGAATTTCTTCGTCTGTGATTCTACGGGCGACTTCGTTATTTCCGTGTGTAAAAGAGTCTTCGAGTATTTCTACGATATCTCCGTCGCTGAATTTGTGATAATCGGTGGCGTTAACCACCTTCGCATAATCACCGACCTTCAGGCGCTCAGGCTTCGGCTCGGCCTCTACGCTTTCGGCGCTGACTTTGCGATATACTGCGAAATTGTCAGTGTAGGTGTCGTATTCATCGCTATCATCGTCAATAATTACGGGGTCTCCGTCCTCAAATTCTTTAATTTCGTAATATTCCTTATCGGTTAGATAGCTCGGAGGATCATCGAATTTAACGAAATCGCCCACCTTCGCCTCATCTACGTCGATCCGCTTATATTCCGCCTCACCCTTCAACGCAGCCACGTCGGATTTTAACGATTCGATTTCGCCTTCCGCCTTTGCTACGCGCTCTTCTACGGACGGATTGGTGCTGGCGGCGACTTTGCGGAAGATTTTAAGACAATGTTTATATGACGATGCTTCGCAAGTGTTTCCGTCCATACCGACAATTTGATCGATAATGCCAGATTTCGTGTAAGTCACGACGAAAAACTCACCGACATTTTGACTGCCCCACGCTTCCTTAACGAGTACAATATCACCGACCTGCGCTGCGCCTTCCACGCGCTCGTATTCCGCCCTACCATACGAAACCTTCGTAATTTCACCGTTCACCATATCGAGTGTCTTAACGTTTTCTAATTTCGCCATCATACCGCCTCCGCTTCGTTAATTTCCGTAAACTCTACGTCTTCGCGACTAAACGCCAAGTCCATCCGTACCCACCGCTTGCCTTCCTTCGACTGCGGACCCCAATATTCGGTTAGCTCGCGATTCTCGAACATCCAAACGGCGGGCGCCGGGCCCGTGCCGACCTCAACGCCGATAAAGTAATCGACTTCATCAAGCGTATAAGGCGTGCCGTCGTTCTTCCGCGCCTGGACGATCCGCTTGCCGCCGCGCTTTTCCCGTACGATAATCGTCTTCACCTGGAACGTTTTCCACTGCTTGCTATACGGACACTTTGCGCTAATATCGAACGCCTCTTCCGTTTCGGACGTACTGACCGCCTGCCAACCGCTAGCCAGCAGCGCAGCACGAGCGATCAGTTCCGAATACTTGCCGGTATCTTCTGTTTTATGCGCCATATGAGCGCCTCCTTTTCGTTTGGTTGATTCGCGATTAGAACGGTAGGTCTCCGTCACTCGGCTCGTGAGCTTCGTAATTATCACCCGCGTTTCCGCCCTCTGCTGGAGGTAATACGGATTTCTTAACACCATCCTTCGCGTCGTGAAGCAACTTAACGATGTCGCTTTCTTCACGGAAGTTTGCGAGCTCCTCGTATTTATAATCGATGCCAATGAACGCTTTAGCTTCGTCTAGAACCTCGTCAGGAAGATCGCCAGTTTCCAACGAGTACGTTTTATCGGCCTGCTTAAAGTGAACCGCCTGACCTACGAGTGTGTAATCCGGAAGAATCTTCTTCGCAGGCTTCTCCGCCTTGTCGTAGTCATCGATCAGATTGTTCGCGTGAAACTCTGCGATATCAATAACGCGATAGGTTTTGTATTTCGGATCGTAGACCGGGATCATAAAGAACATCTTACGTTGAGCTCCCGCTTTGCACGAAATGCACTCGTCTTTCCCGGGACGGAAGTATTTCTGCAATTCGTCAGTATCGACTTTATCCTTCGGCGAGTGTAAGCACGTATGCTTTCGGAATTTATGATCGTAACCTTTTCCGGTGTACTCTTTATTTTCGTGAACGAAGTAGATGTACCATTCGTCTGGCTGCGCAAGAATGACTAATGTACGCCCGTCTTTGTTAATTTCTCCGTAGCTTCCAACGCGAACATAGCGCGTAACACCTTCCGGGAATTCGCTTTCGCCACTTGACGCCTTATCTCTTTCTTCCTCACGTTTTTTCAAAATGTCTCGAATGCTCATTCGTTTTCCCCCTACGATTTAATATTGAGCGTTAAGCCCTCGCAAAATGCCGGTATCTGCGCCCGAAACGCCGCCAGCGCTTGGCAGTAGCGACGCGACCCGAATTACCTAACGGCCGCCCCGACATTCTCCGAGGGCCTGGCGCCCTTACTGCGTTTTCTTCGCGTCGTTTTTGTACGTTTCCCACGCCATGCCGCCGATAATGACCGCGCTGATAATCACGACTATTGGAACGATCCATACTGCGTCAGACATATGCCGCCACTCCTTCCGCCGCTTTGTAGAGGTCGCGTTTGAGATCGAGTGATTCCGTCGGCAGTTCGTCAAGCCGCATCTGGAGCGCATTGATTCGCGCTTGGTAAGCCGTGCGTTTAGCTGCCGATCGGGTCCGTTTATATTCAGCGCGAAAGTATTCAATCTCTTCGTTTAATTCTTCGCGAAGACTTTCGTTAGATTTAAGCGCAGCCTGCACGTTTTCTTTCAAAGTAGCGAACGCCTCCTTAATAAGGTTAGCGCCGAGGTGCTTGCGCGCTTTATATACAGTAATTACGTTGCTGTCGTTAACTCCGATATGGATAACGATGCCTTTTCCGCCATACATGCGAGCCTCGTGTCCGTTTTCGTCAACGTGAATTCCGAGGTACTCGGCGTCTTTCAAATGGTCCGCAACCCATACGTAGGCTGCTCGATGGTTTTTGATCCCAAAGCGCGATTGCAACCGTTTGTGTGCGTGTGAGGTAATGCGGAAGTTCATCCGACGCGCACCGCCTTAATGGCCGGATAGTAATCGGCTGGATCTTCGTCGTGCGGCCATGCGCCTTGGTAAATAATTTCGGTGAGTTTGCGCTCGTCTAGCGCAATTAACGTTTGAATTTCGTTAAGATTGGGTAAATTTGAAGTAGTCATAGTACGTTAGCCTCCGTTTAAATTGAGATTATCGTACTAGGTCGCGGGGATGCGTTCGCATAGTGTTCGCTTGAATCTGTTGCCAACAGATTGTATTATAGAGGAGTAACGAACGTCCTCGGACCTAGTTACGACACAGAAATTAAAAGTTAATTCGCGAATAAATAGTCTCGGTAATCGCCGAACTGTTTACTGTCGAAATTGCCTGCCAGCTTTTCGAGTTTGCGAATGACTGTCATGTGGTGAATGCCTAACGCTTTTCCGATTGCCGTCGGAGTTGGGCGCTCACTCACGAGGAATGTTTCAACGATTGCCTTCGTTGATCCATCCGATTTTTCTAACAAAGAGCTTATCAGTTGCCTCTGATCGGCTCTTTTCTTTTTAAATTGGAGTTTTTCTGGTGTTTCCATCGAAATGATTTCCAGCGTTGCCGCGCCTTCGCCATCGTGTTTTTCTAATTCACATTCCATAACTTCACGTTCTCGTCTTGTTTTTCTATCCCTGTAGAGATTTGCGCGTTTATTCTTAACGCTAACCATAAAGTAATTCTCGAAATCGTGTTCTCCTGAGTAAGTTTCTATGCACCTCATCAATACGTCTTCATAGAGCGCATTTACTTCTGGAACGTTTGATCTTAACGACCTAGCAATTTCTTTAAAAGTCGCTTTAAATTTAGAGATCGTTAACCTGTATATCTCTTCAAACACGAGGTTACATCGAGTGTGTTTGTACTCCATCACCAGACTATTAAGTTTTTCTTTCAATTCACTTCACCATTCCCTTCTCATTAGATAATACCCGTGAGAAATACAAGTCGCACATTTTTCTTTAATTTTTTTTATGACTGCTTTTCTCTATGTAAATAATACCATGCATTTTTTTATTTCCAGTATCTCCACAGTATCTTTCTAAAAAATCATTTAATGTAATGAATTTTCAAAATAAAAAGAAAAACCCGCCTAATGGCGGGAGGAAGTACTCAACCTCCTGGTATTGGATCTGCTAACTGAGTGGGTTGCTCGGTCTGTACCTCTTCTTTAATGTAATTACCCGCAATCAGTACCGCTCCAATAAGTAAAACTGTTAATAAAGCCTTTTTCAAAAAAAACATCTCCTTTATAAGTTAATTGGATGTCTTTTATAGGCTGAGCAAGAAGGGGATCTAACCCTAATTCAATCATATCACCCACAACTATGCTCGAAAACAGAAAGTTAAACTCTTGTGTGAATACCCTATAAGCCTCAGCTAAACTGGCTATACTCCCTTCTTTAACTAATTGGAAATACCTAAGAATCACGTTTCGCCTTCCGAGTAACATGTCTTCGGGTTTCGGAATATCTAAGGGAACCACACCGCTTTCTTTATAGGAATAGAACCCTTCGAATAGCTTCAACGTGTTATCAGATTCTTTGATAATTCTAATATCATTGCTTCTCTTTGCTTCGGCTGCGCTTTTCCGCAGATAGTGTAAGCACATTTCTCTGCTTTCGCCTAAGAAAGATGCACCCATGTAATAATACCCATCAGAATTAGTTTTCGCACTCAAATTCGAGGAAAAAAGAAATTCAGCATGCCGACGGCATTTGGATAGGTCCTTTAGGTACAGATATGCAGGGGCTAGTACTTCTGATAACCTGATTAAATAGCACTCTTTAAAAAATATTTTTCTCGCGTCACTTAATTGGTAAAGCTCTTTTTCTATATCAGACGCTTTCTCAACAATAGAAACATACTTATTCTCAAAGTAGTAACAATAACACACAAATATGTCTTTCAAGATTTTCAGCTCTTTATCTTTTCCGTACTTAATGGATGAGACGTATTCTTGCAAATTAGATGGATTAATTTCACCTAACATATAGTTATATATCACTTGGTAAAATTGTGTATACTTTATTAGGTGAGTATCTGTTCTGTGCGTGTTCAACAAGTTTTTAAGTAGGGGAAGGTCTCTTTTAATTGCGGCGTATTCGAATGCGTGTTTTATTGCCTCTGTTGTGGTAAGTTTCATGCACCATTCTCGCATCAGAATGTGATACTCCTCTTTATAAAACATCTGAGATAATTTTAATAATGTACGGAACCCGATTTTACCAGTTCTTTTAAAGTTATAAAGCTGATTGACATGGATATCAAGCTTATTTGCGGCATATTCAAAATCCAAAAACATATCGTCGAAACAATTTAACACGTCTTGCTGGATAGCTCCCACTGTAATACCCCCCTGTATTTATTACAACGTTGCTTTAGTTTATATCTATAGTATAATGAATATGTGTACATAAGTAAACATTTTTTTATTATTGAAAGGAAGATAAGCATGATTGACTACTCCCCATTATTTGAACGACTTGATAACAAACGAATGAAACTAAGTTACTTTAGGGAAAAAGGTCTGAATTCCCGCACACAAGCACGAATCAACAAAGGAGAACCTGTTAGTCTTGCTACTATTGAACTTCTTTGCAAAGAGTTAGATGCCCCTATAGAAGGTATTGTAAGAATAGTCAAAGACAATCAAAGTAACACGGACACAGAGAAATAGTGTAAAATGTTACGGACACCTTTACGAATGGAGGTGTTTACTACGTTTAAGGTCGGCAAATGCCGGATACCCGAATTATGCAAGGATATCGGAATTGAACACGCACAACTCGCAGCCAAGGTCGGACTAGATAAATCGCGTATTTCCGATTACGCCAGTCTTCGCAATATACCGAATATCGAGCTCGCCTATAATATCGCTCATGCACTCGGCTGTAGACTCGAAGACTTGTACGAATGGGTAGAGGTATCCGGCGACGAAACGGAGGGCTAGAACCTCCGGCCGACCTGAAGTTCGGAAATTCCCGAACCGACTCGTAATACAGTACGTACACCCTCCGCACGATCATAAACGTTTCTCAACGCCTCTGCACCGTGCGCCACTAGAAGCTCATTAGCGTCTTTCACCTCCGTTATATAACCGTGCGCAAGCCGCACCTTTCCGCTTAAATAACGCTCAATCGCCTCACGTAATTTATCGCCAGCTTTGTCGTTATCTGTAACTACCGTTAAATATTCGATAGGTGACTGCGTAATTATGTCCGCCTTTTTCAAATTAAATGCGCTACCGCCGGTTCCGATCGCCGGTACCCCCACCGAACGCCACGCCATGGCATCGATTTCCGCCTCGCAGATCACCGCGTGCCTTAGCCGCTTAGCATAAACGATATCCATTCCGTAGACTAAATCGCGAATAGGCCAGCCGCCCGACGCGTACCAGAACGCTTTGCCCCACACCGACCGGTATTTCACGTTGGCTAAACGTCTATTCGGCAAACGCCACGGAATCGCGACCGCATTGCCTACGAGACCTACGCCGGCCTCACGTTGCACCAAAGGAGCTATACCCCGACCGTTTAGGTAAGCGTTTGTTCCGAGGCGCACGTTCGCTAAAATAGATTCCGACAAAGGTTCCGGCTTGGTTGCAGCCTTAAGTTTCGGGAGGCGAAGCGTTAGGCGCCCGTTTTCAGACGCAGGTGCATACGAATCCAATAAATAATCGACGGTCTCGGCTTCGGTTTCAGCGCGCAAGAAAGCGAGCAGTTTAACGAACCCACCGCGCGCAAAATCCTCTTCAATGGCGCCTGAGTCTCCCCAATATCCGGCCTTTGCTGACGATGTGTCTTCAAGATAAACGTAGAAGCTTGGCGTTCGGTCGTAACGAAACGGACTGGCAGCGAGTAATCTGTCGTCCGTCCATGCGGGTCGCGTCCATTCGAATTGTTCAAGCTCGTAACGGACGTCTATATCGATATGGCGTCCATTTAGTATTAAATTCGGCATGCAAACGCCTCCTTTCGATCTTTTTGTAAGTTATATTACACGATTGCTATACGATATACAGTCGTTTCTTGTCGAAACTATTCAGAATTTTATATGAAATTGTTACCATTTTAGAAATCGAACTGTGCTGCCGCCGCCTCTCCGGCTTCGGGTTGCTTCACGACGCCGATTTGCGGTAGGTAGATAATCTCCGCGGACTCTCCTTCACCACCGTCACGCCCTTTATTCAGACCGATCAAACCGCGCCCTTCCTTTGCGTTCGTATCAACCGCAATCAATAACGCAGCATCTTCGAGCAGAGCCTTCGTTTTCTTAACGCCTTTACGTTGTGGCAATTTAAGTTCGCGCGATCCATCCTCGGAGTCTTTCTCGTCTTCTTCATCCGCCTGGGTAAGCGCAAAGATAGTCGCCTTTGTCTGGCCCGCTAAACGGCGTAGCTTTTGCGAAGTATTAGCCGCGTCTCCGCCCGCCGTCTTTGACGTATTGGCCTCGTAGTCCAGGTAATAAAAGGGATCTACGAGCACCACGTCGGCTTTCGTTTCGATAATGTCCGACTTAAGATCACGCAATGTACGTGATCCAAAGTCTTCGTCATCCACGCCACGTACCGTAATGTTGCCCGGCAGTATATCGTTAAGCCGCCCGAGGAATTCCATAAAGCCCGCTTCAAATTCTTCGTTTAGGTTTCCCTGGCGAACGTCACGCGAATTAAATCCGGCTTCCATATTGACACCGTTTAGAGTCGCAGTTGTAACGCCAAGACTGCCGGAAATTGATACGTACAGGCGCACTAGGACCTCGTACCAGCCCATCTCCATCGACCATATCAGAACGTTCGCGCCCTGCATCGCACAGTTAACGACTTCTTCTAGCGCAATGGCCGATTTACCGCGCCCCGACTTTCCGTAAATAACGTAGACGTTGGACGAAACATAGCCGCCCATAGCCCGATTAATAAAGTCGAACTTGCTGCGCCAGATCCGGAAAGACTCGCCGGCCTTGCGGTTTTCGTATTCGGCTTTGAATTTATCGATGTCACGCTTGATGTCCGTTCCAACCGAACTTCGAACGTTTGTTCTCATTTTAAGACTTTCGGCCTGCTCCGTCAACCACTCGAAGAAACTTCCCATATCGCCGCTTTTTTGCGCTTCAATAAATCGTTTTTCGAGTTGCGGTTCCTGTACTTGGCGGCCAGTTTCCGGATCAACCCGACCGCTAACAAGCTCGATAAATTGGCGCTCAGCCGCCTGTTCCTTAAGGTTCTTCGCGAGGTAATCCCAGCTGGCTTCGATATTAAAGTCCGGCTGGAAGTCCGGCACCTCATTCGCAAGCATTTCAGCCGTCGGCGCTTGGCCTCGGTGCTGCTCCGCGTATTGCATGACGTACCGGAAGGCTTTGCGTTCGCCTTGCGTTGGTAGGTCGTTTTCAGCGATATTAAAACGCAATAGAGCGTTCGGGTCGTTCGCTTCGATGGCTTTCGATATTAGTAAAGTCCCGTAGTTCATTAGCCCGCCTCCCGTCTCATTTTCGCCAACACACCGTCAGCCTTCGTTTTATACTCCGCATCCCCAAACGCCTCGTACAGGCGCATGTAATCGTTATACTCGTCCAGCAGCCCGTCAGTCTCCCGCTTGCGTTTCGCTACCTCTTGCGCACTTACCGCCCGCGCCGTCTTCGGAGTTTCTTTCGGTTCTTTCGCCATCCCAACCGCCTCCTCTTTTGCGTAGTTGATTTCCGTAAAGTGGAACGCCGTATTCGTCGGTTCCGGATAATTCGTCATGTCATACGTCATCAAGAAATCTTCCGACACTGCCTTCCGACAGACCAACCGCAGATCGTCGCTATCGGCTTCCAACCATTCGCCGTTAATCGCGTCGGTAAGGTCGTACTCGACGTAATCAAAGGCGCCGTATTCTTCGTGCTGCGTTACTTCGCGCCAGCAATCTACGTAGAAAATCCGATCTTTGTATCCGTCTACTGCGACAATGTCTCCGATAGCGAATTTCGGCTTCATCTACGCATCCCCCTTTTCGATTCACCTACGAATTCAATCTCGCGGCACAGATCGCCAATACGGTCGGCTAGGCGCTTTTCCTTGAAAACATCCGACAACGAACCAAGCGCAATGTTACTCGTATAGATTGTCGGTAGCTGATTCGTTACTCTCGCGTTTATTACGGCGTGTAGATAGCCGCGAAATGCGGGCGTACAGTCTCGCACCCCTATATCGTCTAACACCGCGAATGGCGCTGACATTGCGAGCTTCATCTTCCGTTGAAATTCCGTCATGCCTTCGTCGTCATTAGCCATAGTCGCCAAGTTAAACTCTGTTTGCCATTCGTTAACATCAAGGAAATATGCCGGACGTTGTAATGGCGTTAACCCCCGACGCAATGAGCCGCTATAATGGACGCGCAGCCATTCGTTAAGGAGCGCCGCTGCTGTCGTTGTTTTGCCAGTTCCGGTCTTTTCACTTACGAGGTACAGCGATTTGATGCGCTCGGCTGGTGATATTATTCCGGTCTCTTGGTCGAACTGGCGCTCGAAAGATTTAACGTAAGCTTCCGCCATAGTTGTTACGCTTTCTTTTATAACGGACGGCTCCCGTTCCTTTATATAAATGGCATCGCGCGCCGGCGAATTCTGAAGCGTCACGAGCCGATACTCACGCGGAAGTCCTGCCGCCGCCGACCGTCCGCCATTGCCGCTGACGCCGTGCATCTGAATGAACGCCGCGCAGTGTTTCGTACAGGCGCCGCCGCCCGCCGCTTTGCATCCGTTAGCAAGTACGCAATTATTTTCGTTAGTCATATTCGCCGACCTCCTTTCGTTACTCACCGCTTTTTAGATACGCATCTTTCTCTTCTTCGGTTAAGACCTCGTAATCATCGTTCTCAAGGAAAAACATCGTTCCGAAGCACTCTTCATGAACGTCTACACCCATCCGAACCCAAGTCGGAAAAGCCGTAACTTCATCCGCCGCAGTTCCTTCCGGATAGTTGATTTCTAAGCATTCCCGATCATATTCGCCGTTTTCGATCTTTTCTCTAATCGGAGACATGTCGATAATTTTATGAACTCGGAGTACACTCCCTTCCGGATAACTTTCACCTCCGTAAATAGTCAATCGAATCAAATCCCCTACGCTCGCTTTTGCCTTGGTCATCCGTCCACCTCTTCGCGTGAGTCATCGATGATAGTTGTTATGCCGTCCCCTAAAAACTGTCTTACTAATCGAATGGATACGAAACATGCCCGATCATCTGGTCCTTCAGATACCGTTAAACGCGGGAACGTACGACTGTAATGAACAACGTCCTTCACACGAACCTCAGTCGGCTGCGGCGCGTTCAAGTATTCGTCCGGCACCGCCAAGCCTAGCGCACGTCTTAGCGCGATCGCTTTACCGATGTGAACGTTGAAGCAGTCGTCAGGTGCGGCTTTGGCGATTCCTTTTGCGACTACTTCGCGACCTATTCTTTTAATGAGGGCAACGACGGTCCGTTTGTCGTGGTTTACTACGTATTCAACTTCATGAATCGGAAGATACCGCTCTTTTCCGTTATCTTTCGGCCAGAACTTTAAAATATCGCTTGGAATTGGCGTTCCTGATTTACCACACAAATCAACGTCTGCCTTCGCCTGCTCAACGATTTCATCACGGCGGGCTTGTACGGTCTTTTCCGGCTTCCATAAACGTTCCTCTAGCGTCGTACAAACCGGAGTCGTTACCGTATTCACATCGCCAGGTATAATAACAACGTCTTGATTCGTTTTTGCGTAGTGTGCTACAAATCTATAAGAATATGCTCCGCCAATAACGATATCTCCAAAACGAGATTTATAACCGAAATACTTATCGTCCTTCTTTTCAAAAACCGTATTCGCATTATTGATTACCGTTTGATTTACGTTTTTCATTTCGTCATCCTCCTCGTTTTTAACTTCGTTATTGACGATGACTTCGGCGTCTTCTTTACGGATTGCCGATAAATGATGCGGCCCTGTCCGGGTAAGATAATTAGGTCCCTCTCGTTCTACTTCGAATACCTGACCGATTTTATCTGCGTACCAAGCCGCTTCATATGTCGCCTTCTTAATCCGAACATACTTTTTCGTTTCAGTCATTACACAACCACCTCTCAGCCGTTTTAATTGCGATCTCTGCGTGCTCAATCGTCAAAGGTTCCGTATTGTCGTCCGTCATAAATACCGCATTGCCGACCCTTCCGCGCTCTTTGTACCACATCATTACGATATAGCCGCCAAACCCTTCGTAAGTATCAGGCGCATAATTATCGCTTAGAGGTACGTACCCTATAGATCCGCAAGAATCATCGTCGCGATCGGAATGTCCGAGTTCCTCCGATAATCTGCGCAGTTTACCCATCGTTGCGCACGCCCAGTTATCCGGCGAAAACACGCCATTTTCGAAAGCGCATACCGGATCGGAGCCGTGCCACGTCTTTCCGCGTTCCTTACATAATCGACATACCATTCCGCAATCCCTCCTCGTTTAAAACCACGTATTATCTACGCCGTCATTGCGCTCGGCTCTTTGCTGTTCGGCCGCCAGACCGCTAGCCGCCCGCTGTAAATTTCGCCCCATGAACGTCTGCATAAATCCGAAGCTCAAGCCCGGATAATCGAGCGACGGTTTATATTCCGCGAAGCATAGATCGATGAAGCGCTTCGTTAATTCCGGACCGTGCTCGCCTGGCTTACGTTTAGTTCCGACCCATCGTCCGAGCATGCCCGCTTCGGCTTGGTAGCCGCGAAAAGGTACGTACGGGACGCCGTAGATCCGTTCGTGCTCCGCTTTGAGATACGCCTGGAAATCACGCGTATTCCACTTGGCGACCGGCTTTGATTCATACGTTGTCATTTTCCTATCGCCTCCTTCTTTAGAGCGTCGGGGTTATGGATTAAGGTTAATGACGTAATTCCTTTCGTGAAAATAATCCCATCGCCATGGTTTCCGTTGTTATACTCATTCCACGCTAAATCGAACGTTATTAAATCGTTTTTAACTAGCGCACTTATTCCGATGTCTCTTAGTCGCGTAAAAGATTCTTCGGTAATTTCAAACTCAATCGCATCGCCGATTCTATATGTCGCTTTAATAAAATACCGCGGATACTTCATCAAGCGTTCACTCCTTCGATTTTGATTCCGAAAATCCCCAACGTGGTGTGTATTCCGACTAATGCCCCGGCATGAAATCGTTTCCCTTCGGTATCCCCCGCTAAATATCTTTCTTCCCGCAAATTCCGTACAGCTTCGTAATACTCCCGCACCTTTTCCTCCGGCGTCTTTTCGACTTCGTATCCGTTGACCAGTGCGGCTGCTAGCGTCATGATGTCGAGATCGTTTAACGCGCTACATGATTTGCCCCAATCGACCGTAAGGTGGTAACTTAGTATGTCGTCTCTCGTCCATTCCTCGGAATACAGTCGTAATAATACATCCGCCTGTTGCTTCGTGATTGTCGGCTTCATTTTAGCGCCTCCTTTGCTATAACGTCGTCTGCATACAGTTGTATATCGAAACGTACAGAATCGTTGTCATCTGCGTACATCTGCGATCCTTTAACGTGAAACCCCTTCTGCGCAAAGTGATTCCGAATGATTGCCTCGATTTCATCGTTATAAAGCGTAATTACGAGGTTCACTTATTCGCCCTCCTTCAATTCGTTTAATAACAGCGCGTGTAATTCGGTAATTATCTGCCTTTGATTCGCCGAAAGATTTTGCGGAAGCTTCATCATAACCACTCCCGGGTCGGATAGATTTCGTTCTGATCGGACGTATATATCCGCAACCAACTCTTCCGCCTCTTCAATCGTCCCCCTCAACCGCTCATTCTCGCCAATCAAATCTGCCACAGCACATCGCAATCGTTTGACTTCTTCGGGCATCACTTACCCTCCTCTAAACTTTCGTTATAGTCACGGATAGCCGCATCACAAAACGCCTCCGCCGTATTTTTCAAGGACATAAGTTCCTCCGCAGTCAAATACTTAATAACGATTGCGTCTCCGAAATCCTCTCTAGATACGCCGTCATCGTCATGCCCAAGTAACGCTTTCCCAATCGTCAACGTATACTCCGACCACTTTTTCGGAGTTTCTTCGTCTTCTTGCTTAACCGAGTAGTCGTACCGTTCAATTTTGTAGTAGTATTCGTTATCCATTCCGAAGGCATCTTCGAGAACAATTTGCGCATAATCTATGTTCCTAACAAATCCGCCATCTACGGTTCGTTCAAGCGTGTATCCTTTCGTCATATCGAACGTTAGAATATGTTCGAGGAAAGCCGGCAAGCTTGGAACCTTCGGGAAATCGTGTGTACACGCTGAGAATATCGTTTTCTTACCGTGTAAAATCGTAATGTCGTAATAGAAATAAATTACATCACGCATACTTTCGATTTTCTCATCGTCATCACCAAACGTAGTTATCACTGGACTTCCGTACGAAATCAACAGGTCACCTTTTCGCCAAGTTCTACGTGTCAATTTAACGCCTCCACTCCGTGTATTTTCGCGTTTTATCGTCTACCCTACCGAATACCCTCGACCGTCATTAACGCCGCTAATTCGCCGCGAAATTCCTGTATTAATCGTGCTAATTCCGCCAGCGATTGCGCATCCGAGTTCCGCAGCCGTCGATTCATCACGTCCATTAGCGCGCGTTCGACCGTCGAGTGATACGCTACCTCGCGCCACTTTTCCTGCGGCGTTGGGTCGGCGTCCGGATTTTCCGCGAGACGCTTCGCCCAGTTCGGCGCTTTCGTTGGGTCGCTGAAGTAGCGCTCCTTTACGATGATATTACGTTCGTCTGACGTGAGTTTGTAATCGGGTGATACCGGAATGTTAATCGTCATGGTTATCGTTACTCCTTTCGTTAGAAAACTGATTAACAAAAGCGCGCATCATATGCAGAGGAACTTCACTTAATCCGTAATTACCTCCGAGCAATACCTCATTGATTTCGTTCTGATACGCTTTAAGTAGACGGCGAATTCCTGACTGCGGGCTACACGAACATTCGGGCCTGCCACAGTATTTATAACCGTTAACATATTGCGTTGAATATAAGATTAGCTCCAGAAATACTATACGGAGTTTTTCTTTATCTTCGCCTTGATATCCGCACATGAAATCGTTCTGATAAACTTCGATCATTCCACCTAGAATCGTTTTATCGTCCATATTAACGCTTCCTTTCGTTTATTATTAAGACCTAGCAATCGCTCGCTTTCGCTCACTCTTGCAGATATTCTTTATCGCGATAAGATTCTATTAATTAATAAATATCTGCGCGAAAAGGTTTTAATTGAGCGCTATTATTTATCTAGTTATTAATGGCTCTAGTTAAAAGATGGTTCTAGTTAGTGTAAAGTCGAGCCGTGTATGGGTCCGCCGTGTATGGCTAGGCGTCACATGGCTACGTAAGCTCCTCCGTATCTCCATCGAATATCGCGAGCTGGCTAATCGGCATGATCGTATACCGCGCATTATCCCATCGTTGCGTCTTCGGGTCTCGCGCCTTCTGCTTTACGACTAACGGCCGTTCTTGCCAACGGTAATCACACAGCGATTTAATCCGCCTATTTGCCGCGGCTCGGCTGAGGTTCAGCGCGCTTGCGATCTGGTCCTGTGTCGGATAACATTCGCCGTTAGCGTTCATGAACGAAGACAGTACGCAAAGTGTTTGCCAGCGCTCCGCTCCGATGTCCGCGATAAGGCCTTTCTTGACGGCATCGACGTACATCTTAACGAAGATACGTGTTTCGGACTTGCCGGACGTGATGTTGTATTCCGATTGAGATTCGACGGATACGAGCCGTTGGTGTTCGTTTGTCATTCGTTATCACCTCGCTTGCTATTCAATAGATAATACCCGCGACTTTTTCAAACCGCACAATTCAGCGAAAAATTCTTCCGTCACTATAAGTTGCGTATGTACTTCAGAAAATGAGCAAAAAAAAAAATAACCCGGCCGTTAAGCCGAGTCATCATCGTTTTATTTTACGCTGCTTATTTAGTTTTCCACGCACCTTATTTATTGCGGAATATTTTTCGTGTTGAGCCGTCAGCGAACTTCCTGATAAGTGTGTGTACCGTTGAACCATTCGTAAATCACTATGCCCCAATAACATCTGTAAGTGCCTCATATCTCCACCGCTCTCCAAGTACATAGTCGCCGCCGTATGTCGGAATAAATGCGGATGCACACGCTTTTTAATACCGACTTCTTTCGCATATTCAACGAGCCGTTTACGGAAGTGATCGCGCGTTAAACGTTCGCCATAGTTTGCGAGAAAAATATATTCGCTCTCAAAATCCGCACGATTTTCTACTATTAATTCGTTTAGCATTTTCGCTGTGCCAAACTCGATAGGAACCGTACGAGCTCGTCTGTTTTTCGCGATAGTAGCCGGAATATGAAGAGTGCGCGCTGCAAAGTCGAAGTTTTCCTGCTTAAGTCCGAGCGCTTCAGAGATACGCATCATTCCGTCCAATAGAACGTTCATTAAAACGTAGTCCCTAAAGTCGGCATACTCGCGTTGATTCGGTGCAGCAAATAACATACGAAGCTCGTCCTCGTCTAAGATAACGATTTCCTCTTCGGGCTCTCTAACGTTTTTAATGCCCAGCATCGGATTATGTTCGATAAGTCCTTCGTCATATAGCGTCTTAAAGAAAACGCGCAATGTTTTCAGTCGCGTATTGATCGTACCAGGCGCAAGTCCTTTTGTCATATGCTCGTCCTTCTTAAAGTGATGATCCTCGAATTTAACCCATTCGTCTTGCATATAAACGATATACTTCCGAATCACATCCCGGTTCATTTCGTGAATGGATCGCGCGATTCCTTTTCGGTCTAGAAATTCGAGAAAAAAGCCGTAGTTGTCTTCGTATTGACCGAGGGTAGATTCCGCCCGCCCCTCCGATTTCTTGATTGCGCGAAACTGGACGAAAAGCACATCGAGATTGCTCGTTGTCTTTCGTAACGTACGTTCCTTTTTAACGCGTTTTCCTGTTCTATTTGCGGACATATTACCGCCTCCATTCGGTTAAGTCACCGAAATAAAAACCGCTACCTTGTCGTTAATAGGACCGCTACCCTGCGCTTTAATACGCCTAAGTCATCGACTAAGTCAACGCAATAAAAAACGGCTAGAAACGTTGATATAACGCCTCTAACCGCCGTGTATGATTCCGACTGGGCTCGAACCAGCGACCTCTACCCTGTCAAGGTAGCGCTCTCCCAGCTGAGCTACGGAATCATGATATGTATGTGTTGCTGGGTATATTGTTGTCTTTCTGACAAGTTCTATTATATTACCTTCCCTTCTATTCGTCAACTGCTTTTTTAGAAAAACTTTTTTTCGGACTTGCTGTTATGTTCATCGGCTATTATAATATGTCTTAATTTTCTAACAATAGGGGTGATGGGGTTTTGCATTCTTTGATTTCTTCTGATGATGTATGGGTATTATGGGGATTTATTGCGGTGTGGGCGGCAGTGAGCATCGGGCTGGAGCAACGGTTTAAGTGGGCTTCCGCTGTGTCTGGCGCTATTATCGCGCTGGCTGGTGCAATGGTGTTTACAAATATAGGAGTGCTTCCTGTTGAATCACCTGTATACGACACCGTATGGTCATATGTAGTGCCGCTGGCGATCCCCCTTTTGCTGTTTCAGATCAATGTGCGGCAGATTTTTAAGGAAAGCAGGCGTTTGCTGTTTATTTTCCTTATAAGCTCCTTAGGGACAGTGGTTGGCAGCATCATCGCTTTTTTTCTATTAAAACAGTATATTCCCTATCTAGATAAGATCGGCGGGATGATCAGTGCCTCCTATATTGGCGGCGGAATTAATTTTGCGGCGATGGCTGCGAAATTTGAGACACCGGGCGAATACGTGTCGGCAACGGTTGTGGCAGATAACTTCATGATGGCGCTGTTGTTTTTTATTTTAATCAGTATTCCCGCACTCAAATGGTTTCGCCGGCATTATGCGATGCCGTTTGAAGATCAGGCAAAAGCGGAAGGAAACAGTGGTAACAGCGCGGAAAGCTATTGGAAGCGGAAGGACATTTCATTAAAGGATATTGCCTTTAACGCTGGAGCTGCTTTTGCCCTTGTTGCGGTAAGCGGTAAGATTTCCGGCTATTTCAAAATTACGTTTTCTCATCCCCTTTTGACCGGGACGCTTGGCGATCAGTACCTTGTGCTTACGTCTTTAACCGTTCTTATCATCTTTCTGTTCCCTCGTTTTTTTGAAAGGCTCAATGGATCTCAGGAGCTTGGCACCTACTTGATTTATTTGTTTTTTGTGGTGATTGGAATTCCTGCAGACCTCCGGTTAATCATCACAAATGCGCCTCTTATTCTCTTATTTGTCTTTATCATCGCCATCAGCAATTTAGCGGTTTCCTTAGCTGTCGGTAAATTGTTCCGCGTGCGCCTTGAGGAAATTCTGCTTGCCGTAAACGCCACAGTCGGCGGCCCTACGACAGCAGCTGCGATGGCGATTGCCAAAGGGTGGCGGGAGCTTGTTGCACCGATTATGCTGGTCGGCACACTCGGCTACTTGATCGGCAATTATGTTGGCACCTTTATGGGAAATTGGTTTTCTTCCTTATTATAAAAAGGATTTTCACACTTTCCTCAGAATACTATGTAAGAGAAATTGCTGACGAGAGAACGGAGAGATCACTGTATGTTAAAGGGACATACCATTTATATAAGACTTTTAGAAACAGAAGATGCTGAAGAGAATCTTCGGCTGCAAAGCGAAAACCGGGCATTTTTTGAACAGTTCTCCATGATTCGCGCAGACGATTACTATACGGTTGAAGGACAGAGAAAAAGGATCGAACAATATCAGCAAAGGCTGGACAATGATCAAGAGTATCACTTCGGCATCTTCACAAATAAAGACCATACATTAATCGGGACGGTTTCCCTTTTCCAAATCATCCGCGGAGCGCTGCAATGCGCGTTTATTGGATACTTTTTAGATAAAGCCCATAACGGAAAGGGCCTTATGACAGAGGCGGTCAGACTGATTGTTGACTATGCGTTTTACGATCTGAAGCTGCATCGTATTGAAGCCGGTGTCATGCCTCGCAATCTGGGGTCCATGCGCGTATTAGAAAAAGCGGGATTTCATAAAGAGGGCATTGCCCGAAAAAACGTGAAAATCAACGGGAAATGGGAGGATCATCAAGTACTGGCGATTCTGAATCCTGATGATGAATAATAAAAAAGAAGCCGGGATATCGCCCGGCTTCTTTTTTAACGCGCAGCTACAGGCGCAATTTCTTTCAGCGCTTGTTCGAAATCGTGTTCTAAATCATCTGCATGTTCGACTCCCACACTAAGACGGAGCAGGCCGTCTGTGATGCCGCGTTTTTCACGTTCTTCCTTAGGCATTGCCGCGTGAGACATCGTTGCCGGATAAGACAAAATCGATTCCACGGCGCCAAGGCTCACAGCAAAGACCGGAAGTGATACATTCTCTACTAATTTCTTAACGGCCTCCTTGCTTTCTAGCTCAAAGGAAAGCACGGCTCCCGCTCCCATCGACTGACTTTTATGGGTTTCGGCTCCCGGATGATCAGACAGCCCCGGATAATACACGCGTTTCACCGCCGGATGCTTCTGGAAAAATTCCGCAAGCCGCTGCGCTGTTTGGCTCGCTTTTTCTAAACGGACCTGCAACGTTTTTAAGCCGCGCAGCACGAGCCAGCAATCTTGCACGCCAAGGACGGCGCCGAACGAGTTTTGCAGCTTATACAGCTGCTTCCCAAGCTCTTCATCCTTGACAGCAGCCAGTCCTGACAGCACATCGCTGTGTCCGCTCAGGAATTTTGTTGCGCTGTGAAGCACAATATCCACGCCGAGATCAAGCGGGCGCTGCAGTGCCGGTGTCATGAATGTGTTATCCAGAAAGGTCAGACAGCTGTTTTCTTTTGCAAGCTGGACAACCGCTTTAATATCAGTAATTCCAAGTGTCGGATTTGACGGTGTCTCCATATAAATGACCTTTGTGTTTGGCTGGATATTCCGCGCCACTTCGTTGATATCCGTCATATCAACAAACGTGTGCTCAATGCCAAAACGGGTCAAAACCTCTGTCACCATGCGGAAGGTTCCGCCGTATACATCTTCTGTCACAAGAACGTGATCGCCCTGTGAGAGAAGTAAAAATGCTGTTGAGATCGCAGCCATGCCTGAACTGAAAGCAAAACCTCTCGTTCCGCCTTCCAGTGCGGCAATTGTTTCTTCGAGAGCCGTTCTTGTCGGCGTGCCTGAGCGGCTGTAATCATATGCGCCAAATTCTTCAAATGAAGATTGATGGAAGGTCGATGCGTGCTGGATCGGTACACTGACCGCCCCGGTTGCACCGTCTGTTTTAAATGGATTGTGCACGAGCTGGGTTTCCAGCGTCCAATTGTGATTACTCAAATGAAACAGCTCCCTCTTTGACCTGACATAACGCCTGTTTTAGGTCCTCTTTTAAATCTTCCGCATGTTCAATTCCGACTGAAAAACGCAGAAGACGGTTACAGACCCCGTTTGCGATACGGATTTCTTCAGGAATATCCATGTGCGTCTGTGTGGCAGGGTATGTAATAAAGCTCTCCACCCCGCCGAGGCTTTCAGCAAAGCAAATCGTTTTCAGTGCTCTTAGAAATGGATTCACCCACTCTTCTTTTTGCAGACGGAAGGACAGCATGCCTCCTTTTCCCGGGTAAAGCACATCCTTGATTTCTTCTTGCTCATCTAAAAAGGCCGCAAGCTCTTGCGCGTTCGCCTGATGCTGGCGCATTCTGAGACTGAGCGTCTTCATTCCTCTCATCAAAAGCCATGAGTCAAACGGAGGCAGGACCGCGCCGATGGCGTTTTGATGCTGAAACATTTCTTCTCCAAGCTGTTCATCCTTTACAACAACAAGGCCTGCGAGCAAATCATTATGGCCGCCTAAATATTTGGTTGCGCTGTGAATGACAATGTCAGCTCCGAGCTCAAGCGGACGCTGCAAAACCGGTGTATAAAATGTGTTATCAACAATCACCAGAAGACCGTGCTCTTTTGAGATCCGGGCGATCTTTTCAATGTCCGCCTCCTGCATCAGCGGATTTGTCGGTGTTTCCACAAACACCGCTTTTGTATTTGGTGTAATCTTGGAGCGTAAACAGTCCTCATCGCTGAAATCATCATAATAAAAGGTCAAGCCGTATTTTTTCCATTCATTTTCAAACAGACGGTACGTGCCGCCATACAAATCCGATGAAACGATCAGTTCATCCCCGCTTTTAAACAGCGCCATAATCGTTTGAATCGCTGCCATTCCCGAACTGAAGGCAAGCCCTCTCGCTCCATTTTCTAAACTGGCAATCGCGTCCTCAACAAGCTGGCGTGTCGGGTTTTTTGTCCGAACATAATCAAATCCGGTCGATTCGCCGATCCCTCTGTGGCGGTATGCTGTTGATAAATAAATAGGAGGACTCACTGTTCCCGTTACATCGTCGCTTCGGTTTCCGATTTGGGCTAATTTCGTTTCAACGTGCTGTGACATATAGCTGACACCTTCCCTTTTCATAATAAAAAACCCCTTCTTCATAAGAAGAAGGGGTTTAACGCTTCTTCTTATCTTCCAAGCATAGTACGCTTGCTGGATTTAGCACCTTGGCGCTTTGCACGTATGCAAAACAAGCCGGTTGCTGAGGTTTCTAAGGGCCAGTCCCTCCACCTCTCACGATAAGAAATATCGATTTCAATTTTCTGATTGTTTTATATTAGCGCAATTTGCAGTTTATTTCAATACTTTTTTCTTCGGGCACCGAACTGTTTAAAGAGAGAAATTTCTAATAATTCATGGTACAATAATTTCAAACGCAAGAAAGTCTAGTGATGTCCTGGAGGAATGTATTATGGCACCGAAAAACGGCACAGTTCAAGAAATGAAGCTCTTTTCAAAAGAGCTTAACGAGGAAATGACAGTACTCGTTTATCTGCCGTCAAACTACTCCCCTCTTTATAAATATCATCTTATTATCGCGCAGGACGGCCACGATTATTTCAGGCTGGGGAGAATCGGCAGACAAGTGGAGGAATTGCTGTCCAAAAGAGAAATAGACCGATGCATTATTATCGGTGTTCCTTACAAGGATGTAAAAGAACGCAGAAAAACCTATCATCCGGAAGGTTCTAAGTTTTCGGCATATAAACGATTTATTGCCCACGAGCTAGTTCCTTTTGCGGACCATGAATTTCCGACGTACCAAGTCGGCTACGGGCGGACACTGATCGGTGATTCTCTCGGAGCGACAGTTTCTCTTATGACAGCGCTTGATTATCCGAATATGTTTGGTAACATCATCATGCAGTCTCCCTATGTAGATCAACATGTATTAGAAGCCGTGAAACAGTCAGACGACATCAAACACCTCTCTCTTTATCACCAAATCGGAACAAAAGAAACAGACGTCCATACGACAGACGGCAATATTTTGGACTTCACAGAACCGAATCAGGAGCTGAAAAAGCTCTTGGAGGAGAAGCTTTCCGATTATTATTTTGAGCCGTTTGACGGAGACCACAAGTGGACATACTGGCAGCCGCTCATTACGCCGGCTCTCAAAAAAATGCTCTAACATACTTTATTTTCAGGAGGGACATACTATGAAATACGGAATTGTTTTATTTCCATCAAAAAAACTGCAAGATCTCGCGAACTCTTACAGAAAGCGCTATGATCCGAGCTATTCCCTGATCCCGCCTCATTTGACGCTGAGATCTTCATTTGAATTTACGGAAGAGGAAGCCGGTGAATTGGTATCACAATTGAGAGAAATCGCTAAAGAATCTCATCCGATTGTTCTCAAAATGACCAAATACAGTTCTTTTGCGCCTGTCAATAATGTCATTTACATTAAAGCAGAACCGACGGAAGAATTAAAAACACTGAATGAAAAACTTTACACCGGTGTATTAGCCGGTAATCAGGAATACAATTTTGTTCCGCATGTGACGGTCGGCCAAAACCTTTCCGACGATGAGCATTCGGATGTATTAGGGCAGTTAAAAATGCAGGAAGTATCTCATGAAGAAATTGTTGACCGTTTTCATCTGCTGTATCAATTGGAAAACGGTTCGTGGACGGTATATGAAACGTTCCTGTTAGGCGGAGGAGAATAAACGATTGGAAGCAGTTATCGCAAAAAATGAAAATCAAATGAAAGATGCATTTTATGTAAGAAAAGAAGTCTTTGTCAAAGAACAGAACGTACCAGTTGAAGAAGAAATTGACGAACTTGAAAATGAGTCAGAGCATATCGTCGTGTATGACGGTGAAAATCCTGTCGGCGCCGGAAGATGGCGCATGAAGGACGGCTACGGCAAGTTAGAGCGAATTTGTGTATTGAAAAGCCACCGCGCAGCCGGTGTCGGCGGCATCATTATGAAAGCGCTGGAAAAAGCGGCAGCAGACGGCGGTGCTTCAGGTTTTATGTTAAATGCACAAACACAAGCGGTGCCATTTTACAAAAAACATGGATATCGGGTGCTGTCTGAAGAGGAATTTCTCGATGCCGGCATTCCCCATTTGCAAATGATTAAGGATTAAACACCATCCGGGTCTTCTGAGATCCGGATTTTTTCGCATATAAAAAACCGCTCTCTCATGTGAACGGTTTTTTATACATATCGATTAATAGATGTGCCTATCCCTTTTTCTCGCAATCTTTTATAAAGAGAGCGCTTACGTTTCGCCTCGTTTACTTTCCTTTCAGCAGCCGTTAGATTCTCCTGCTGCTTTTCAAGTTCCTTGTATACCCGCTGAAACGGGACATAGCTGATCTTCTCTGTTCCGGCATAATCCTGTTTATGGCCTATTGTGCGATTGGCATATTGAGCGTATTGCTGGTTCTGAATCTGACCTGCATATATCATACGATACCCACCCTTCTGCTGTTCTTTTCCCTTAAACTTACTTTTTGAAACACGTTTCTTTTGATATGATAGTCTTTGTCTGTAATGAACACCTTTTTATTGGGAGGACCCCTTTTTGAAATGCGCCCGACTGAATGATCGAACAATACATTTACATACATATTCGAGAGAACATTATCAATTCCTCTATGAAGAAGGAATAAAAGGGAATTTATTTTGTTCTCATTGCGGAAAGCCTGTTTTGTTAAGGCTCAACATCGCTGAACCGCCTGCATTTATTCATCGGCAGCCTGGTGATTTCCCGGCGTGTGAGGAAGCCTGCGAACCGAAACCGGCGAAAGAAGAGAGAAAAGAAGACTTTCAGGAATCCGGCGTCTTTCGTTTGCCTAAAGGAAAAGCAATATCAGCTGATCCGGCACCCGGTGTCACGGATTGGCAGACTCCAAGACATATTAAACCCGGTACACCTTTTATAAAAAGACCGGAAACACCTGATATGAGCCTTTTTCCGACTGTCGGCTTAAACACAGATCAGCTGAAAGCTGTCACGGAAACGGAAGGCCCTTTATTGGTGCTTGCCGGTGCAGGAAGCGGAAAAACACGTGTGCTGACCGCGCGCGCTGCCCACATGATCGAACACTTAGACATACCGCCGGAACATATGCTGCTTGTCACCTTTACAACAAAAGCCGTCGCGGAAATGAAAGATCGCATGGCGAAGCAGTACGGATTACAGCCGTCAAAAGTCAGAAGACTTGTCACCGGAACATTCCACAGCTTGTTTTATAAAATCCTGTATCACTATGATTCTGCCAAATGGAATGGCGAGCATTTGCTGAAAATGGAGTGGCAAAAGGAACAATATATAAAAAAAGCACTCTATGAAGAAGGCGTAGATGAGAAAGAGTTCCCCGTCGATCAGGCATTGCAGCAAATCGGCTTCTGGAAAAACACTTATTTGCCGAATGAACGTATTCCTTTAAAGGATGAGTGGGAAAAACAAGTCTACCGCCTATACGAATATTATGAACGCCAGAAAAAAGAACACCGCCAATTTGATTTTGATGATATGGCGTCAGCCTGCTATGAACTGTTTATAGAACGGCCTGACCTTCTGGAGCAATATCAATCTAGGTTTACGTATATTTTAATCGATGAGTTTCAGGACATTAATCCGGTTCAATATAAAATCATGCAAATGCTGGCGAGTCCGGAACAAAACCTGTGCTGTGTCGGTGACGATGATCAGTCAATCTATGCGTTTCGCGGCAGCAGCCCTTCTTTTATTCTGGATTTTCAAAAGGATTATCCCGGTGCCAAAACAATCTATTTAACAGCGAACTACCGTTCAACACATCCTATCGTTTCCAGTGCTGATATTGTCGTGAAAAAGAACAAAAACAGGTATGCCAAGATGCTGGAAGCCGCTCGTGACGACGCACAGGTCCCTGTGCTGTTTTATCCTTATGACGAAGAAGAAGAAGCGACAATGGTGGTTTCCGATATGAAAGAAAAAATTCAAAACGGCGCAAAACCTGAAGATTTTGCGGTTCTCTACCGCACAAACAGCGCCGGCCGCGCCATTTATGAAAGGCTTCATCAATCATCCATTCCGTATACCGCAGATCGCGGCGTCCAGTCCTTTTACAGCAGAAGGATCGTCCGCCAGATACTCGCATACTTGTACGCAAGCCAAAACGAGGATGATACTGAAGCGATTAAGCACTTGCTGCCTGCCTTATTTCTAAAACAGTCTGCTTTAAACACGCTGAAGGCGCTCTCGATTACCGAGGACTGCTCCATGATCAAAGCGCTGGCCAAATTGCCGGATCTGAAGCCGTTCCAGCTGGATAAAATCAAAAAAATCGTGCCCTTTTTCGCAAGCATCCGCACCATGAAGCCGGTGGAAGCCATTACCTTTGCCGAAGGAAAAATGGGCTTCTCCGAATACTTAAAAAAACGGGGCAACGAAGGAAATAAGCTGGAAAAAGGCTCTGATGACCTGCGTGACGTTAAGGTTGTCGCCAAAAAATTCAAAACCATCCCTGACTTTCTCGCCCATGTCGATCACATGCGGGCTGCTGAAAAAAACAAAACGGATGAAAACGGCGTGCAGCTGATGACCATTCACCGTTCAAAGGGTCTCGAATTCAAAACCGTCTATGTATTAGGCACGGTAGACGGCTCCATCCCGCATGATTTCTCACTAGAAACAGCGAGAAAGGGAGACGAAGCTCCGCTTGAGGAGGAAAGACGCCTTCTGTATGTTGCAATGACACGGGCCAAACAGCATTTATATTTGTCTTGTCCCGCAAACAGGCGCGGCAAAACCGCCCACCGTTCAAGGTTTTTGTATCCTCTTTTGCAGCAAACGAAACAGCCTTTGCCCAAATAAACAGCCCGGCAGTGATCCTGCCGGGTTTTTCACTGTAAAAAAGGCCCGCTGCCCAGGCCATCCGCTTATTTATTATCCAACATTTTAGAAATCGTTCCAAAATCAAGCTTTTCTTTTCCGCTTGTAATGGACTGGACAATCTTATCTTCCATTTCTTTCGGCACGCGTCTGTTTGCCAGCTGCGCCACGCGTTTAATGACACTGCGGACTGTGTTTTCATCTTTAAAATTGGCGTTTTGAAGTGATCCTGCAAGATTCATGACATCCTGCATGTTCACGCCTGTTTTCTTTTCAATGTTCTTAAAAAATTGATTATCCATGATACGCCTCCTTTTGGCGGAGTAATACAGTATTGTATGAACGCTTTACGCATAATGTGATGATTTGCAATCAAAAATAAGTTACTGATTTAAAAAGCAGCAAAGGGTACACAATGTAAGGAAGAAGCACGGAAATCATCCGTACTTCCTCCTTCATTCATTTCTTAGTAGTTAAAAAAAGATGCACCTACGATGATGAGAAGAATGAACAGTACGACCACAAGAACGAATGTTGAACCGTAACCGCCTGAATATCCTCCAGCATAACCGCCGCCGTAGCAGCCGCCTCCGTAACCAAATCCCATAACTAAGCACCTCCTTTACTCTCTATACACTATGTGAGACATCATGATCGGCTTGGATATCCGCATAGGGCGTTTGCGGATTTATGATGGATCATGCTGAGCCTGCCGTTTTTTCAGTAAGTCTTCCGTCTTTTCAGCCAATTCTTCAATTTCTTGTTCAAACGACAGGCCGGCTTCATCAAATAAAGCCAGTTCCTTTTCAATATGTTTGATTGTCTTGTCATGTTTGTTTTGCTTTTGATCGTGCGGTCCATACCTGCCCTCTATGAATTTTTCAAACTCGTTCATGAGATCCCCCCTCTCATGACATATGCTGAGCGAATCAGCATTGTTAAAAAAACAAAAAACCGGACATCTCCGGTCTCTTGTCAGTGTCAGGCTATTGAGGTTTTTTCTTTTTACTGCCGCACCCGCAGCCTTTCTTTTTGATCTTTTTTGTTTGATACGATGAATCTGTATATGGAGTTTTTTGGGAAGGTTTGTTAAATTGATTCACTTTGATCCCTTCCTTTCCTTATGTCATATATGCTACTTTATGCGGATACTGACGGAAAGTTGCTGGTGGGAATGCCTCATTCCTGCAGCCATTTTGATACAAGGGTTTCAATAATACCGGCCAGCCCTGCGATCGCCAGCAGTAAAACCAGCCACTGGGCCGCCTCTGGAATAAAGGCCTGGCATAAAATCAAAAAGCCGGCGCACCACACGCCTGTGCACCAATAGCAGCTCAGCAATTCACCGATAAACGCCCTCACACCCGTTCCCTTTATGACAATATACGTTTCAATGTTCCCGTCCGCATCCTTTTCCTCCTTCTCTTCATGAAACAGACTGCGAAGCGGCGCCATAATCGTGTCAAACACGAAAAGACGCGCGAGCCGGAAGACCGCAAGCGAAAGAAGGAAAAGAGACAGCCAATTGATAACCACTGGTTCACTCCTTTCATCATCCCCTTCACATATATGCAGAAACCCTAGCTTTCATGAATTTGTATCTTGTCCTGTTGAAAATTGGTTATTTTTCTTATTCCGCTCTGCACTTGTTCTGCATTATATACAGTATGGATAAGAAAGGAGTGAAGGTTATGTCATTTGAAGAAAAAGTTGAATCCCTGCATCCTGAAATATTTGAGCAATTATCTAGCGAATTCGAGCAGCAGATCGAAGTCATTGATTGCGAAAATATCACAATAGATACGTCACATATAACAGCTGCCCTTTCTATACAAGCCTTGGTCACAACAATGATTATCCTGGCAACACAGCTCGTCATCGCCGACGAGGATTTAGCTGACGCAGTAGCAAGCGAAATACTCATTCTCGATAATTCCCAAATCAAAAAAAGAACCATCATTAAAATTATCAATAGCCGAAATATCAAAATTACTTTATCTGCCGACGAAATAATAACCTTTGTACAAATTTTGCTTCAGGTGCTTAACAGCATTCTCCTTGAAATCGACGTCCTTTAAGCCTTTCTTTTCACAAACTTAAAAGCCGAGGTGAAAACAAATGTCAGATAACGATAAAATCAAAGAAGAGCTTGAAAAGCTTCCGGAAGCTGATCCAATGACGAAAATGCTGGTTCAAAATATCTTTCTTAAACACGGTGTCACGAAAGACAAAATGAAAAAAGTATCAGATGAAGAAAAAGAAATGCTCTTGAATCTGGTAAAAGACTTGCAGGCTAAATCAGCTGCATTAGTTGAAAATCAAAAGAAGAAAAAAGAAGAAGCCGCCGCGCAAGAGAAAAAGAACGAAAAACCGCTAAGCCGCAGAGAGCAATTAATTGAACAGCTCAGACAAAGACGGCAAAACAATAACAATTCAAACCAATCATAAAAAATAGGGTTTTTCATCAAGATATATGCCTCAGTCAAAGTATGAGGCTCGCTCATTTAATAACAGTAAAAGAAAAGGAGGAATAGATATGGAAAGCAGACCATACTCTTGGGTTGCACTTGATCCTGACTGTGACCATCCGTTAGACGAAAAAGAAAAAGATAAAAAAGAAGAAAGAAAATGTCATTGCGATGTTTGCTGTAATGATAATGGGTTTTTTGGCAACGACAACGCCTTTATTGACCAAAATCTGGCTCAGGCAAATCTCAATAAACAAGTCTCCGATGAAACAATTATTATCAGAGACTCTTGTGATATCAACGTTTCATCTACAGACGTTCAAGCCGTAACATCAGTTGTAACGGCGGTTAATGCAGCTGTCCTAACAGTAGCTCTCACATCCATTGCAGACGGAGTAATTGCCGAATTAGTCGCACAAGATTTATTGCAGCTTTCAGCTAACAAACAAGTAAACCGCCAAAAACTTCTCATCGAATGCTCCCGGGGCGTAAATATCACAACAGTAGATGCTGATATAGCAACATTGGTTTCCACAGCTACTAACACACTTGTGGCACTCTTAGCCATCACACTCGTCCTCTAACTCTAAAAGCAGAGCTAAAAACGCTCTGCTTTTTCTTATTTTCCCAGCATATGATGATTATATAGACGTTCACCCACACCAAGTGAGGCACGAGTACATATGTTGTTAAGGACTAAAGTCAAATACCCTATAAGAAGGAGCTGAAATCAATGAGCTGCGGAAAAACCCATGGCCGGCATGAGAACTGTGTATGCGATGCAGTGGAAAAGATTTTAGCAGAGCAGGAGGCAGTTGAAGAACAGTGTCCGACTGGCTGCTATACCAACCTTTTAAACCCGACGATTGCTGGAAAAGACACAATTCCGTTTCTCGTTTTTGATAAAAAAGGCGGATTGTTCTCCACATTCGGAAACGTGGGGGGATTTGTGGATGATATGCAATGCTTTGAGTCCATTTTCTTCCGCGTTGAAAAATTATGCGATTGCTGTGCAACACTCTCTATTTTACGCCCGGTCGATGTCAAAGGCGATACCTTAAGTGTTTGCCACCCTTGTGACCCAGATTTCTTCGGGCTCGAAAAAACAGATTTTTGCATCGAAGTGGATCTCGGATGCTTCTGTGCGATTCAATGCCTGTCACCAGAATTAGTTGACAGAACTTCGCCTCATAAGGATAAAAAGCATCATCACAATGGATAAACACTTGTAAAGAGGAATCCCCTTCCAAGCTCTATTACAAGTGCAAATCATTCAGCTGCTTCGAAAGTGAGGCAGCTGACTCTCCATCATTTCGCCAGTCTCAAAATTACAAGGCAGGAGGGATAATATATGAGCCAGAAAACATCAAGCTGCGTGCGTGAAGCGGTAGAACAAATTGAAGATCTGCAAAATGCGGTTGAAGAGGATTGCCCGGCCGGCTGCCACTCTAAGCTTTTGTCTGTAAGCCATTCATTAGGCGATACAGTGCCTTTTGCAATATTTACATCAAAATCAAAGCCTTTAGTCGCCTTCGGTAATGTCGGCGAGCTGGATAACGGACCTTGCTTTAATACAGTATTTTTTAGAGTGGAAAAAGTTCATGGCAGCTGCGCAACGCTATCCTTATTAATCGCTTTTGACGAACATAAACACATTTTGGACTTCACCGATAAAGACACGATTTGTGAAGTGTTCCGACTTGAAAAAACGCACTACTGCATTGAAGTGGATTTAGACTGCTTCTGCGCGATCAATTGCTTAAATCCCCGTTTAATCAATCGTACACATCATCATTCATGATAAGGCGGAAAAGCTTGCAGATTTGCAGGCTTTTCTCTATGTAAAAAAGCTGCCGGAACGATCTGCCGGGCAGCTTTTTGCTTTCATTAAAAACCTAACGGGTGCAAAGATGTGATATCATCGATCGCCAGCTCAGTCGGAGCGCCGTTTCCGGTCGTCCGAAGCAGAACAGAATCATTTCTTCTTCCGACAATCACGCCTCTGTACGTTTTCCCATTGGCTTCAATCAGACAAAGCGCTCTCGGCATGTTATGCGGCAGTTTTGTTAAAAAGTCGATTTTTTCATGGATGGACATCTTGCTCATCGGTTTTTTCACTTTTCTGGCCGGCGGTGTCTTTTCTTCAGCTTTAGCTGCATTATGAACGGCCTCCGGTTCCTTTTCAGGCTTACGGGCTTCAGGTGCAGGCTCTTCCTTTTTTTCCGCTTCCTGAGGATGCTGTTTGGCGGTGTCTTCAATTGCCTGCGGCTCTTCTAACGGTTCCTGCTGCTTTTTCTGGTTCTCCGACTCTCTCGCCTCTTGTTTTTGCTGACTCACTTGTTCCTCTGCCTGTTTTTTCTCTGTTTGCTGAGCAT
This sequence comes from Bacillus sp. AF23, assembly GCF_020861455.1. NCBI lineage: Bacteria > Bacillati > Bacillota > Bacilli > Caryophanales > Bacillaceae > Bacillus > Bacillus sp. AF23. Next base: position 250,654 of record NZ_JAJHVY010000017.1, read on the forward strand.
CTTTTGCCTGAATGTCTTCCCGCTCTTTTTCCTCTGTTTCAATGGCACCTTTTACCTGAATGTCTTCCCGCTCTTTTTCATGATAAACCGGCTGTTCCTCTGCTTTTGTCGGAGCCGATTTGGCTTTTCTTTTAATGACGATCTCCTGCATGGACGAGCGTGTTTCCATATAATCCGGCTGAACAATATACATGAGCGGTTTTTTATCCGCGTTTCTTTTCTTATTAGACATCTTCATCCCTCCGATTCTGTCATATTCTATCTATATGACAGAATGCTGAAAATCAGAAGAAATAAAAAAGCAATCCCTATATGGGACTGCTTGATGGTGAATCTGCTTAGCGGGCAGTGATATGGAAACCTGAATCAACATGAAGATTTTCACCTGTGATGCCTCGGGACATATCGCTAAATAAAAATGCTGCTGTATCTCCCACCTCTTCAGGTGTAGTCGTGCGGCGTAGCGGCGCACGCTCTTCGATGTCTTTTAAGATGGAGTTGAAGTCACTGATGCCTTTAGCAGACAATGTTCTGATCGGACCGGCAGAAATGCTGTTAACGCGGATATTTTCTTTTCCTAAGTCAGCAGCTAAGTACTTCACACTTGCGTCAAGAGAAGCTTTCGCTACACCCATCACGTTGTAGTTCGGCATAACGAGCTCTCCGCCAAGATAAGTCAGCGTTACGATGCTTCCGCCTTCAGTCATCATCGGACGCGCCGCTTTTGTGACAGCGGTCAGTGAGTATGAGCTGATGTTGTGAGCTAGAAGGAAGCCCTCACGATTTGTGTTTAAGTATTCGCCGACAAGCTCTTCTTTGTTGGCAAACGCGATACAATGGGCGATACCGTGGATCACACCGACCTGCTCCTTTATGCTTGCGAAACAAGTTTCGATTTCCGCGTCGTTTGTCACGTCGCAAGGAAGGATAATGGAATCGTTTCGCTCTAAAGTTCCAGCGAGTTCATGAACAGATTTCTCCAGGCGTTCACCTGCATATGTGAAAATCAATCGTGCGCCCGCTTCATGTAAAGAGCGCGCAATCCCCCAAGCGATACTGCGTTTGTTGGCTACTCCCATAACAACAATGTTGCGGCCTTCAAGTGAAAAATTCATATGTATAAAGCCTCCTATATTTGTTAAAGACATAGTATTAGTACCTGATCTTAATACCTATCATATCATAACCTTGTCCAGATGAAAAGCGCATACCAAAGTCAAACATGAAAGAGACCACCATAAGCAGGTGGTCTCATCGGTTTATTTTTAAGCTGTTTCGCATAAAAGCGAAATGATTTGTCGGCCCGTGGCCCGATCCGATGCCGAGCGTATTTTCCACAGCTTCGCGGACAAAGTTGGCAGCAATCTCGAATGCCTGATGGATGCTGTCTCCTTTAGCGGTTTGGGCTGTTAAAGCCGCAGCAAAGGTGCAGCCTGTGCCATGCGTATGCTTCGTATCGATATAAGGATGGCTGATTTGCATAAACATGTTTCCATCAAAAAGAAGGTCAGTAATGTGATGGTCCTCAGGCTGGTGCCCGCCTTTGATAATCACATGCTGCGCACCCATCTTCACCAGCTGTTCCGCAGCTTTCTTCCGGTCATCAAGCGAACGGATCGCCATACCCGTCAGCGCTTCTGCTTCCGGCACATTCGGCGTGATCGCATAGCTTCTTGGAATCAGCAGCTCCTTCAGCGTAACGATTGATTCATCGCGCAGCAAGGACGCCCCTCCCTTTGCGATCATAACCGGATCAACGATCACCCGGCTTAATTCGTATTGATCAATTTTCCTTGCCACTTCTTCAATCATTTCTGCATTCCAAAGCATTCCTGTTTTTACCGCGTCCGGTCTCAAATCCTCCGCCACAGCGTCAATTTGCTCTCTCAATGCCTCTGCAGTCAGCGGATACACGCCGTGGACGCCAAGTGTATTTTGAGCAGTTACCGCCGTAATGGCAGACATTCCGAATACACCAAGCTCCTGAAAGGTTTTAATATCTGCCTGTATCCCCGCGCCGCCGCCTGAGTCAGAGCCGGCGATCGTCAAAGCTTTATATATACTCATCAAACTACACTCCTTTTATTACCCGATCCATTTATGATAGATGGATTTTGCCCTGACAATATCATTTGTTCCATGGATCAATGCTCTGCCGTCCCTAAACAGCACCATTTTCATGTCATCCGAGCGGCAGGATATTAAATACGGATTCGCTGCTACTTCTAGCCCCGCCTGCCTCAGCTGTCCCGCCATCACGTCAAGATCTGCTTCTTTTGTGAAAGAGGATCTGATTTGCACCGTGTTTCTGCCGCACAATACTGCTGCTTTCGTTTGGTTTTCGTATGATAAAAACGGAAAATCCTTTGTCCCGCAGCTTGGACACGAGTCATTTTTAAGTCCCGCTGCTCTTACCTCTGACCGCTCATTTTTCCACAGATCAAAGGAGCGCAGCACGGGCTCGCCTTCCTCTCCCGTCAGCAGTTTCAGGGCGTCTGTCACCTGAAGGACAGCAACCTGCAGAACAGCCGGGCTGATAATGCCGGCTGTGTCGCATGTCGCACCGCCAATCGGAAGAGTATCGAGTAAACAATGAAGGCAGGGTGTTACTCCCGGCAATACAGTAAACGCGAGACCGTAGCTCCCCACACAAGCGCCGTAAAGAAACGGAATGCCTTCTTTCACCGCAGCATCGTTAACAATGAGCCGGGTTTCAAAATTATCGGCGGCATCTACAATGATTGATGCGCCGCGAATCAGCTCCGATACGTTTTCTGCTGTGACATCCATGACAAGTCCGGTCACATCCACATCACTGTTAATGGAACGAAGACGCTGCTCAGCAGCTGCTGCTTTCGGCAGTTCCTTTTTGACATCATTTTCTGTGTAAAGCTGCTGGCGCTGCAGATTGCTCCATTCGACGTAATCTCTATCGGCGATTTTCACCGATCCGACTCCCGCTCTCACCAGCATCTCTGCGCTGGCTGTTCCCAGTGCGCCGGCGCCGATGATCACAACGCGCGCCTCTCTCAGTTTCTTCTGGCCTTCGCGGCCGATTGGAGCAAATAGCTCCTGTCTGGAATACCTGTCCGTCATACAGGAAGACCTTCTCCCGGACTGCTTGCCGTCCCATATGACTTGGCTGGAATGCGGCCTGCTTCATAAGATAGACGTCCTGCTTCTACTGCGAGCTTCATGGCGTGTGCCATTTTCACCGGATCGTTCGCGCCTGATACGGCTGTATTCAGCAGTACGCCGTCCGCTCCAAGCTCCATTGCATATGCCGCATCTTTTGGCGATCCGATTCCGGCATCCACGATGACCGGCACTTTCGCCTGTTCAATGATAAATGACAGATTCAGAGGATTTAAAATCCCCTGTCCCGATCCAATCGGAGAAGCCCCCGGCATAATGGCATGAACACCAAGGTCTTCAAGCTTTCTCGCCAGCACCACATCATCCGAGGTGTACGGCAGTACAATGAATCCTTCTTCAAGAAGCTGTTCAGACGCTTTTAACGTTTCCACAGGATCGGGCAGCAAGGAACGGCTGCACCCGATGACTTCGACTTTAATCATGTCACAAAGCCCGGATGCTTTCGCAAGCCGTGCAATTCGAACTGCTTCTTCCGCCGTGCTGGCGCCTGCTGTATTTGGCAGAAGCGTATATTTGGATAAATCAAGCTGCTCCAGAAAATTAGGCTGAGACGCTTCAAAGATATTCATTCTCCGCACAGCAAAAGTTAAAATATCAGACTCTGAAACAGCCACCGCTTCCTTTTGAATGTCAAACGATGGATATTTTCCCGTGCCCAGCAGCAACCTTGATTGAAACTGTTTCCCGCCAATTGTTAACATTCTCATCCGCCTCCTACAAAATGGACAATTTCGATGACATCACGATCAGAAAGCTCTACCTCGTGATATTGTTCTTTGCCGATAATTTCTTTATTTCTTTCAACGATCACGATTTTATTTTCAAGCTGATAAGACGCAAGCAGATCCTGAATCGTACCTGTGTCTCTATCCCACTCAACTTGTTTACCGTTCAGCTGAAGCATCATATCTGAACCGCCTCCTTGCGATCAATTCGAAAGGCGTGTAGCCAGTCTGCCTTGACCTCTTTATTCATCATGAGATCACCGATGAAAGCACCCGTTGCAGGAGCAAGCAGAATCCCGTTTCTGAAATGGCCCGCCGCAAATAAAATGCGGCTGTCCTCAGGGTGTCTGCCAATGTATGGTTTTCCGTCCTTTGTCCCTGGACGCAGTCCCGCCCAAAAACGATCAACCTTCATATTCTGAATCGCCGGCAGCATCGTTTTCGCTTTTTCCATAACCGACTGAAGTCCGCCAAGATCCGGCTTATCGCTCCAATCACCAGGCTTCATCGTCGCGCCGACAACCAGTCTGCCGCTTTTTCTCGGTACGATATAGCAATGATCATGATAAAGTGTTTTTGTCAGCGGAATATCATCATTCCAAACAGACAAGCACTCTCCTTTTACAGGAAAAAATGACTGGTTCAACCCGAGCTGTTTAAAAAACATCCCGCTCCAGACCCCGCTGGCAACCACGACATGGTCTGCATGCACGTCACCGGACGCTGTTTTGACCAAAATGGATTCACCGCCACGTGTCACATCGAGAACAGGAGTATGCTCAAAAATTTCCGTACCAAGCGCTTTAGCCGATTTAGCGTATGCCTTGCATACAAAATAAGGATCAACATGAACATCGTCCTGAATAAAGCTCGCCCCGTAAATCTCACCGGCCGTATACGGCTCTTTTTCCAGCACTTCTTCTTTTGTATGCCAGCTGACAGAATCCAAATCGTCCATACGTCTCAGGCGTGACACGTCTTCTTCTGAGAATGCAAGCTTAAACATACCGCCATCATGCCTTCTGATATCAATGCCGGATAAGGCAAACAGCTCCTCTCCAAGACCCTGATACAAACGCTGACTGTGCATGGCGAAATCAAAAAACGCATCCCGCTCCTCGCACTCAGCATGGGCGCCAAGCATCCCTGCCGCGGCGCTTGTTGTTCTGCCGCCGATTGTTCCGCTTTCAAGCAATGCGGTGTTTTTCTTTTCTTTTGCCAACTGATAAGCTATCGCGGAACCAATGATTCCGCCTCCAATGACAACTGCATCATAATGCCTTTTCATACTGAATCTCCTTTAGCTTGCGGGAATATCGTCTGGCAGCTTCCAAAGGATCATCGGAAGAAAAAATTCCAGACATGACAGCGATACCGTCTGAACCTGCTTGTTTCACTTCTCTTAATCTGGCAGGTGTCATTCCGCCAATTGCAATAACCGGAATCGAGATCCTCTGTTTGATTTCTGAAAGCAAAGACACGCCTCTGCCCTCAAGTCCTTGTTTGCAATCCGTTTCAAACACATGGCCGAACAAAACATAATCAGCGTCTTCCTTTTCTGCCTGAAGCGCTTCCTCCAGTGAATGCACCGATCGCCCAATGTGCAGGTGAGGAAATCTGGCTCTTACTTGTTTCGGCGAAAAGCTGCTGCTCGGCAGCTGAACGCGGTGAATATTTGAAAAAAGCGCAATATCAACCCGGCCATTCATCACCAGCTTTTGCTTATCAACACCGCCTTCAGAAATAAGCTCCAGCAGTTTCAAAATGTCAGCCGCCGATTTAGACCGTTCACGAATATGGATGAAATCAACCTCATCCTGAATAGCTATAATTGATCTCACTAGATTTTCAACCGGCTTGCGGTCATCAGTTATGGCGTGCAGCTCCAAGCCCTTCCACCTCTTTTACGCCGCTGTCTGACCAGCCTTCTTTTCGATAAGCCATTCCCCAGAACTGATATTCATAATAGCTCGAAATAACGAAATTCTCTTTCATCTTGGCGCGCACTTCCTCCGTGCTGTTTTCCGCCAGCTCATCCAGGCGGTTAATTTGTTCTTCCACCTGCTGTCTGAACCAGTCACCGCCGTATGTGCTAATCCACTTCTGGTAAATCGGATGCCCCGGATCACATGTCAGCAATTTCTCACCAACCTCATAATAAAGCCAATAGCACGGGAGAAGAGCTGCCAAGATTTCTGCAAAGTTCCCGCTCAAAACCGAACGGTACATATGGGATGTATAGGAGTAAGCGGTAGGAGCTGGCTTAAATGACTTCCGTTCTTCCTCACTGATTTCCAAAAGCTCCGTAAACTCGCGATGAAGCGCCATCTCCGCTTCATATGTACCTTGAGCATGGCTGGCCATACGTCCCGTTGTATAAAGGTCCTTCGCATAAGCGGCTCCGAACGATTGCACCTTTGCAAAATGAGTTAAATAGTAAGAATCCTGAAGCACGTAATATTTAAAGCGGTCGATCGGAAGCGTTCCGTCACCGATCCCCTGAACGAACGGATGGACAAAGCTGCCTTCCCACCATTCCGCGGCTGCACTGCGGCATTCTTCTGAAAACTTCACACGTCATTCCCCCTGTCTGAAAAATAAAAAAACCACTTTCCCGCAAGGAAAAGTGGTTTGGAATTGGCATAGTTATATAACACAAATACCGCTCCACTTCCCTACGCAGGTCTGAACCTGTTCAAGTTATGAGGGTCTAAAAGTCACACTTTTATCTCAGCCCTTATAAAGGACACCCCTAGTGGTTTTACGAATACATATTGAATTGTTCTGCACCTCTATATTAACACGAATCCTTATTTGGTCAAGATATTATCCTTCCAATGTTTTCTTAAGATCCGTTACGTACCCGCGTGATCCGGTGACAATTAAGCGGTCTCCGATTTTCAGTCTTGTATCGCCGTGAGGAACGATGCTGTCCACACCCCGGAAAATCCTGACAAAAATCACGTCGCCTGTTAAAGGGAATTCTCGGAGAATCACGCCATCGTATTTGCTGTTTTCCATATTAATTTGATACAGCGAAGACTCCTGGTTCGTGAGCAGTTTCATGACGCCAGGCGCTTCTATCAGCGCGCGAAGCAGCGTTTTGGTCGACAGCAAGATGGAAAAGATGCTGATGCCCTGCTCTTTCAATTTCGCTTCGTTCTCCGGTGATCCGGTGCTGGCAATGACTCTTTCTGTTCCTTTTTCTTTGGCGTATAATGCGATGTCCGTATTCATGTCTTCATCCCCTGTCGCCACTACAAGGATTTCTGTATCAAATATACCGAGTGATTCAAGGGTTTGATGCTCATAATCAGAAATCGTTTCGACGGAAAATACTGAGTCTGACAGCTTTTCCGCAGCGTTTTCTTGATAAACGTGCACGACACGCACTTCATACTCGCTCTCAGGCAATTCAAGTGTCACAGGCAGTGTCATTTGATTAGCGCCGATAAATGTGATCTTCTTTTTCTCCTCCGGCTGCTCCTGTTTTTTGTACAGCTTTTTAAAACCGACTGGGGTAAAAATACTTGCAATAACCGCCACCAGCGTAAGCGCTCCTGACATATTCGCGCTGATGACATGAAGCTGCTGGCCGATTGTCGCAGCGGCAATCACAAGAGAGAGCGTTGATGTCAGCAGGAAACCAGACGCCAATATTGTGCGGTTATCATACCATTTCTTCAAGTACAGGACAGGAAGAATCTTGCTTACTAACAGCGCCATAAGCAGCAGCGGAATCATCACTAAAATTTTCGGGTCCTGAAAAAGTGTCCAAATATCCAATTTTACACCGACCATCACAAAGAAAATCGGTATTAAGAACCCGTAGCCGAAGGAATCAAGCTGCTGAACCAATTCCTTGTTCGGCGAGAGCAGGGAAACAAGCACGCCCGCTAAGAAAGCGCCGAGAATATTTTCTGCCCCCAGTGATTCAGACAGAGCCACCAGTACGATAATTAAGGTGAAAATAGCACGAGTCCCGATCTGGATCGTCCCTTTTGACATGGACTGAACAAAAGAACGGTGTTTGAAGACCCGACCGAAGAAGTAGAGCACTACTCCGGCTGCGAACAGGATCATCAAGAGCCACATGTTTCCGCTGTCCTCTCCGTATAGAGAAGAAAATACAGCAAGAAGAATCATAGTGACCAAGTCAGCAATCACAGCAACAAGCAGGATAATCTGCCCGATGTTTGAATCCATGATCCGTTCTTCCTTTAAGGTTGGAACAACAACACCTAACGAAATCGTAGAAATAATAAGCGTCATTAAAAAAGCATTTTGGATAAATCCGGCCAAGACGAACCCATAGGACAGCAGCAATGATAAAATAAAAATACCGATAAAAATAATGGATGCTGTGGCAAATGTATTGGGTGCTTCCTTGCCGTTTTGCAGAAACTGCTTTTTCTTTCCTCTCTCAAAGGATGAAAAATCAATTTCAAGCCCGCTTAAAAACATTAAAAAGATAAATCCGAGCATAGAGAGCGTCTGCAGCCAAGTATCACCCTCCACAACTAAATTAAGACCGCTTTTTCCTATAATCAATCCCATAATAATTTCAGCAACTACAACAGGGATGCTGAGTTTAAACCGATGCAAAAGGATGGGAGTTAGAAATGCAACGATAAGTACGACAACTAATGATGCGACAGATGTATGCGCCATAATCTGAACCTCCTTTTAAAAAAACATAACGCGATTTTAACAAGGGTAATGATGAAAAATAAAGTAATAAGGTCTCATTTTTTTTTAGAAAATGATTCTTCTATAATTTGCACATAAAAGCTGGTGATGACTCACAGCAATTTGCTTCATAATAAATAAAATCATGAGTAAGGAGGATGCTGCATGGCTTACTACGATATTATCAGCGATATTCATGGCTGCTACGATGAAATGACAGCCCTGATAGAAAGACTTGGATACACAATAAAAAATGGATTGCCTGTACATGATGAAGGCAGGATGCTTGTTTTTGCCGGGGATTTGACAGACCGAGGCCCTAAATCAATTGAAGTCATCCGCTTTGTAGCCGGCGCTTATGAACAAGGAGCAGTGCGTTATGTCCCGGGAAATCATTGCAACAAGCTATACCGCTACTTAAAAGGAAATCCCGTTAAAGTGATGCACGGTCTTGAAACAACTGCGGCAGAGCTTAAAGCACTTTCTGAGGAAGAAAGAAGAAAAGTCAGCGAACAATTTATGAAGCTTTATGAAACTGCGCCGCTTTACGACATCTTACATAATGGAGAATTGGTTGTCGCCCATGCTGGCATAAAGGCTGACGATATCGGCAAAAACACAAGGAGAGTAAAGGACTTTGTGCTTTACGGCGATGTGACGGGTGAAACGTATCCGGACGGCAGACCCGTCAGGAGGGATTGGGCCGCCGCCTATAATGGGAAAGCATGGGTTGTATACGGACACACACCTGTTAAAGAGCCCCGCATCATAAATCGCACCATTAACATTGATACGGGCTGTGTGTTTGGGAATGAACTGACGGCCTTGCGTTTTCCCGAACTGGAGACAGTCTCCGTTCCAAGCTCTATGCCCTATGACGAATCTAGATTTCGCCCCATATAAAAAAGGAGAGAATCGTTTTAATGATTCTCTCCTTTAACTAATTCTTGCATATCGTGCGGCAGAGCCGCATGAAACGTCATATTCTCCTGCGTCAGCGGGTGGATAAACGACAGCTGCTCACTGTGCAGCGCCTGCCTGTCAATCTTTTGTCTCGTTCCGCCGTACAACGTATCGCCGCACAGCGGGTGTCCGAGATAGCTCATATGGACGCGAATCTGGTGGGTCCGCCCTGTCTCAAGCTGCAATGCCACCGAGGTTAAGTCATCTGTTATACGTGTGACACGAAAGTGAGTAACAGCCTTCTGACCGCCCGGTGTCACCATCCGTTCAATGATACTGTCAGGATGTCTGCCAATCGGGGCGTCTATCTTTCCCTCTGTCTTTGTCATATGTCCATGCACAACCGCAACATATCTGCGTTTCACAAGGCCGTTTTTTTGCGCCGACGATAAAATGGAGTGGGCAAAGCGATGCTTGGCAATCAGCATGACACCTGACGTATCCCGATCTAGCCGGGTGACAAGGTGAACCGTGGCCCGCACTCCGTTTTTTTGGTAGTGATGGATGATGCCATTTGCGATGCTTCCCGCCGGGTGCTCTCGCGACGGAATAGATGACACATACGGCTGTTTGTTTATCACAAGCACGTGTTCATCCTCATACAGAATATCGAGCGGAACAGGCTCGGCCAAAAGCGTCTCGCTCACCTGTTCCTCAGGAAACTTTACAACAAGAAGGTCTCCCTCTCTCAATACGTATTTAACAGTCACATGCTCACCGTTAATGAGAAGATCTCCTCCGCTAAACTTGATGTCGGTCAGCAGACGTTTCGAAATCCCCAGCTCGCCCGCATATTCCTTTAAGGTCATTCCGTCTTCAGCGGAAGTGATGTTCTTTTCAATAATAAATTGCTCCACGATACGTCCTCTTTCTACTCACCTTTTCCGATAAATGAATCCTGGACTCTTTTCCAAAACGGAAACGGACGGAATCTTGCAAATCTTACATTTTCGGATGCAACCTGGCAGCGGATGGACTTTACATCCTTATGAAGCAGGGTTAAATGGTCAATTGTTACTTGAAAGTCAACTTCGTTTCTCGGTTTAATCATGCAATCATGATGGGAAGGGAGAAGGAGCGGTGATCCGACCGTCCGGAATACGCGGTTATTGATAGATGCCATTTCCGCCAGCTGAATCGCTCTGATGGATGGGTGGATAATTGCTCCGCCCAGCGCTTTATTATAGGCTGTGCTCCCGGAAGGCGTGGACAGGCAAAGACCGTCGCCTCGGAACGTTTCAAAGAGCTGCCCTTTGATTTCCACATCCGCCACAAGGCTTCCTTCAATGCTTTTAATCGTACATTCATTTAACGCCAAATATCTTTCCTCTCGCTCATTTTCATGATAGGTCACGATCACTTCAAGGAGCGGATATTCCACAGTATGATACGGTGTTTTCGCAATTGCGAGCACGAGTTTTTCAATTTCATGAGGAACCCAGTCCGCATAAAACCCAAGATGACCCGTGTGAACGCCGACAAAAGCTGTTTTATCTAACCTGTCGCTGTATCTGTGAAAAGCGTATAAAAGCGTCCCGTCGCCCCCGACTGAAATGACGATTTCCGGTTCATTTTCATCCAGTTCCATGTCAAAATCCAATAAATACGCCTGTATTTTGCTTTTCAGCGTATCAGAAACATTATCTCCTTTTGACGATACGGCAAATTTCATGCTTTTTCTTCCCCTTTACCTATTGATGCTCGCTTCCTTTTTTCTTTCTAGAAAAGGCAGCTTGAGCTTCCTGTATTTCACCCTTGATCTCCGACATCTCTTCATCAAGCCGCGAAGCCGCTTCAGAAGCGCGCTGGAGCCTCAGTTTTACTTTTTCAGGAATGTTTCCGCTGTATTTATAATTTAATGAATGCTCAATGGTCGCCCAAAAATTCATCGCCAGTGTACGGATCTGTATTTCAACAAGAACATGTTTCTCTCCGGATATCGTCTGCAAAGGATACATCACGACAAGGTGATATGACCGATACCCGCTCTCTTTATGTTCTGCAATATAATCTCTCTGATCCACAACGGTGAAATCTTTTCGGGCAAACAGCATTTCCTTTACAAATTGGATGTCATCGACAAATTGGCACATGATCCTAAGGCCTGCGATATCCTGCATGGTTTCAATTTCATGTAACGGTATGCTTTTCCGTCTGGCTTTTTCGAGTATACTCGCCACAGGCTTGACGCGTCCTGTCACAAACTCAATCGGTGAATGGTCATCCTCATATTCATAAAGCGTGCGGATCCCCTTGAGCTTCACTTTTAATTCTTCAACAGCCTGGCGGTACGGCACTAAAAAACGCTCCCATTGCTTGTCATCCATCATACATCCCCCAATTCAGCACCAGTTTCTATAGAAATACGCGTTTCACTTTTTCTTCCATTTCTTCTCCGTAGTTCGCATTATCTTTAATATTTTCTAAAAGATACTCCAGCTCCTCATAGAGGCCTGACAGCTCAATGCTTTCCTTCCCTGCCTCTAAAACAATCGGTTTTCTTTGATCATGGGCCTGCTTCAGTTCAGGCCATATATGTTCCTTTATCATGACATATTCAAAAGAATCAGCTAATTCAAGTATGTATACAAAAGCAATGTTGTCAGAATCAACAAGCATTTGACCTGACGGCTTGCGTTCTGCTTCGTTCCCTTCTGTCTCACAGGTAAGGCGAAGCTCATCGTCCGATAGTGTTGCATTTAAGATTTCGATTCTGTTTTGCATAATGCTCTCCTTTATAAACAAAGTACAGATTCATTTTATCATATCAAGCTCGATATTGATAAACCAAACATCTAAAGAGATAATAGTAAAAATGAGATTTACAGAGCTGAAAGGAAGACAATCATGAGCCAAGAAATTGAAATTGAATTTAAAAATCTGCTGACAAAACATGAATTTGAAAACATAGCTGCAGCACTGCACTTGACAGAAAAAGAATTTACAAATCAAGAGAATCACTATTTTGATACAAACAGCTTCGCACTGAAACAAAAACATGCGGCGCTTCGAATACGTAAGAAAAATGGCGAGTATGTGCTGACGTTAAAAGAACCGGCTGAAGTCGGACTTCTGGAAACCCACCAGAAACTTTCCGGCGTATCCGACTTTACACGTTTCACGATTCCGAAAGGCCCTGTCGAGGACCAGCTGAAGAAGCTTCACATCGATACAGACGCCATTCATTATTTTGGATCTTTAGCAACAAATCGTGCAGAAAAAGAAACAGAAAAAGGTTTAATAGTTTTAGATCACAGCCGATATTTAAATAAAGAGGATTATGAAATCGAATTTGAGGCGGCTGACTGGCATGAAGGCAAACTGGCCTTTGAAAAGCTGCTTCAGCAATTCAGTATTCCTCTGCGCGAAACCAAAAATAAAATTCAGCGTTTTTATGAAGAAAAACGAAAGTCTATATAAGGTGGAATGACATAGTGAACGTAACGAATTGGGCGGCTCTCCTTCAGCTTCAGGCATTACAGTCTATATCAAATGCAAGCAGCACGGGCGGTCAAAGTGCCGAAAGCCCGCTTTCAAGCTTCAGCTCCTTGCTCAGCCAATATACAAATGGACTGTCCCAGCAAACAACAGCGTCAGCAGCATCTTCAAGCCAGCTGAACAGCGTTTACGGGACATCGCCGTCACTGCTTTCAGCTTACGGTCTTACCTCCTATTCAAACGGCAATGTCGGCCAAATGACAAAAGCGAGTGAAAGCACTGAAACAGCCGCTGTTGATGTCTCCTCAAACAAACAAGAGGATAAAAACATCAGTTCGGGTGACTTCTCAATCGACAGCGCTATAAAAAAAGCCTCTGACAAATACGGAGTCGATGAAAAATTAATCCGCGCTGTCATCAAACAGGAATCAGGCTTTAATGCAAAAGCCGTCAGCGGTGCAGGCGCAATGGGCTTAATGCAGCTGATGCCGTCAACAGCAACCTCACTTGGCGTTTCCAATCCGCTTAATCCGCAGCAAAACGTTGAGGGCGGAACGAAGTATTTAAAACAAATGCTGGATAAATATGATGGCAATGTATCCATGGCGTTAGCAGCTTATAACGCCGGACCGGGAAACGTTGATCGATACGGAGGCATTCCGCCTTTCAGAGAAACTCAAAACTATGTAAAAAAAATAACAGCAACCTATTACGCGTAACCGGAGCGGCTCTTGCCCTCCGGTTTTTTTGCGGAGTGAAATCTTACACATTCATGATTTGTATGTGATATGATATGAAATACAAACCCGGCTCGAAAGCCGAACCCTGTCTTCAAGCACATAAAAGGCAGTTTGTTTGTAGAAATGATGCCTTGTTGCTAAAATAAATCATAGATGAATTGAAATAAATACAGAAAATAACTTTTTGCAATAGGAATTATGATTCCTATTAGCCATATTTAAAGGAGTAGTCAACATGGGACAATCGTTTAACGCACCTTATGAAGCGATTGGAGAAGAACTTCTATCGCAACTTGTTGATACTTTTTATGAGCGTGTCGCGTCTCATCCTTTGCTTAAGCCCATATTTCCGAGCGATTTAACAGAAACGGCCAGGAAACAGAAGCAATTTTTGACACAGTATTTAGGCGGGCCTCCCCTTTATACTGAGGAACACGGCCATCCCATGCTCAGAGCAAGACATCTACCCTTTCCAATTACAAACGAGAGGGCCGATGCGTGGCTCAGCTGTATGAAAGACGCAATGGACCATGTAGGACTAGAGGGCGATATTCGTGAATTTTTGTTTGGCCGGCTGGAGTTGACAGCAAGGCATATGGTGAATCAAACAGAAGCGGAGGATCGATCATATTGACAAACTATCAGCATGAGCAATACTTCGCCCATTGCCACGGCCATCCAAAAAAACCGCTGGAAATCTACATGTTTGTTGACCCTTTATGTCCCGAATGCTGGTCCTTAGAGCCTGTCATAAAAAAAATGAAAATCAGATACGGGCGTTTTTTCACCTTACGCATCATCGCATCCGCAAGCCTTACAGCGTTAAATAAGAAACGTAAAAAACATCTTCTGGCAGAAGCCTGGGAAAAGATCGCTAGCCGCTCCGGTATGCCGTGTGACGGCAGTGTATGGTTTGAGCAAGGTCAGCCGCTCTCTTCTCCATATATGGCCGCTCTCGCATTTAAGGCAGCCGAACTTCAAGGAAGAAGAGCCGGTATGCAATTTCTTCGGAATATGCAAGAGAGTCTGTTCGTTTCGAAGAAGAATATTACGGATGAAAACGTGCTTTTGGAAATAGCGTCAAAAACAAGCCTGGATCTCGAGGAATTTCAAAAAGACCTTCACTCCCAAAGCGCGGTAAAGGCGCTTCAATGTGACATGAAAATCGCGGCTGAGATGGATGTTACAGCCACCCCGACGCTGACGTTTTTTAATACGCAGCATGAAGACGAAGGACTTAAGGTCCCCGGCAGCTATTCATATCATGTATATGAAGAAATCTTATTTGAGATGCTTGGCGACGAGCCGAAGCCGTCGGAAACACCGCCTCTGGAATGTTTTATTGAATATTTCCGTTTCGTTGCCTCTAAGGAAATCGCTCTTGTATATGATTTGAGTCTTGAAGAGGTAGAAAAGGAAATGAAAAAATTGGCGTTTGCTAAAAAGGTTGCCAAAGTAGAGGCCAAGCACGGAATGTTTTGGCAGTCCCTCACCAGCAGTTCTGATGAATACCAATCATGTGAAAAATAGCCGCAGGCGTGTATATGCTTGGGGCTGTTTTCTTGCACAAAAACCAAACGCATGTTCCGTCCAAAGCACTAAAGAAACCGCGCCGGGATAAGCGCGGTTTCATATGTCTTAACGACAACAAAGGGGATGGGAGAAATTTTTCACGGTCAAACAAAGGGGTAATGTTTGTTTGTGATCAATTTCACATCCTTATCATATCAAAAGTTGTCGACTGTTGACAACCATTAAGCTTAATGTTCATATTTTTGTCACAAAACATAACTGACAGATTTCATTCATATGCTTGTAAGGAACAAGGACGAGGAGGATCGCCATGATGTTTAATGTGATCTCAATTGTGTGCATTGTTGTTTTTTTCTGTTTAAATTTATTGGCTATGATGCATATGCTGCCTCTTTACATTACATCCCCTCTGCTGTTTCTGTCTATTCTGTTTACCTTGTACCGCCTGAACCATCGGAAAACCTTTAAAGGATTTTAAAAAGCCTGTGCATCATTTATGCACAGGCAATTTTTTTTAAGACTGCTTTACTTTTAACAGCAGTTCTTCCATCTCATCAAGCTTTTCCTCAAACATTTTGCACGCAGCTTCAATCGGTTCTGGAGACGTCATATCAACGCCCGCTTTTTTCAGGATGTCGATCGGATATTGTGAGCTGCCCGCTTTCAGGAAGTCAATATAACGGTCAACCGCAGGCTTGCCTTCCTTCAAAATTTGGCTGCTTAACGCCTGGGCCGCACTGTACCCTGTCGCATACTGATATACATAGTAGTTGTAATAGAAATGCGGAATCCGTGACCATTCGAGTCCGATTTCTTTATCAATCACCATGTCGTTTCCGAAATACTTTTTATTCAGATCATAATATACATTGGTCAGGAGCTCAGGTGTCAGGGGCTCTCCTTCTTGCGCTTTTATATGGATAAGATGTTCAAATTCTGCAAACATCGTTTGTCTGAAGACGGTTCCTCTAAAGCCCTCAAGCATATGGTTGAGAATATATAAACGCTGTTTTTCGTCCACTAAATTGTTCAGCAAATATTCACCAAGCAGCGCTTCATTTGTCGTGGAGGCAACTTCCGCGACAAAGATGCTGTAATTGCCGTAAGGATATGGCTGATGTTTTCTCGTATAGTAGCTGTGAACAGAGTGGCCGAACTCATGGACCAGCGTAAAGAGATTATTGACGTTATCATGCCAGTTCATTAAAATATACGGATTTGTGCCGTATGTTCCAGAAGAGTAAGCGCCGTTGCGTTTCCCTTTATTTTCATAAACATCAACCCAGCGGTTTTCAAGCCCCTCTTTTAAGATAGAGCGGTATTCTTCTCCTAAAGGTGCAAGCCCCTTTAGCATATAATCTTTAGCTTGTTCGTACGTAACCTTCATCCCCGCATCCTTCACAAGCGGTGTATACAGATCATAGATATGCACTTCATCCAGCTCAAGCACTTTCTTTCTCAGTGCAATATAGCGATGCAGCAGCGGAAGATGTTTGTTAATCGTTTTGACGAGATTGTCGTATACCTCTTCAGGGATACTGTTGTTAGAAAGCGCAGCTTCGCGTGCTGATTTGTACTTTTTCATTCTTGCGTAGAAGTTGTCTTTTTTCACAGTCCCGCTCAAGGTAGTCGCCATTGTGTTTTTATATTGGCCGTATGTTTTATATACAGCGTCAAACGCATTTTTGCGGACTTCGCGGTTTTCGCTTTCTAAGAAATTAATAAAATTGCCATGAGTGATCTGTTTTTCATTTCCCTCTTCATCTTTAATAGATGGAAATGTAATATCGGCATTATTTAACACGCTGAACGTATTTGACGACGAAGACAGCACCTCAGAAGCTTCAGCCAGCAGCGCTTCTTCCTTCTCGCTCAGCACATGCGGGCGTTCCTTTGTGATTTCCTCAATCGCGTGTGAGTAAAGCTTCAGCTCTTCTTTTTCAAGAATAAACTGCTGCAGTTTGTCTTCCTCTATGGATAAAATCTCCGGAACAAGATAGGCTGTTGCGCTTGCGGCCTGTGTATACAGATTTCCAGCCTTATCATTAAGTCCCTGATAAAAGGAGTTCCCGGTATCTTGGTCTGAGCGCATATGCGCGTATGTGTAAAGTTTGCCCAAACGCTCCATCACCTTATCTTGGTAAGTAAGGGCTTCGTATAAATGATCAGCTGAATCAGCCAGCTTGCCTTTATACTTAGATAAATCCGGTATTAATTCTTTGACAGCTTGAAATTCTTTATTCCAGGCCTCATCACTAGGAAAAATATCCTCTAGTCTCCATGTGTCCTCTGCCTTTACCTCGCTTCGGTCAGGCAGTTGATTAGCTTTTTTTTCCTCAGCCATGGTGATCCCCCTCGTTTTCTTTGATTCAAGCCAATTGAAAAAACGGTTGTTTCTCAATAAACTTGTGTTGTGAATATCTTCCGGTTTTTCACTGCCATTTGTCAAATCATATGCAGTTATGAAGAGAACGAATGCCAAAAAAGCAGTAAAAACACGAAAAACCTTTCCTTTTGTGCTTCTCACAACCAGCCCACCACCTTTGTCTTAGGGTGAGCCAAATCAGGAAAACTCATTCGATAAAACAGCTTCTGTCTTTTTCAATGAGATCCTGTAATGATTGGCTCCGCTTTGCGGGCTGATTCAGCACATATACTTCTTTCTGAGTCTCCCTCAAAAATCCCTTCTTGCACAAAAACTCAATGTACTGTTTAACCGCCTCAATGAAATCCTGATCCCTGTATACGCCTCTTAGCAGAATGTTCTTTTTATGAATGTGTATTTTGCAGTGCTGCAAAACGGCTGAAAAGCGAATGGGCGCATGTTTATATCCAAGATCCGTAATAAACAGATAAAGATAGCCCTGCCATACAAAAACTGGACTCTTAAAAACAGCTCCTTTCTTTACAGGAACAAACACCTCTGTCGGAAGAAAAGAGAGAGGTGTTTGCCGTTTTTCATAAAACAGAAGCCTGATCCGATTCATATCTTTAGAGAGAAACCGATGAGTTTTGCGGCGAAAACGGAGAATGGCTCCTGTCCAATCTGAGTGCTTAAACGACGAATCTGGTTCAGTGAAAAATAAATCTTCAGCCGTTGCCTGGCGGATTGGAATCGTTTGGACGGAGCAGTAAAAACGGGTTGTGTAAAACGGGATCATGCGGCTGAGCCTCAGGAAAGAATGTGTTTCGGGGCAGTAACATAACAGATCACTGTTCGGACTGGCATTGATAAACTGCCAATGGAAATCGGACAGCTGGTAAAAGGATGATGATGTCCGTTTTAAGCGGCTGCCTCCAAGAATCCACTGCGGTATCATTCCTGCTTGTTTGAAACCGGCTGTTCTTTTTTGAAAGACATCTGGAGCGAGAGTCGCGCATTGGTATTCAACTGCAAGCGTATCCCCCTTTACTTTTGCCAAGATGTCGGGCCTTTGTTTAATCTCTTTCACGTACGGCTCTAAGAGCGGGGAAGCCTTTTGCGTTTTCAGCCATACATAAAGCTGCCGTTTTCCTTCTAAGTGATAGGCGCTCTCAGGTTCTATGTCTATCGTGCAGGACTTGTTCTGTTTATGGGCAAAATGCGGCGCTTTCTGAGACCCTAGCTTCACATCGAGCTCCTCAGCACACACCGGGCAGAAAAACCTGGTCTGCTTTAATTGTTCTCTCCTCTGCCTGCCTATGAGGTGAAACACTTGGCCGTCTTCTGTCACAGCACTAAACAATTGTCATCTCTCCTTTCCAGATTCATAACTCTTTCTGGAAATAACCGATGAACTCCTGTTCGCTGATGTTTTGCCTATATGTATGTTTTTGATTTTCCAGCTTCAATATGTTGTTTTGAAATAGAAAAAAACCGATTTCCGGCAAGAAATCGGTCTGCTATGATGCAAAGTGTTTTTTTATCGTTTCAAGAGCGTGCTCTGATACAACCAGCTTGCCGTATTCTTCAAGACGGTGTATGCTGATTGAGGATTCAGACGCGTACTCCAACAGGATGCTTAGCTGATTTTCAACCTCTTCATCAGTCAAATTGTAAAAATCCACATATAAATAATATCGGTTCTCAAACGAATATAAAGTCGTTTTACTTCCGTTAACGTTTAATTTAGATAGAGAAATTACATCTTCGAAGTCATCAAACCGTAAGACAAATTGAAGCTTTTGCTCCTTCTCTTCCTGATTGACTTCTTGCTCTTCTTTTTGAAAATCATCCAGCAAGGCGTCAAGATCCTCAGATGCTGGTTCTTGCTTTTTATCCTCAGGAATCGGCAGTTCGAGCTTTTGTCCGTCTTTGGAAAGCTGGGCTTTGGTGACGATAATTTCTAATCCTTTGTCCAGTGCCTGAACTTGAATCCAAAGAGGACCTTCAACAGCGAATTCCTCTTCCTCATGAACTTCATCCATGACTTCCCAGAATAGTTCTTCACTGCGCTCACGGTTATACCAAATTTCTTCTCTGTCAAAACCGCGATCTTCAATATCTCCATAAGACATATAAAATTTTACTGTATGCTCGTTAATTCTTTCAATTTCCATTTGCCAACCTTCCCTTCTATATAAGATGTTGAAGGGACATCTAAGCTCCCGATTAATAGTACTTTACTACACTTTACCCATTCCGTCCACATCTTAACCTTGAACAAAGGCAAGTGTGAATTCCTTTGTATTTCTATTTTATGATAAATCAGACACAAAAGAAATAAAAATGCATCTTCGGCCAAAAAATGGCTTGTCTTCCGCACCGCTATCATAAATTGCCTCCCGCTTCATATATTAGTGGTACAAGCGATGGAACGAAAGCGAGGTGCCGATTCATGGAGCATGACTATCTGATATCGCTGCTGCTTATCGTCGGAATTGATCTGATTCTCGGCGGCGATAATGCAGTCGTGATCGCCATGGCCAGCCGAAATTTACCGGACAAGCAAAGACAGCAAGCCATTATTCTCGGAACATTTATCGCCGTTGCGATGAGAATTGGATTAACAAGCGCAGCGGTTTATCTTTTGAATATTCCTTTCCTGCAATGCGCCGGCGGAATTTTCCTTCTATATTTGGGATACCAGCTATTAATTGAAAAAAAAGACGCGCAGCACGTCAAAAGCAGCACCTCTCTGTGGAAAGCCATACGAACAATTGTACTCGCAGACCTGTTTATGTCGCTGGACAATGTTATTGCTGTCGCAGGAGCGTCGCACGGTGAGCTTTCTCTCGTTATGATTGGTCTGTGTGTATCGGTGCCGGTAATTATTTGGGGCAGCAAACTTATCCACATCGCGCTTGAGAAAATACCTTTATTGATTTATGCGGGAAGCGGATTATTGGCTTATACAGGCGGAGAAATGATTGTCCGGGATAAAAAGCTGTCTTTTTTTATGGCTCAGCACGGGGCCGTTGAAGCGCTTCTCCCCATTTTAACTGTCGTCTTTGTCATCCTTGCCAGCATTTATTATCAGCAGGTTGAAAAATAAAAGAAGGCTGATGATGTCTCAGCCTTCTTTTTAACGTGCGATCTATTAGTTTGCCAAACGCTGTGCTTCTCTTAATTGGAAAGAGCGGACTTTTCTTGGCAGGAAACGTCTGATTTCGTCTTCGTTGTATCCGACCTGCAAACGTTTTTCATCGATGATGATCGGACGGCGAAGCAACCCTGGGTGCTCGTTGATCAAGCGGTACAAGTCTTGCAGCGGCATTGATTCAACGTTCACATTCAATTTTTGGAATACTTTTGAACGGGTTGAGATGATCTCATCTGTTCCGTCCTCAGTCATTCTTAAGATTTGTTTTATTTCATCAATTGATAAAGGTTCAGAGAAAATGTTTCTTTCTACATAAGGAATCTCATGCTCCTCGAGCCACGCTCTCGCCTTTCTGCATGAAGTACAGCTTGGTGATGTGTATAATGTAACCATTCATCTTCACTCCTCTAATTAGTAGGATGAACATCTATTTTATTCTTAAATTGAAATTACTCTAAAAAAGGAATCTTTATAGGTATTATACTATAAAAAAGTAAGTGTGAACAGTGTCCTAAGAAAAAAATGTGTCAATCCAGCAAATTTTTATTTTATTCATGTGTTTGCATTCTCAATTAGCTTAACTCATCGAAAATATTTTTTTGCTTCTCTTCATCAATGAGTGTCAGGACTTCATCCGTTTTTTCGTATGATTCCCCGTACCATTTCTCATCTTTATAAGTATGAATGTTTTCATATGTCTGTTTCATGGCTTCTAGAATTTCTTCTTCTGATTCTGTTTTCGGTGACCAGTACAGAATCTCCATCTTGTTGACTTCATTCGTAGCCAATGACCGGCGCCGGTACCCAATTGACTGAGCATGCTTAAAATGCTCTCTTTGATAAAATCTCAGGCGTTTTTCTGTATCAGCATCATCTTCATCCACAGGCTCCACCTCAAGCAATATCGGCTTATTTTTCTTTTTCAGCTTGGCAAGCAGTTTGCCCCCAAGCCCCTGCCCTCTTGCATCTTTTGAAACATACAGATAATCAACGAAGATAAAAGATTCAAATTCCGCAAACATTAAAATATGATGCTTGCCTTCGTCTTTATGATAAATATCGCTTCGCTCTTTCAAAAGAGCTTCCATATGCGCTTTTGATTTCAATTCTTCAATTGGAAAGTACTCGCTAAGCTTTTCGTACCAGTTCATTGATTTGCTCCTTATGAGTTCGTTGTCTTCATACTTTTAGATATACCCCATTTCTTCTTGTTTAAACAGCCTTACATCTATAAAGACGTACGAACTTTCCGCATGGTTTCATTTTTTTTCGGCAAGTAAGACGATTCGTCGTTCCACCGGAGATGTTTGGTCAGGCTCAATTCGCGTGTTTTTTCCGTTTGTAATGACTCAGGCCGGGCTGCGCCAACGCAATCAAAAAAGTCATGCCGTATAATACAGCCGCCGAAATAAAAGCTGTTTTTGCACCAGCAGCATCGGCCAGCAGTCCCATGATGGAATAAGTAACACCAGACCAAGGAGTCAACAGCGCGTTTTTGGCAGCCATGATCCCGATGCGCTTATGTGCCGGAATGACCTCCTGCAATACGGTTTCCTGACAAATATCTCTGACCTGATAAAAAGGCCCCATCGCCGCGCAAACCAGGGCGCATAAAAACGGCAAGGGAGAAAACGCAAAGAAAAATGTCAGCACTGACATCACAAGTGAGCTGAATATAATCGCGTACCCCATGTTTCGCTCAAAAAATGCAGAATAATGGATGGCAATGACACTGCCGATCATAGCACCTATAAAATAAGAAGCATTAAAGATTCCCCACCACACTTCTGTTTCATGCAGAACAGCCACTGTAAAAGCCAAAAGAATGGCAGATGACCAAACTGAGCCGGCAAGAGCTTCTATCATGTCCATTGCAGTGATGTCTCTTACAATCGGGGTTGTCACCAAATCCTTCCATACACTTCTGGCAGATGCTGCTTCAGCTGTTCTTTTCGTTCTTTCATCGTTCACATGAAGCAGGCTGATAAAAGCTCCGGAAAAAACAAACAGGCATATGGCACTGCCGACAACGAACTCAAAAGATACAGCATATGTAAGAAAACCTCCAAGTCCCCAGCCAGCTGTTAAAAACAATTGATTAGCGAGTGAAATCACGCCGTTTGCTTTCACGTAATGCTCTTTTGAAACAATGACAGGCAGCAGCGCGAACCTTGCCGGCTGAAAAAAAGCGCCCGAAAATGAAAAACAAAAAACAAACAGCAGCGTCATGATCAAGGAGGAAATTCCGTTTTGGCTGACACTGTATGCGATTAGCATCGCAAAAACCGCTCTCAGCAGGCTTGCACCGGCAAGCACCTTTTTAAAACCAAGCTTATGGAGTGCATCTGAAATGCAAAAGCTTGCCGCAACACTTGCAAACGACATGAATGATAAAATAAGACCCGAAAAAAAGACAGAATCGGTCATTTGATAGACCCTTACCATTAAAACGATTGTCACCAGTACTCCAGCTAAAGATTGCAGAGATTGCGACAGAAGCAGCGCAAAGACATTTTTCTGATGAATAATTTGAATAGTGTCCGCCTCCGTTTTTCCTCTAATTGTAAAAGATATGACTTTTACTTTCTATCAGCCTGTATAAAAAAATCCTTCAAAACATTTGTTTTGAAGGATTTTCAACTTATGAATAGGCTTTAAATTCTTCTTTCGTGCACATCACAAAATGACCTGGTTTTACTTCACGGAATTCCATCTTTTCTCCATCCTTTAATCGATGCACGGACGGATCGTATTTCTGGCGGACACGATTTCTCTCATAATCCGGGTCAGGAAGCGGAATGGCAGAAAGCAATGATTTTGTATACGGGTGTAGCGGGTTTTCGTAAAGTTCATCTGCCGGCGCAAGTTCAACCAGCTTTCCGAAATACATCACTCCGATACGGTCGCTGATGTATTTGACCATTGATAAATCATGAGCGATAAACAAGTAGGTGAGCCCTTTTTCCTTTTGGAGTTCTTTCATTAAGTTCACGACCTGTGCCTGAATAGACACATCCAATGCAGAAATCGGTTCATCCGCGATAATAAATTCAGGATCAACGGCAAGAGCTCTCGCAATCCCGATTCTTTGCCGCTGTCCGCCGGAAAATTCATGCGGATAACGGTTGGCATGCTCCTTGTTTAAACCGACTGTTTGCAGGAGCTCATGAACCCGCTGCATACGCTCTTTCTTCGTTTTGGTCAGCTTATGAATGTCGAGGCCTTCTGCAATAATATCTGCGACTGTCATTCTCGGATTCAGCGATGCATATGGGTCCTGGAAAATCATTTGCATTTTGCGGTTGAATTCAAGCAGCTTTTTGCGGGATTTTTTACCGTGAACATTTTCACCGTTAAACAGCACCTCGCCATCGGTTGCTTCGTACAGCCGAATGATACTTCGGCCTGTTGTCGATTTACCGCAGCCGGATTCACCAACAAGCCCCAATGTTTCGCCTCTATAGATATCAAACGACAGGTCATCTACGGCCTTAACCGTTCCTCTCGATGTAACAAAGTGCTGTTTTAAATGTTTGATTTCTAATAGTTTCTCCGTCAATTTATTCACCTTCTCTCACTAAGACAGGTTTTTGATACGTATTCGCCAGCGTCCGCATTTTCGCTTTTACCGCTTCAGGCGGCTCTACCTTTGGCGCATTAGGATGAAGCAGCCACGATTTCACATAATGAGTATCGGAAACCTTAAACATTGGCGGCTCCTGTTCAAAATCAATTTTCATCGCATATGGACTCCGGAGGGCAAAGGCATCTCCTTTTGGTGGATTTGTCAAATCAGGCGGCGTGCCCGGGATTGCCGTCAGCTGTTCGTCTCCTGAGCTGTCAAGTGTCGGCATGGATGCCAGCAGCCCCCAAGTATACGGATGTCTCGGATCGTAGAAAATTTCGTCTACCGTGCCGGTTTCTACAATCTGTCCCGCATACATGACAGCGACGCGGTCTGCAACGTTTGCCACAACACCGAGATCGTGAGTGATAAAGATAATGGACGTGTCAATTTTCTTTTGTAAATCCTTCATCAACTCCAGAATCTGCGCTTGTATCGTTACATCAAGAGCAGTTGTCGGCTCATCGGCAATCAGAAGCTTCGGATTCGCTGCAAGCGCCATCGCAATGACGACACGCTGTCTCATCCCGCCTGAAAACTCGTGCGGAAATTGGTTGACCCGTTTTTCCGGCATTGGGATACCTACTAAATCCAGCAGCTCAACAGCACGTTTTTTCGCAGCTTCCTTTGAAATGTTTTCGTGTTTAAAAAGCACTTCTGTAATTTGTTTGCCGACTTTCATTGTCGGATTTAAAGAGGTCATCGGATCTTGGAATATCATTCCGATCTCTTTCCCCCGTACATTTTGCATTTCTTTTTCGGACAGCGGCACTAAATCCTTGCCGTCAAATAAAATCTCACCGCGTTTAAAATAACCCGGGGGCATCGGTATCAGCTTCATGATCGCTTGAGATGTCACACTTTTTCCAGATCCTGACTCCCCGACGATTGCCAATGTTTCACCTTTATTCAGATGGAAATTCACTCCGCGGATCGCCTGGACCTCTCCGCCGTATGTTTTAAATGAAATCGCTAAATCTTTTACTTCTAATAGGCGTGTCACCCGTATCACTCCCTTATTTACGTAACTTAGGATCCAATGCGTCTCTTAATCCGTCGCCGACAACGTTAAAACCAAACATGGTAATGCAGATAAAACCGGCAGGGAAAAACAAACGCCACGGATAATAGGTCAATGCAGGCAATCCGTCAGAAGCCATCGTTCCCCAGCTTGCAAGAGGAGCCGGAACACCAAGTCCTAAATAGCTTAAAAAGGCTTCTGTAAAAATCGCGGTTGGAACAGTTAGTGTCATCGTGACTAAAATAGAGCCCATTGCGTTCGGCACGATATGTTTAAACAGCAGACGGGATGTTTTCGCCCCGAGTGTCTGCGACGCAAGCACGTATTCCTGGTTCTTCAGCTGCAGCACTTGTCCGCGAACGATTCTGGCCATGTTAATCCAGCCCGTAATCGTCATGGCAATAATAATCGTTAACAGCCCTTTCGGAAGAACGACCATCAGCAGGATAACCATTAATAATGAAGGAACAGCCCAAAGGATATCTGCGATACGCATCATAATCTCATCTGTTCTGCCTCCGCGGAACCCTGAAATGCTTCCCCAAATGACGCCAATCAGCAAATCAAGAACAGCGGCTGCGACACCGATAAAGATTGAGATTCGAGCTCCTACCCATGTACGGACGAAAATGTCCCTTCCTAGATCATCAGTCCCGAACCAGTGATCTTTTGAAGGCGGCTTATCCGCATTTAAGAGATTGGTAGTCGAATAATCATATTTTGAGAAAACAGGCGCAAAAATCGCCATGAGAATAATGAGAACAATAATAACAAGCCCGACCATCGCAAGCTTATTGCTGCGGAAGCGTAACATCGCATCTTTCCAGAGGGAAAGGCTCTTTTTACTTATTTTCTCAGCATCGCCGGCATTCGCTGCGGCTGGTTCAAACATGTTTTTTGGAATGTTCTGCATGGCCTAGGCTCCTTTCTTTGCTTTGGAAAGCTTGATTCTTGGATCAATAATGCCGTATAACACGTCTACGATTAATACACACAATAGCAGGATGACACTGAAGAACACCGTTACACCCATAATGACCGTATAATCACGGTTTGTAATACTGTTTACGAAGTGTGAACCAAGCCCCGGGATACCAAAAATGGTTTCAATGATAAAGCTTCCAGTTAAAACTTGAGCGGCCATAGGGCCCATATATGTAACGACTGGCAACAGCGCGTTTCGGATGGCGTGCCGCACTGTAACTGCAGGACGCGACAGCCCTTTTGCTTTCGCTGTGCGAATATAATCACTGTTTAACACTTCGATCATGCTTGAACGGGAAAGTCTGGCAATAAACGCCATCGGCATGGAAGCAAGTGCGATGGAAGGCAAAAAGGTGTATGACCAGGACTCCCACCCCGCGACCGGAAACAGCTCAAGCTTCATGGAGAACACATATTGCAGCACAGCCGCCATGATAAAGCTCGGAACTGAAATACCAAAGATCGTTAAAATCGCGACGGTATAATCCTGCCACTTATTATGGTAAAGGGCTGCAATGACCCCAAACAGTACACCAAACGCTAAAGCGAGGAGAATAGCTTCTGCTCCAAGAGTGAATGAAACGGGGAAACCTGAACTGATCAGGTCATTGACACTCTGACCTTTATATTTAAATGACGGTCCGAAATCCCACATTGCAACTGATTTCAAATAGCTCGCATATTGTACAAACAGCGGCTTGTCCAAGCCATAATGCGCATTTAAGTTTGCTTCAATTTCAGGCGGAAGCTTTTTCTCACCCGAAAACGGCCCGCCCGGTGCTGCTTGCATTAAGAAGAATGTCACGGTTACAATCACAAATAATGTGATAATCATATAGACTAAGCGTCTTCCAATATATTTTAGCAAGGGGGAACACCTCCATGATTTTTACATTTTTACAATCCTTCAGTAAGAAAGGTATATGGGAAATAAGTCCCCATATACCTTGAGGTTTTTGTTTTCACAAATAAGACTTATTGAAAGTACGCGTTTCTGAAATAAATTTCTCCGGTTCCAGTAATGATGGTTCCTTTCAGATTTTCGTCTTGCACCCAAGGAATCGTATAAAAATAAACTGGCGCTACTGGCATTTCATCAATGAAAATACCTTCAGCTTTTTTCAGCAGCTCAGCACGTTTAGTTGGATCAGTTTCAGTTTGTGACTGGTTCAGAAGTTTTTTGAATTCTGGATTTTCCCAGCCGGTATCGTTATTTCCTCCGTCTTTGTCACGGAACAGCTCAAGGAAGTTAATCGGATCGTTGAAGTCGCCAAGCCAGCCCATACGGCCGATTTGATAATCTTGGCTGTGAAGCTTATCAATATATACATTCCATTCTGAGTTATCAAGCTCTACATCCACGCCTAAATTTTTCTTCCACATTTCTTGCACTGCCTGAGCGATTTTTGCATGTGCATCATCAGTGTTATAAGACAACTTGATTTTCGGAAGGTCAGATGCCTTGCTTAAGCCCATTTCTTTCAGGCCTTTTTCAAGATATTCTTTTGCCGTTTTGACATCGTTGTCTTTGTAGTAGCCTTCTTTGTTATCTTCAAATCCCTTCATTGTCGGCGGCACCGCAGCCATTGCCGGGATTTGTTCACCCTGTGTAATGTTTTTAACAATCGATTGGCGGTCAATCGCATAAGATAATGCTTTGCGGATATTGACGTTGTCTAACGGCTTTGCTTCAGTATTGAATTTGTACCAATACACACCCGCCATCGGCTCAACATGTAAAGAACCGTCTTTTTTCAAGCTAGGAAGCGATTCAGTCGGAAGCTGTCCGAGCGGCAAACCAGCCCAATCAAGTTCACCAGCTTGGAATTTTTTGAGTTCAGTATTGTTATTGTTGATCATAACCATATTGATACTCTTCAGTTTGACTTTGTCTTTATCCCAGTATTGATCATTCTTTTCAAGATCGATAGATCCGCTGTGTTTCCATGCCGTCATCTTAAATGGCCCGTTTGACACATAATCGTCTCCGGCATTTGTGTTCCACTTTTTGTTTTTCTCTGCAATTTTTTTGTTAATCGGCATATAAGTATAGAATGCTGTTAATTCAGTGAAGTATGGAATCGGGTTGTTTAGTTCAACCTTTAATGTCTTATCGTTTTCAGCTTTCACTGCCACATCATCAAGGCTGCCTTTACCGGTATTTGCCGCCTCAGCACCTTTTATGTAGTAGAGCTGGTAAGCGTATTGTGATTCGTTTTTAGGATCAAGCGCCCATTTCCATGCATATTCAAAATCTTGCGCTGTGACAGGGTCACCGTTTGACCACTTTGCATCATCACGAATCGTAAACGTATAGGTTTTTCCATCTTTGCTTGTTTCAATTTTAGAAGCTGCGCCTTCTTCAGGCTCACCCTCTGCATTAATACGTGTCAATCCTTCAAAAGTCTGACGGATAACACCGCCTGATACCGAGTCATTTGCCAATCCGGGATGTAAGGAGAACGGCTCAGTTTTAATATTAATGTTAAGTGTCGTCTTCCCTTTGCTGTCTTTTTTCCCATCACCGTTTGAACCGCTGCCGCCAAAGCCGCATGCGCTCAGCACGAGAGTGAAAATGAGCATTAACGTGACAATCGACCAACGTTTTTTCATATCCACAAACCCCCTAATAATCATTTTTTCAGCTCCTTACGGCTAAATCCTCAGAAATATCAGACAAATGAACCTAAGTTTACATAACTTTTATTCTGTTCCGTCTTTTCTGATTATTTTTGTAAAAAAGCTGTAACAATAGAGTGAACAAGTTCATTATAATGAAACAAATTCTTTATTGCAATATTATTTTATCAATTTAAAATTTTTAAACTTCGTTAGTTTTTCTGCCAATAACGCGATATCCTTCTACCGTTTAAAGCATAAATTGATTAAAAACTATTTTAGGAGTTTCCAATCCATATTGCTTTATACATATAATATCTAGCTGTTTAACTGCTGAGAGCGGTTATCATTTGGGCGATTTACAACTGTTCTTTTATTTATATCATTACAATTTTCATGCAAAAAGAACGTTTTTTCAGGATGACAATTGGTTATAATTGATTTATAATGAAGCAATCAAAAGAAAAGCTTGCTATGAAAAAGAGTAGTACGCATTTCACCCGTTTGAAGAGAGTCTGCGGTGCTGGGAGCAGATAACGGGCAATGTGGAATGGACTTTGGAGCAGCTGACCGAACCAAAAAGTAGGCTCAGCCGGAGCAGTCTCCGTTACAAACGTCAGAGTGATTCCATTTTAATGGAATAATCAGGGTGGTACCACGGTTCATTCGTCCCTTTTTTATAGGGGAAGAATGAGCCTTTTTTATTATGTTCTAAGAAATGAGGTTGATTTTCCAATGAAACAGACGATTTTTTCAGGCATCCAGCCAAGCGGTTCCGTTACACTCGGCAACTACATCGGTGCAATGAAGCAGTTTGTCGAACTGCAGCATGATTATCACAGCTATTTTTGCATAGTAGACCAGCATGCGATCACAGTGCCTCAGGATCGGCTTCAGCTGAGAAAAAACATCCGCAGTCTGGCTGCGCTTTATCTAGCTGTCGGTCTCGACCCTGAAAAGGCAACACTGTTTATTCAATCAGAGGTTCCCGCACATGCACAGGCCGGTTGGATGATGCAGTGCGTCGCTTATATCGGTGAGCTTGAACGAATGACTCAATTTAAGGACAAGTCAAATGGCAAAGAAGCAGTTGTCTCGGGCCTGTTAACGTACCCGCCGCTGATGGCTGCTGACATTCTGCTGTACGGAACAGATCTTGTGCCTGTCGGCGAGGATCAAAAGCAGCATCTTGAGCTGACACGAAACCTTGCAGAGCGATTTAACAAAAAATATAACGACATCTTTACAATTCCAGAAGTGAAGATTCCAAAAGTAGGCGCTCGGATCATGTCTTTGACTGACCCGCTGAAGAAAATGAGTAAATCTGATCCAAACCAGAAATCTTTTATTACATTGCTGGACGAACCAAAGCAGCTTGAAAAGAAAATCAAAAGCGCTGTGACAGATTCTGAAGGTATTGTAAAATTTGATAAAGAAAACAAACCGGGCGTTTCCAATCTTCTTACGATTTATTCAATTCTCGGCAATACGACGATTGAAGAGCTTGAAGCGAAATACGAAGGAAAGGGCTATGGCGAGTTCAAAGGTGATTTGGCAGAAGTGGTAGTCGGTGCATTAAAGCCAATTCAAGACCGTTATCATGAACTGATTGAGTCCGAAGAATTAGACCGGATTCTTGATGAAGGCGCTGAGCGGGCGAACCAGACAGCAAACAAAATGCTCAAAAAAATGGAAAATGCCATGGGTCTCGGCCGAAAAAGACGATAACAAAAAGACCGCTCTTGCGATTTGCAAGAGCGGTCTTTTTTAATTTACCTTTGATTCATTTTCTATTTCCCAAAGCTTCTCGAAAAAAGGCTGTCCTTTGATCAGGTTTTCGCAAAAAGCCAAATGCTTGTCCGACCAGCCTTCAATGGTTTCGTTATACAGCATGTCCCAAATCTCTTCAAAGCTCATCCGTTTGATTTGCTCATACATATGCGGGTTCCACTCTGTGTACCAGTAGCCAATCTCCGCACGGTTTTTCAGCCCTTTTAATTGATCCAGGGCCATAAACATAAGCTGCTTAATTTGCCGCTCTTTTCTCGTTAATCCTCTGACGTGCTCTGGTGCCAATGATAAGATATGATATTCTTTTGAGGACTCCAGCTTCTTCGGCTCAAATTCATACGTTTCCGGCTCTACATCTTTCACCATTTCATACACGAGCTGCTCCTGCCGCGGGATAAGGCGGCTTTTTCTGACAGGGATCGTGTAGCCGATTGTATCAACAGCCAAAATGCCGATTCCGTCCGTCACAACAAAACAATACTCCAGCTTTGTGCGTTCATGATTTTTGCGAATGTACGACTTTTGATGAACCTCTTCAAGCAAATCTTTCGGAAGCTCTGACAAATCGTTTTCTATGTAATGAAACAATACTGACGGCACCCTTAAGAGAGGCACCTGATCCAAAAGCTCAACCGTATCTTCCTTGCGCCATTCATGAAAGTGGCATACATTGTAGCCATTTTCTTCCCCTTCAAACCAATTGACCCACACATCATGAAGAAATAACATCTCTAACCCCTCACTTTATAAAAACTGTTGTCCACAGTATAGGCAAGGTGCAGAGAAATTATTCCATAGAGATTGAGGAAATCTGGAATAACTGGGTTTCTGTTATAAACACAAAAAGCAGACTTCCTCGTATATTTTCTGACAAAGGAAATCTGCTTACTTTAGGAATTCGTTACATTTTCTAACGAACATGATTTTCATTTTTATTTAATATTTTTGGGATCAAGAGCATCCCGCAAACCGTCTCCGACAAAGTTGAAGCACAGCACGGTAATTAAAATAAATAGCCCGGGAAATAATGGGTACCACCATGCTTGAATCATCACTGTGAAATTTTGTGCATCTTGAAGCATATTTCCCCAGCTTGCGATTGGCGGCTGAATCCCAAAGCCTAAGTAGCTCAGTGCGGACTCAGCGAGAATAACGGAACCTACCTTTAATGTTGCTGACACAATAATCGGCCCTAATGCATTGGGGAGAATATGTGAAAAGATAATTTTGTGAGTCTTCGTTCCAATTGTTTTAGCAGCCAGAACGTATTCCCTTGAACGAAGCGATAGAAACTCTCCTCTTACCAATCGTGCCGTTGTTGTCCAGCCGGTGAGACAGAAAATTAAAATCAGTTTGTCCACGCCAGGCTTGAAAATGGTAACCAGCGTGATCAGCAAGAAAATATCCGGAATGGATAATACAATGTCGACTAAACGCATAATGACAGCGTCGACAATTCCTCTGAAATAACCTGCTAATGCTCCTAATACAGTTCCGATTAAAATAGAACCGACTACAGAAGCAAAACCGACCAATAAAGAGACGCGCGCTCCATATAAAATCCGGCTGAAAATATCGCGGCCGAATTTATCCGTTCCCATCAAATGTTCAAGGCCCGGCGCTTTATACTTATCAAGCAAGCTTTGCTGCTCTTGAGGATAAGGTGCAATCAAAGGAGCGAAAACAGCCGACATAACAATGATAAACAGAATGACGGCACCTAGAATGGCCAGCTTGTTTTTCGAAAATTTTTCCCAGAAGATCTTGGCCATCGTCTCTGGTTTTTTCGAAATGTTTTCTTTCAGTCTGATCTCCGGCGAGGGAGTTGTTTGCAGCTCTGACATCTCTGTTTCCCTCCTCTTAATATTCGATCCGTGGATCAACAATCGCGTAAAGGATGTCTGCAACGAGGTTTCCGACCACGACAAGCACCGCTGAAATTACGGTCATTGCCATAATAACCGGATAATCACGCTGGAATGCCGAATCCACAAACAGTTTTCCCAGCCCCGGCCAAGTGAAAATCTGCTCTACGACAACTGCTCCACCGATAAAAGAGGGAATCATTAATCCGAAGATCGTAATAACAGGCAATAGCGCATTCCGCAAGCCATGCTTAAATAGCACGCGATTTTCTTTAAAGCCTTTTGATCTGGCTGTTCGGATATAGTCTTGGTTTAACACATCAAGCATATTTGACCTTGTATATCTCGTTAAGCCAGCCATATCTGCTGTAGCTAACACAAATGCGGGTAATAACAAATGATGAATCCGGTCTAATAAGCTAAAATCTGTGTTAAGAGTAGCGACTCCCCCAGTTGGGAACCAGCCGAGATTCACAGCAAACACCATAATTAAAATCAATCCAAACCAAAAATTCGGGATCGCTAAACCGATAAATGAAGTAAATGTAATGCCATAATCCAGTTTTGAATACGGTTTTTTTGCAGAAATCACACCAAATGGGATTGAAATGATCAGCGCCAAAATCGTCGACACCAGCATAAGGAGGAGTGTGTTAGGCAGCCTTGCTATAATCAGCTCTGAAACAGGCGTTCCTTTTCTGATAATGGACGTTCCGAAATCCCCTTGAACCATATTGCCGAGCCATTTTAAATATTGAACGTATTCCGGGTCATTCAGGCCGTATTTTTCAATAAACTGCGCTCTGTCTGCCTGGCTGATGGTAGGGTCCATCATAAGCGTCATCGGATCTCCGGGAGCCGCTTTCATAATGACGAAAGACAAAATTGTAATTCCTAATAGGATAGGAATCGAAGATAGCGTTCTTCGAATGATATATGTAACCATATTCTTGTCCCCTTCGTTGTTCTTTTTCAAATTCAAAGGGGAAGGAAACGCGCTCCCTCCCCTGCAAGGGAAAATTATTGGGCAAGCCACCATTTTTCAATTTGGTACAGCTCGCGTTTTGGATGATACACATACCCCTCTAAATTAGCCGGCATCGCCATATGGTTGTTTGGATAATAAAGGAAGGTATACGGCTGATCTTCAGCAAGTTTTTGATAAATTTTTTCATAGGCCTTAGAGTATTCCTTCCGGTCACTGATCGATTTTGCGTCTTTCAGAAGCTTATCAACTTCAGGGTTTTTGTACCACATGTTATTTAAGCCTTTTTCAGACTGGCTTGAATGGAAGATATCGTAATGATCCGGGAAAGTGGACAGACTCCAGCCTAATACCATTGCGTCATAGTCCCAATTAGGGGCACTGGTTTGTTCAACAAGCGCACTCCATTCCACGATTTGCGGCGTTACTTTAATACCGACTTTCTTCAGCTGCTCTTGGACAACAACTGCAATATCCTCACGCACCTTATTTCCTTGGTTCGTTTTCAGCGTAAACTCGAATTTTTTGCCGTCTTTATCTAAGATGCCGTCACCGTCAGTATCTTCCCAGCCGGCTTCTTTGAGCATCTTCTTCGCTTTTTTCACGTTGTATTTAAATTTAGGCACTTCTACGCCTTTCGGATAGTTCCAGGAAGCCGGGCTTTCCGGAATATAAGCGACTTCCGCGTCTCCATCCAATACAGTTTGCACCATCGTTTCACGGTCTAAAGCGGTGGTGAGCGCTTGGCGTACTTTTTTATCTTTAAAGAGCTCGTTTTTCTCATTCCAGCCGATATATGAGTAGCTCAGCGCCAAGTCTGTTACAACCTTGACATTATTAAACGATTCGGCTGTCTTATAATCAGTTGACGGAACGTTAAAGAAATCAATATCCCCCGCTTGAAGCTGGGCAACCGCAGCATTGGCATCAGGAATGATTTTATACGTGACACTGTCTAAATACGGGCGCCCGTCATAGTAATCATCATTGGCAACGAGCTTGACGTATTGCCCATCTTTCCATTCTTTAAATTTGAAAGGCCCTGAGCCGATTGGATTTTTTCTGTTAAATTCATTATCTTCAAGCTGCGCAACCGGTACATCTTTTAAAATATGCTCCGGAAGAATGCCGTAGCTGTCTAATGTATTGTTATAGAAGTTAGGGTCTTTGTATTTCAGGGTAAATAAAACCTCGTAATCTCCCTTTTTCTCTACTGATTTCAGCATTTCAAAGTTAGAGCCGCGCTCACCTTTGTAGTCCTTGTTCAGCGGGATGTTAAACGTAAATACTACATCGTCAGCAGTAAGTTCTTCTCCGTCATGAAACTTAACGCCTTTTTTGATTTTTACATCATATTTCAGTCCGCCATCCAGCTCTTTGACACTCTCAGCCAATGACATTTTGACATTTAATTTTTCATCTGTTTTTGTTAAAAAGCTGTAAATCATTTGTTCTATATCTGTACTCGATTCATCCGTTGAATATAATGAGTTGAAAAGTGTCGGGGCACCGATTGAACCAACAACCAAGTCCCCGCCCTGCTGCGGTTTGCCGGTTGATTTTTTCTCGCTGCTGCTTGACTTCGATCCCGAGCAGGCCGATAAAAAGATGGCCATCACCATTAATACACTTAGCATCATCAGTGCGGTTTTACGTCTTTTCATTAGATATTCCCCCTCTTGAAATGTTCGTTCTTCTTAGCTGCTGTTTATGTAGTAGCATACCCCCTCTCAAAGCTGTGCGGGCGACAGTTAGCTATAAAGGTGACAAGCCACAAAATGGCTGGGAGCAGCTTCTTTGAATTCTGGTATTTGTTCCTTGCATATCGGTTTTGCAACAGGACATCTCGTATGGAAAACACAGCCTTTAGGCGGATTGGCCGGGCTGGGCAGTTCTCCTTTCAGGACGATGCGTTCGCGTTTGACAGATCCTTTTTTTCTTGTAACCGGGACAGATGATAAAAGGGCTTGGGTGTATGGGTGCAGCGGATTGTCATATAACTCATGCTTGTCGGTCAGTTCCATCATTTTGCCGAGGTACATTACTCCGACCCTGTCACTGATATGGCGGACGACACTTAAATCGTGAGAGATAAATAGATACGTCAGATTAAATTCTTCCTGCAATTCTTCCATTAAGTTGATGACCTGGGCCTGAATCGATACATCAAGTGCAGAAACCGGTTCGTCTGCAATGATAAGCTCCGGATTCAGCGTGAGGGCTCTCGCAATGCCGATCCGCTGACGCTGCCCGCCGGAAAATTCATGGGGATAGCGTGAGGCAAACGACGGATGAAGGCCTACTCTCGCAAGCAGCTCTTCGACTTTCTCATTTCGTTCTCGCATCGTGTACATGTGATGTGTGTTAAAAGGCTCCTTAATAATAGAACGCAGCGTTTTTCTTGGATTCAGCGAAGCAAATGGATCTTGAAAGACCATCTGAATATTTTTGCGGACGTTTTTTCGTAAATTCTCCTCTGACAGATTGGAAATATCCTGTCCCTTAAAGAGAATCTGGCCTTCAGTTGGTTTGTACAGCCTGATCATCGTTCGGCCGGCAGTCGATTTTCCGCAGCCCGACTCTCCAACGATTCCGAGTGTTTCTCCTTTTTTTAAAGAAAACGAAACACCGTCCACCGCTTTCACATCACCAACTTTTCTTTGAAAAAAGCCTGAGCGGATTGGGAAATATTTTTTTACGTCTCGAAGTTCTAAAATTGTTTCCTGATTAGCTGCTGTCATGATTGTTCGGCACCTTCTTCCTCATATAAAAAGCATCTCACTGACCTTCCGCTTTTGTGCGTCAAAAGCGAAGGCTGATGGGTCCAGCATTTATCCATCGCTTTTGGGCACCTTGGAGCAAAACGGCACCCCGGCGGCAGATTATCCGGTGTCGGCACGCTGCCTTTAATCGCATTTAATTTATCAATCTCTCCATCTATGACAGGAATAGACATAAGCAGGCCTTCTGTATAAGGATGAAGGGGCTCTAAAAATAACTCATCGACTGAGGCATTTTCTACGACTTGTCCGCAGTACATGACAATGACTCTGTCGGCTGCTTCCGATACGACACCTAAGTCATGTGTAATCAGCAAAATTGAAGTATCGAACTTCTGGCAGAGATCCTTCATTAGCTCCAGCACTTGGGCTTGTATCGTCACGTCTAACGCCGTGGTCGGTTCATCGGCAATAAGCAGTTTTGGATTACAGCTGAGCGCGATGGCAATCATTACCCTCTGTCTCATGCCGCCAGATAGACGGTGCGGGTATTCCTTCATCATTTGCTCCGCTCTTGAAAACCCAACCATCTTCAAGAGTTCGACGGCTCTTTGATACGCTTCTTTTTTCTTCATGTTTTTATGGTAAATCAGCACTTCGGTAATTTGTTCTCCGATCGTTAACACCGGATTAAGGGAGGTCATTGGTTCTTGAAAGATCATGGATACATCGTTTCCGCGGATTTTGCAATAGTCATTCTCAGTGAATGAGGTGAGGTCCTTGTCTTCGAGTTTAATCGTACCGTCCATGATTTTTCCGCCTGAGCTCTGGACGAGACCCATAATAGACAATGAAGTAATACTTTTGCCGGAGCCCGATTCGCCTACAAGCGCGACGGTTTCGCCTTTTTTGATGTAGAAATCGACTCCGTCCACCGCAGGGATCGGCTCCTTTTTTCTAAAAAAATAAGTCTTTAAATTATTCACTTCTAAAAGTGTGCTCATGCTAGCTCCCCTTTCCCCCTCTTGTCGCCAAACGTTTTCAAGAGAAAGTAATCCCTCTATTCAGAAATAATAAACAATATTGAATTATCGAAAAATTTTATAGTTGTATATTATTACAATCATTTTGCAAAATCAAGAATTTTTTAGGATAATTGTAATATTATTAATGGAATTCCATTATTTTATTCTTTTAAAGCGTTGCTTTCAAAAAGGTTTCAGGAGAGATGGACAACCCTTCTGCTGTACTGGCTCTGTTCTCTGTTAAATATTTTTTTACAATATTGAATCCGACTGCGTATCCAAGCATTTTCGGCTGATATCCTTTGCCGTATAAAAGCTGATCGAACAATCGATGACCCCGTTTGATGTTCAGATGAGGCGCTATCTTTTTTTCGTAAAAAATCTCAAGCTGCAGAGGGGTATACCAGGTGGTCCATTCAGCCGTTTGGCTTTGGCCTAACCTCTCATAAACAGCATATTCTGCCAGCCCCTCCATGATGATTGTATCAAGTAATGTGACGTCTTTTTCCTCTTTTGTCATATGATCTAACCGGCAAACATGATGATATTCATGTGTCATAAGGGCTGAAACCGAGGACAATTCGATATCTGACGAGAGAAAGAGAAACATTTTATCTGGAAAGGCGAGCCCTGATTTTGACCCGAATTCTAAACGGATTCTTCTGTTTCGTTCATCAACCGGCAGTGCTACGATTGGCACGTCAGGTCCTTGCCACTTCTTTTTGAGGTACTGCTCCTCTTTTTGTATATGCCTGAAAAGTCCTTTTTCTTTCAGAATGGAAGACGTGCTTATTCCCTCTGTTATGTTTTTAAACATCCCGTGATGCTGCAAATGTCCCAAGATGCCTTTCCAGTCTTCTTTCTTCGTTTTTGAAAAGTACGGGACAATGTAATGCGCCAGATCATCTATTGAAGCGGCTTTTTCAAACCATTTGTATGTTTGTTCCACGCTCATGCTATCGCCTCCTCTTTTTTATCCTATGCGCACGAAAAAAACCGGCTACCCTTTTAGGGCAGCCGGTTTGGCGTTATGATTACTGATATTTTTTGAAGATTAGCGTTGCATTATGTCCGCCGAATCCCAGTGAGTTGCTGAGAACATAGCTGAGATCCTGTCTGCGTGCTTCATCGGGCACATAATCTAAATCGCATTCTTCGTCAGGCGTTTCAATATTGATTGTTGGCGGGATCATGCCTTCTTTAATGGCAAGGATAGAGAAAATGGCTTCAATACCGCCCGCCGCGCCTAGAAGGTGGCCCGTCATAGATTTTGTAGAGCTTACCGCAAGTTTATAGGCATGCTCGCCAAAAACTGTCTTAATCGCCATTGTTTCATATTTGTCATTGTAATATGTGCTTGTGCCGTGAGCATTGATATAGTCAATCTCTTCAGGCGCAATGCCCGCATCTTTAATGGCTTCTTGCATCGCTCTCGCTCCGCCTTCGCCGTCTTGGGCAGGCGCTGTGATATGATAAGCGTCTCCCGTCGAACCGTAACCGACGATTTCTCCGTAAATTTTGGCGCCGCGTGCAAGTGCATGCTCAAGTTCTTCAAGAACGATAATACCCGCACCTTCACCCATAACGAATCCATCACGGTTTTTATCAAACGGACGGCTCGCTGTTTTCGGATCCGGATTTGTAGAAAGCGCTTTGTTGGCACTGAAGCCCGCGAATGACATTCTAGTCAGCGGCGCTTCTGTTCCGCCTGTGATCATAGCGTCTGCATCGCCGCGCTGAATCACTTTAAATGCGTCACCGATAGAGTTTGTTCCTGTTGCACATGCAGTTACCGTACAAGAGTTAACTCCCTTTGCTCCTAAAGCGATAGAAATTTGGCCTGTCGCCATATCAGGAATCATCATCGGCACAAAAAACGGGCTTACCCGTCTTGGGCCTTTTGTTAAGAAGATTTCAAACTGAGACTCAAGCGTTTCAAGCCCTCCGATTCCGGAACCAACCCAAACACCGACTCTCGGCGCGATTTCATCAGTAATTTCAAGACCTGCGTCTTCAACTGCCATTTTCGCAGCGACAACCGCATATTGAGTGAAACGGTCCATTTTTCTTGCTTCTTTTTTGTCCATGTAATCTTCAACATTAAAGTCTTTTAATTCAGCGGCTACTTTAGCCGGATATTCTTCAGAATCAACACGAGTGATCGGACCGATCCCGGACACACCGTTGATTGCGTTATTCCAACTTGTATCGACGTCGTTGCCAAGCGGAGACAATGCTCCGAGTCCTGTAACAACTACTCTTTTTTTACTCATCTTGTGTGCACCTCACCTTTTTTTATCGGCCCCAGCGGATTGCAATGGCGCCCCAAGTTAATCCTCCGCCGAATCCTACCATGACGATCACATCGCCATCTTTGATTTTACCGGCTTCCAATTCTTCTACTAGAGAAATAGGAATGGATGCGGCAGAAGTGTTTCCATATTTATGAACAGTTTTAGACATCTTTTCGACAGGAAGCTCTAAACGCTCACGTGCAGCTTCCATTATGCGGATATTCGCCTGATGCGGAATCAAAAAGTCGACGTCCTCTTTTGAGAGTCCGGCTTTTTCAATGACGTTTACGCATGATTCACCCATTTGGCGGACCGCAAATTTGAAAACTTCACGTCCATTCATGATTGTATGTCCTTTTTCATTCAGATACAAGTGCTGACCGCCTGTGCCGTCTGCTCCTAGTTCAAATGAAAGGATTCCTCTGTCATCACTGACTGGCCCGACTACCGCAGCGCCCGCTCCGTCACCAAACAGAACGGCTGTGTTGCGGTCTTCCCAGTCTGTAATGCTTGAGAGCTTTTCTACACCGACAACAAGGACATGCTTATAAGTTCCGGATTCAATAAATTGTTTACCCGTTACAACCCCGTACATAAAGCCTGCACAAGCCGCGCTGATATCCATGGCACATGCTTTCTTTGCGCCGAGCTGTTCTTGAATCATACAAGAAACTGTAGGAAATGACTGATCAGGTGTGACAGTCGCAACGAGAATCATATCGAGATCCTCAGCGGACACTTCAGCTTGTTCCAGCGCTTTTTTCGCTGCTGCAACAGCCATATGTGATGAATATACGTCATCAGCGGCAATTCTTCTTTCTTCTATTCCTGTTCTTGTACGAATCCACTCGTCAGAAGTTTCAACCATTTTTTCTAAATCATGATTTGTTAAAACCTTCTCAGGGATATAACGTCCAACTCCAAGTATTCCAGCTTTCATAAGGGAAGACTCCTTTATATAGTTAATTTAGAAGATCAATCAGGTTATGATCAATTATTAGTATCAGGTACTAATTCTATCTTATTTTTTTTCACATGGCAATATATTCGTCTAATCTATCGGTTCATCTTACTCATAGAGTATGGTATATGGAAAAGGAGGCGTATGCAGGTGGATGTGTTTTCAAAAATGATGTTCGGCGATAACGCCAAACAAAAAACAGAAAAAGAAGAAGTGCAGGAGGAGGAGGTTTCCCCGGCAAACGAAGAAGAGACGATTGATTACATGTATATTATGAACCAAATCGGTTCGATTATGAACTCTCTCGATCAAATCAAGCCCGCTCTGAAGGAACTCGCGCCTATGGTATCCGCTATTAAAAAGAAAATCATGTGAAAAGCCACTTTCGAGAAAGTGGCTTTTTCTTATTCGGTTTCAGATTTCGCGTCGGATTTACCCAGCTCATAGGCTTCCGCCATTACCGTTGTAAATAAATTCATAAACGGCTGAATGGCCTCCATCGACAGCTCTATTCCTGATTTTTCAAGCTGCTCTTTCGCTTCAGGCAGATATTTCATTGCTATTTGCAGAAACTCAAGTGATTTTTCGTGCTGCATGTAAAGTCACCCCGTTACTCGTTTTTTGGCAGTTCACCTGTTTTGTTATATGTTTTGACCAGTGTGGCGATTTTTTTCTGAAAGGCTTTGTCTACAAGCGGACTGAAGGTTCCCATTTCGACAACTCGGCTTTTCAGATCGTAATAGTGATCGCCGCCTTTTAAAGTGCCTTTGTCGAATTGCTCAGCTATAATTTCATAGGCCTTGTCCACATTTTGCACCGTGCTGGTTAACACGGTGTTCTCGCCAAGATCGGATTGATCTGTGACATAGCCGATCGCATATAGGCCGTCTTTTTTGATTTGCTGAATGACAGGAACATTATACCCGTCTCCGGCAGGATACACAACATCCGCGCCTTCGTTCTTCATTTTTTGATAAAGGTTCACCGCAGTCGAATCATCATCCCAGTGATCCGTATATTTTGTATTCACTTCTATATTAGGATTTTCATGCTTAGCCCCTTTTATAAAGCCGTCCACTTCTGGCTGCCATGAAAAAGAAGCGATGACGCCGACCTGATTGGTTTTTGACATATGGGCAGCGGTCATTCCGCCGAAAAAGCCGATAGCTTCCCCGCTGAGATGGACGCTTGTGACATTGTCCGCTTTTGCTTTTGCGTTTGAAATCACAAACTGCATATCCGGATAGTCTTCACTCACCAAGTTAAATACTTCTTCATACTCACTTCCATGGCCAAAGAGGAGATTGACGCCGCGCTTATGAAAATCTTCAATCGCATTTATAATATCTTCATCTGTTTTTACGCCTTCTTTATAGTAGACGTCCACATTGTATGTAGATTGTATATTCAGTAATCCTTTATACCCTTTTGTGCCCCATACGAGGTCATTAATCGTATCAGGAAAGAGCATGCCGACCTTCTCAATTTTTCCTTTAAACGGAGTTTGTCCACATCCGCTTAATAAAAGGAGGACAGAAAAGATCATGACAAGCCTAGTGATCAAGTCATGTTCAACTCCTTTTGACAAGCTATCACATGTATTCAAATGATACGTTTATTGTATCTAGAAAACTCGAAACATGGAAGGTTTTTCTTAATATTTGTCGAAAATTGATGAAAATTGTCTTTTCCACTCGAGAATTTTTGTTTTCGCTTCATCTTTTGAAGTTTTTTTCGTGACTTGCAAATCAAAAATGCAATCTTTGCCGGTGTCACGGCCGGGCTCAAGCAGGAATCTCAACAGCTCGTCAGCTACATCTTCTGTATAAAAGCCCTCTTCCTCCTGTTCTTCTTTCCACGGCCCATACATTTTAGGAAGGATCACCGCTTGTTCTGAACCTGTCTTCTCACGTTTCTCCCACTCTTTTCGGTCTTGTTCGTATACCAATACATATGCGGATTTATATTGGTCCAAAGGCAAAAAGCCGCTGCCATATTGGATACAAATTGTATCATACTTTTGATCCTCAATGTGCTCAAGCTGCCGAAAGTGCTCGTTTCTTCCAAGCCACATGAGTCTTTCTTCTAAGTACATTTGTCTGTTTTCATCATCTGTTTCAGCCAAAACGACATCTACGTATATGCCTTCATCCATCATTCGCTCGCATAAAGAAAGGCCGAAAAATTCATCCGCCCCTACAATCAGCGTTGATTCCATTTCATCTGCCGCCCTTCCGGTTTTTCATTTATCCAAAGCAAAACAGCCTCCGCAAAAGAGAAGGCTATTGTTATTGTATTCTTTATAACTCTTTTTCATGCCTGTGAAAGAATTTGCAGATTGATGCATAGATCCTGCTTGGGTGCTCAAATAAATGAAACGTTATGTCAACCGGACAGCCTTGGTTTTGCTGCTGCTTTTCCTTAAATACTTCCGCATGCAGGCTGTACGGATACGGTGCTCCGGTCATCCGCTGCCATATATGAACCGGTACGCTGCTAGGATAGCTTTCGATTGTTTTATAACGGAGTGAAGCCGCTTCTTTTTCGGAGATTTCGTAGCTTTGCGATACTTCTTTCAAAAATTGCTTATAGAAAAATTTATTTTCTTTTTCTGATTCATAATGTGCCTGAAGATCGAGACAAGGATTCAACATCGCGGCTGATCGGACATGATCCGGGGAAAAACGAAGCAATTCATCGGCCACGAGAGCGCCCATCCCTTCTGCTAAAATATGAATCTTCGGATTGAGTATTTCCTGCTTCAACACGAAATGTATCAGCTGTTTGGCATAGGTGACCGCTTTTTCCGCGCCCCAGTGCCTTCCGAACAGATTGCTGTTAAAAATGGTATAGCCTTCGTCCCTCAGCATATGTAAAAGCTGATTTCTGCCATAATGCTGAAGCCAAAAGCTTGAATCATTACCGACAAAGTGGGTTCTGTCCCCGAGGACAAAGATGCCAAAGCCGTTTGGACGATAGGGCAGATGAATCACGTTATGCTCCGTTCCCAATTGAAAATACCTTTCCGTTATTCCCATCGCTTGCCCGCCTCCTTTCACACTTCATCTCACGCTATCTTATGTAAAAAGAAACGAAACGAATAAGGTAAAGTCCTAGCCTTTCTATGTTTTGGCTATTATACCAATTGACGATATTTATTTTTTATATTTTACCATTAAAAATGTGACGAATCAGACTCTTTTGTCACCTCACTTTCTTCTAAAATTAGATTCCCC
Source organism: Bacillus sp. AF23 (assembly GCF_020861455.1). NCBI lineage: Bacteria > Bacillati > Bacillota > Bacilli > Caryophanales > Bacillaceae > Bacillus > Bacillus sp. AF23. The sequence continues at coordinate 294,546 of NZ_JAJHVY010000017.1, forward strand.
CTTGGCTTTATGTATGGTATGATAACTTCTAGAATAGAATGAGAAGGACGAGGTGGAAACGTGCGATTTATTATTGCTTTTATTTGGACGTTCCTTTTATCGCATATGGCATGCTATTTGATTGCCAGCATGAACAGTGTAGCGTATAACTTCACAACATCATCCGTAATTGCTGTCGTTTTATATGTGCTGATCATGGCGCTAGCAGCAATCATGCCTATGAACAACAATGCCAGCCAGCATTAATAAGCCAAAAAACCCAAAACATGTATTGTTTTGGGTTTTTTCGTGATCACGGTTTTCTTTTATACGTCCACAAGCGATTGTGATTCGATGTTTCAGGAAACATATCTCCTGCTGACAGATGGACCTTTTGCGGGTTTTTGACCATACTCCCCGTCTCGCCGATTTCTACATAGATGCCGTTGTTGGGCGCTTTCTGCCCGGGCCGGAATTGATGCTGCTGTCCCACTGTTTTTCCTCCTTTTCCTTTTTCGTGTAGTATGCGCCTAAGCGGGTGTGAATATGTTTCCATAAAAAAACTGCTGAGAGTCGGCTCAGCAGTTTTTTCGGTTATTCCCCTTTGTAAAGGATCGCCTTTAACAGCGCTTTTTGCACATGGAGACGGTTTTCGGCCTGCTGGAATACAGCGGAATTCGGACCGTCAATAATCTCTGCCGTCACTTCTTCTTCACGGTGTGCAGGAAGACAGTGCAAAAATGTATAGTCAGGTTTAGCATGGCTGACAAGCGATGCATTCACCTGGTAAGGCGCGAAGACTGCGAGACGCTCTTGTTCTTCCGCTTCCTGTCCCATGCTTGTGAATACATCTGAATAAATGACGTCCGCATTTTTTACGGCTTCAATCGGATCAGCTGTAAGTGTAATGGAAGCACCGGATTGAAGGGCAAATGCTTTGGCTGCTTCCGCCGCTTCGTCTAACACTTCGTATCCCTTAGGCGAAGCAATCGAGATATCACAGCCCATTTTTGCGCAGCCGATCATCAGGGAGTGCGCCACATTATTTCCGTCACCGATATATGCGACTTTCACACCTTTGAGATCGCCTTTGATTTCCTTGATCGTCAATAGGTCCGCCAGCGCCTGGCAAGGATGATATTTATCAGTAAGCCCGTTGATGACCGGAATATCAGCGTGTTCAGCAAGCTCCTCCACCTTTTCATGCTCGAAGGTCCGGATCATGATTGCATCTACATAGCCCGAGAGCACTTTTGCCGTGTCAGCCACAGTTTCACCGCGGCCCAGCTGCAGATCTTTCTGGCTTAAAAAGAGGGCATTTCCGCCAAGCTGCGCCATGCCGACCTCAAATGAAACACGTGTCCGCGTGGATGATTTTTCAAAAATCATCGCAAGGGTTTTGCCTTGAAAAATAGGCTGAATCTTGTTTTGTTTCAGTTCACTGGCTTCAGCAAGCAACGCGCTGATATCCTGTTCACTGAGATCTTTTAGCGTTAATAGGTCTTTTCCGAATAGATTGGTTTGCATTTCTCCCATATTCACTGTGTGCATGATGCCACTTCCTTTTTATAAAGATCTCTGAGGGAAACAGGGTGCGGACTGCCTGATCCGCTTTGCAAAAACGCCCGTACGGTTTCCTCTTCAGTAAAGACGGTAATGCCGTGTGTCATGGCTTCCAAACGCTCTTTGCGTGCTTCTTCAGAGCCATTCAAGTTGATATGGAGCGCTTTTTCATCCTGTTCCATCCATGAGGCGAATGTGCCTTCATGAACCGTAAAGCCGGCGTTTTCCGCTAATGTCTTCAAATCTTCCGGTCCGTTTTGCAAATAAATGCTTCCTTTTTGATTCCAAACACGCGTGTAGATTTTTTTCAAGGCGCTGTCGGCGTCGTATGCAACACACATGCCTTCTCCTGTCGATTTCATTTCCGGTCCAAGCTTCACATCTACATCTTGAATCGCATGTGATGAAAAGACCGGGAACTTTACAGCAACACCATGGTGATTTTGAATTGCCGGGTTTACATCTTTTAGAGATGCCCCCGCCAGCAGCCGTGTGGCGAGCGGAATCATCGGGACGCCCATGACTTTGCTGACGACCGGAACTGTACGGCTCGCTCTCGGGTTCACTTCAAGGACGAGAATGGTTTCGTTATCGATCACAAATTGGATGTTCATAATGCCTTTAAATGAAAGCTTTTGGGCAATTTTTTGCGCAGCATCTTTTATTCCCTGCTGCAGCTTGTTTGTGACGGAAGGCCCCGGGAGAATGGCGAAGCTGTCTCCTGAGTGGACGCCCGCCCGCTCAATATGTTCGGTATATGTCGGGATAAAGACTTCTTCACCATCGGAAATCAGATCAATTTCGACTTCTTTTCCTGACACGTACTGATCAATTAAAATGGGGTACGGCATGCTGTCTTCTCCGTCCAGCAGCTGAGAAAGCGCAGCTTCCGATTCAACGATGATCATGCCCATTCCGCCAATGACATAAGAAGGACGGATTAATACCGGATAGCCGATGCCGTTTGCTTTCTCTGCAGCCTCTTCTTTTGTATAAGCAATTTCTCCTTTAGCGTGCTGCAATCCGAGTTCATCAAGAAGCTGATAAAATTGATCGCGATCCTCTAACACGTCGAGCGTTTCAAACGATGTGCCGAGAAGCGTGATTCCGGCTTTTTCGAGCGCTTCAGCAGCATTGATCGCGGTTTGGCCGCCGAACTGCACGATCGCAAAGTCAATGTTTTCCTGCTCCGCCACGTTTAATATGTGCTCCGTTGTCAGCGGCTCAAAATACAGGCGATCCGCAATTTCATAATCTGTGCTCACGGTTTCCGGGTTGTTATTAATCATAATCGTTTCGAATCCAAGCTTTTGCAGCGTTAACACCCCATGAACAGCACTGTAATCGAATTCAACGCCCTGGCCGATGCGAATCGGTCCTGAGCCGATAATCAGCGCGCGCTTTTTCTCTTTGCGGCTGATGTCTCCATCGGTTTCTCCGAAATACGTGGAGTAAAAATAGTTGGTTTTCGCATCAAACTCAGCTGCGCAAGTATCAACAATTTTGAAGGAAGGCGTAATCCCCTTCTCCTTGCGAAGAGCGCGCACCTCTTCCTCTGTCTTGCCGATAAGCGAGGCAATCGTTGCGTCTGAAAATCCTTTTTCCTTTGCCTTTTTCAATAAATCAAAAGAGAGGTCGCTCCCCGCTTCCATGATCTGATTTTCCAGCTTGATGATATTGTTAAAGGTGTGAAGGAAAAACGGGTCGATTTTTGTTTTTGCATGGATTTCTTCTATTGATATGCTTCGGCTTAACAGCTCCATCACAACGAAAAATCTTCGATCGTCAGGTGTGATTGCCAGTTCCCAGAGCGCTTCAATTGATAAACCGCCGAGCTCGGGCAGATGCGTGCCGACGTTTTTCAGCTCAAGGGAGGCTGCCGCCTTTTGAATTGCCGCTTCTATATTACGTTCAATCGCCATCACTTCTCCGGTGGCTTTCATTTTTGTGCCGAGCTTGCGGTCCGCGTTTTTGAATTTATCAAACGGCCAGCGCGGAAACTTTACGATGACATAGTCCAATGCCGGTTCGAAGCTCGCATAAGTGGAGCCTGTAAGCGGGTTTTTTAATTCGTCAAGCGTGTATCCGACCGCCAATTTCGCAGCCATTTTCGCAATGGGATAACCTGTTGCTTTTGAAGCGAGTGCAGATGAACGGCTCACACGCGGATTCACTTCAATGACGTAGTATTGCTTGCTGAACGGATCAAGCGCAAACTGAATGTTACAGCCGCCTACGACATCAAGTGCCGAAATGATCGTCAGACTTGCCGTCCGGAGCATTTGATAGTCTTCATCAGTTAATGTTTGTGAAGGCGCCACTACGATCGAATCGCCTGTATGCACGCCGACCGGATCGATGTTTTCCATATTACAGACAGTAATGCATGTGTTGTTGCTGTCGCGCATCACTTCATATTCAATTTCTTTAAAGCCGGCAATGCTCTTTTCTACCAGACATTGATTGATCGGGCTAGCCAGAAGCGCTTGCTTGATCATGGCGGCAAATGCTTCTTTCGTAAGCGCGATGCCCCCGCCTTTTCCGCCTAACGTGTAAGCAGGCCGGATAATGACCGGAAAGCCGATGGATTCCGCAAAACGAAGGGCATCGGTTTCGTTATCGACAATTTCGCTCTCTGGAACTGGCTGATTCAGCTCGTTCATTAAAGAACGAAATTTTTCCCGGTCCTCTCCTTTTTGTATTGTATCAACGGATGTACCCAGAAGTTTGACGCCGTGCGCCTTTAAAATACCCGCTTCTTCAAGTTCAACCGCAAGATTCAGTGCAGTCTGCCCGCCTAAATTGGCCAGAAGTCCGTCGGGCTTTTCTTTCTTAATGATGTCTGTCAGGCTTTCTACCGTCAGCGGTTCAAAATAAATGTCATCCGCGAAAGCTTCATCGGTCATAATTGTTGCCGGGTTGTTGTTGACGAGAATAACACGATAGCCTTCTTCTTTGAGCGCGATGCACCCTTGAGTGCCTGAATAATCAAATTCTGCCGCCTGGCCGATGATGATCGGGCCTGAGCCGATTACTAATATGCTTGAAATACTGGTGTCTTTAGGCATGGGCGATTTCTCTCCTTGCTGGTATCACATTCTTTAAATAATCATCAAAAATCCATTCGCTTTCCGCCGGCCCTGGATGGGCTTCCGGATGAAATTGCACACTCATGACAGGCAGCTTTTTATGGGAAAGCCCTTCAACTGACGTGTCATTGACATGGTGGAATCTAATCGTCAGCTCTTCTTGATTAATGGATTTTTCATCGACCACATAGCTGTGATTTTGGCTGGTCATGAACACCCGCTTCGTTTCACGGTCGATGACCGGATGGTTTGCGCCCCTGTGACCGAACGGCAGCTTAAACGTATTTCCGCCGAAAGCGAGCGCAATCAGCTGGTGGCCGAGACATATGCCGAGTGTCGGAAAGCGGCTGACGATGTTTTTGATTTGTTCCATATACGGTGTAATGGCTTTCGGATCTCCGGGTCCGTTGGATAACACGACACCGTCGGGCTTTATGCCGTAAACCGATTCCATTTGCTGATACGGTATAACAGTGACCTTGCAGCCTCGTTTCACGAGTGATGATGCAATTGATTTTTTATAGCCAAAGTCAATGAGAGCGATATGTTTATTCCCTTCGCCGATTGTGCTGATGTCCTGTGCGGACGCCTGTTCTGCGACGTTCTCAGGCTGCAGGGCAATCTCAGCCGCTTCTTTAGAAGCAGTGACAGACGCCCCCATCGTTCCGTTCGCGCGAATTTTTTTGACGACAGCCCTCGTATCGACATGGGACAAGAGCGGGATGTTCCATTTTTTCAGATATTCCTTAAGACTGTATACCGCTTCATGATGAGAAAAATGTTCGCACGCCTCGTAAACAACCGCTGCTTTCACTTGCGGTTTTTTGCTTTCAAAGTCGTTTTCATTAATACCGTAGTTGCCGATCAGCGGGTACGTAAATACGATAATCTGTCCTTTGTATGACGGGTCTGTCAGCACTTCCTGATAGCCCGTCATTCCTGTGAAAAACACAGCTTCGCCCGTACAATCTTCATGTCCGTCCAGTTCTCCGCTGAACACTGTTCCATCTTCTAATACTAAATAACCTTCCATCTAAAAGCCCACCTCTTGATGAATAATTAATTATAAAAATGAATTTTTATGCTTTCATATCGAAAAAAAATTACAAATTGACAGCGGTATGCTGAGCAATCGCTTGTTTCAGCTTGCTGACGGCTTCTGTTATTTCATCCTTTGTCACGGTGAGCGGCGGCAGCAGACGAATCACGTTCGGTCCGGCCGGCAGTACGAGCAAGCCTAATGTCTGCAATTCAGCAATGATGTCTGCAACCGGCCCATCACACTCAATTCCAAGCATTAATCCTTTGCCGCGGATTTGCCTCACAAAAGGACTCTTCAGTTCAGCCTCCAGCTGTTCTTTCAAAAACGCACCCTTATCAGCAGCCTCTTGCAGAAATTCAGGCTGGAATACAACCTGCAATGTTGCATTAACGGCGGCCATCGCCAGCATATTCCCTCCGAAGGTCGTTCCGTGAGATCCAGGAGTAAACGCTGCTCCCAGCTCTTGCTTGCCGATTACCGCACCGACTGGAAAGCCGTTCCCCAATCCTTTTGCAGCTGTGATGATATCAGGTGAGAGGCCGAAGTGTTCGTATGCGAAGCCCTTTCCTGTCCGTCCAATACCGGTCTGAATTTCATCTACGATCAGAAGCGCCTGCTTTTCCTTGCAAAATGACTGTACGGCTGTTAAAAATTCTGCACTGGCCGGATTGACTCCGCCTTCTCCCTGTACGGTCTCAAGCATGACCGCGGCTATGCCGTCTTCCTCCCCAAGAGCATCAAAAGCGCCAGGATCATTGTACGGGAGGTAGTGAAAGCCTTCCAGCATCGGGCCGAAGCCTGTTTTGATTTTATCCTGTCCGGTAGCTGCCATCCCTGCATAGGTACGGCCGTGGAATGATTGGAGAAATGTGATGATTTTCGTTTTTCCAGTTGCTTTTCGCGCCAGCTTAATCGCGCCTTCATTCGCTTCCGCTCCGCTGTTGCAGAAAAAAACGAGATCTCCGGCACTGTTTGCCGCTAACTGCTGTGCCGCTTGCTCCTGAAGACTGTTTTCAAACAGATTGGATACGTGCCATACGCTGTCGAGCTGTTTTTTGACCGCTTCTGTGACCGCTTCATGGCAGTGGCCTAGGTTGGAAACCGCAATCCCTTGAATGAAATCGAGGTATGTTTTGCCGTTTTGATCCTCAACGCAAGTTCCCTTCGCTTTCTTTATCTCAATGTTCCACCGTCCGTAGGTTTGAAACAAGCTGCTCATGAAACAGCCTCCTTTGCTTTAACGATTTTTGTTCCTTGAAATGTTTGATCTGAGAAAAACGATCCTTTTCCATTTACGATCATCACTTCTGATACTTGATCTGATAATGCTGACAAGGCTGAATTGACCTTTGGTATCATCCCGCCTGTGATCACTTCCTGTTTAATGAGAGTCTGAATTTCCTCAGGGGTCAGGATGTCGAGACGCTGTTTTTCCTTCATAATTCCTTCCACGTCTGTGACGAACATCAGCTTATCGGCTTTCAGCGCTCCGGCGACTGCCGAAGCTGCAAGATCAGCATTGACATTCAGTGTTTTGTAATCGCTCGTCAAAGACAGGGGCGCAATTACCGGAATGATGCCTTCATCCATCAGCGCGTTTACCATAGAGGCATTAACCTTTTTAATTTCTCCGACTTCCCCGTATGTGTCCGGATCGAGATAGTCTGCTTCGAGAAGGCCTCCATCCTTGCCGGACACTCCCGCAGCCCGGAGCCCGTGTTTTGCAAGCTCGGCAACGAAAAATTTATTCACTGAGCCGGACAGTACCATTTCAGCGACTTCCAATACCGGTTTGGTTGTTTTCCGCTGTCCGCCTGCAAACTCTGTTTTGATGTTTAACCGTTTCAGCATATGTGTGATTTCCGGTCCGCCGCCGTGCACGATCGCCAATTTCCAGCCTGATTCCATCAATTCTTTCAGGTTTTGAAAAAATTCTTCCGACAGCTCACGGATGACACTTCCCCCGCATTTAAAAACGATTGTTTTCTTCATTGTGCTCCCCTTTATTACGTGCGATAGCTCGCATTAATTTTGATATAATCATAGGTCAGATCACAGCCCCATGCTCTTCCGTTCCCGTCTCCTTCATGCATCTTGATGACAATGGCAATCTCGTCTCCTTCGAGATATTCTTTCGCGAGAGATTCAGAGAATGGCTGAGGCTCGTTGTTTTTAAACAGGCATTGGCCCCCGAGATAAACCTCTACTTCTTCAGCCTTCACCTGAGCCGCGCTGTGCCCGATAGCACCGATAATGCGCCCCCAGTTCGCGTCTGTTCCGTATACAGCGGTTTTTACGAGGTTCGACCCGACAATTTTCTTGGCAATTACGTTTGCATCAAGATTGTTTTTCGCCCCTTTTACTTGGGCTTCGATTAGTTTTGTCGCGCCTTCCCCGTCTCTGGCAATCTCCTTAGCCAAATCTTCGCAAGCCATCAGAAGCGCTTTTTTAAAGAGCGGCCAGTCTTTATGATCTTCCGTAAGGCGCTCATTTTCCGCGCAGCCATTTGCCATGACCAATACCATGTCATTGGTAGAGGTTTCTCCGTCAACTGTAATTTGATTAAAAGAGACGTCAGTGATGTCGCGGAGCGCTTTTTGCAGCGTTTTTTCTTCGATTGCCGCGTCTGTTGTCACAAACCCCAGCATCGTAGCCATGTTTGGGTGAATCATTCCGGAGCCTTTAGCCGCTCCGCCGATGGTGACTTTTTGACCGCCGATTGTCAGTTCATAGCACGTTTGCTTGATGACGGTATCTGTCGTTAAAATCGCTTCCTCGAAATCTCCAGATCCCGCAGGCGTTTCTTTCAAAAGCTCGATGCCGGCCTGAATGTTTTCCATATTTAAATGTTCGCCAATGACACCAGTTGAAGAAACGGCGACAAGCTCCGGCTCAATGCCCAGCTGTAAAGCGAGGCTCTCCCGCATTTTGTATGCGTCCTCTAAGCCTTGTTCCCCTGTACAAGCATTGGCAATGGCGCTGTTGACAATGACTGCTTTCAGAGCTGATCCGTGCTTTAAGCTGTCCTGTGTGACTTTAATCGGAGCCGCCTGAAAGTGGCTTTGCGTATAAACTGCCGCGCTCACTGCCGGTGTCGCGCTGATAATGACGCCAAGGTCTTTTTTCGAGTAGCGCAGCCCGCAATGCACGCCCTTTGCCTGAAATCCTTTTGGCGAGGATACATCGCCTTTTACTTTCACTATTTGATCTTCACTCAACTGAATCATGGTTCGATTCTCTCCTGTTCTATGGATAAATTGGTGTCATGGTAAGACCTGTCTCTTCGTTCCAGCCATTCATGATATTGAAATTTTGTACTGCCTGCCCAGCGGCACCCTTCATCAGATTATCAATTACCGAAACGATCGTGACCCTGTTCGTTCTTTCGTCGAGGGTAACGGATACATCGCAGAAATTGCTGCCGAACACTTCCTTCGTTTGCGGGTAATGACCCTTTGGCCTCACTCTCACAAAATATGAATCTTGGTAAAATTCCGAATATAAATCGTGCAGATCTTCTGCAGATAGATCAGATGTTAATTGCGTATACATTGTCGCCATGATTCCCCTTGTCATCGGAACCAAGTGAGCAGAAAATGTAATAGCCTTCAACCCTGGCTGCCATTCTTTTAACGTCTGTTCAATCTCAGGGGTGTGCTGATGTTCATTTACTTTATAAATTTTAAAATTGTCGTTAAGCTCAGAAAAATGGGTTCCCATGGACGCTTTTCTCCCCGCACCGGAAACGCCTGTTTTCGCATCAACGATAACGAACGATTCATCAAGCAGCTTTTGTTGAGCCAAAGGCGCGAGGCCTAGCAGCACAGCCGTCGGGAAACACCCCGGATTGGCGATGAGCTTCGCCTGCTGAATGTTCCTTTGATTCAGCTCCGAAAGGCCGTAAACCGCCTCTTGAATTGTTTCTTTTGGTGCCGCTGTCCGTTTATACCACTTTTCATATACAGCAGGCTCTTGGATCCTCAGATCACCTGACAGATCAATAACCGGAATTCCCGCCTCTGCAAGCTGCGGAGTCAGTTCACTTGATACTCCCGGGGGCGCAGCAAGAAACATGACATCGATTTCCTGTTTGATTGTATTCATATCAATGGGCTTGAGCTTCTGCTCAGCCAAGCCGGTAAGATAAGGATAAACATGACTATAGACCTTTCCTTCCCCGCTGGATGAATAAAGTATACATTCTTCTGCATGAGGATGATGTGTAAGAATCCTGACAAGTTCGGCGCCTCCATAACCCGTAGCGCCTACAATTCCTATTTTCAAAACGAATTCACCTTCTTGGTCTTTGTGAAATTATTTAACATTATAACATGAATAAAAATTAATTCAATCGTATATTTAATATTTTTATTCATTTATAAAATTTCTGTTCAATAAAAAAATCGGCGATTAAAAAGCAGGCAGAAACCGCTTCAAGTTGTTGATCCGGCGCCATTTGCAGCTGCATAAAAAAACAGGCTGACCGTGTCAGCCTGTTTTCATCATCATCAATCCGCTCAGAAAATATAGAATAGAGCTTGTATAAAAAATCATTTGCACCGTAAAAAAGTCGGCGAGAAAACCGCCGAGCATAATGGCAGCCGCTGAAAAAACAGCGGTCCAAAAATGATAATTCCCAATCTTTTTTCCGCGTTCCCCGGTGTCTGTAAAGTCGGCGATTAATACTTTTTCTCCGTGTTTTTGCATCGCCCCAAAGAGGCCTAACAGCACTTGCACGATGTACACTTGAAGAACGCTGTTTACATGTGGAACATACAAAAGCAGAACCGCCATGCCCCATGAGTTCGCAAGCAGATAATAGCGGCTGTCGATCCTTTCAGAAAGCCGGCCGAGGAGCGGGTAAATGAGCGCTCCGCTCAGTCCGAATAATCCGTAGGAAAAACCGAACTGCGTGTAGCTTGAGCCGATATTCTTCACAAACAGAATATAAAACGGAAAGATTAAACTGCTTGCGAAAAACACGCTGCTTTGTGAAAGTGTCAGCCATTTTAATTTGTTTTTCCCCATTATTTATACCTCTGATAAAAGTAATTCATAAACCGCTCATCCGGATCATACGTCTGTTTTTTCTGAAAAAACGCTTCGCTTTTCGGATACGCCTGTCTCATTTGCGCCTTTGTCTGATATGTCATATACGGCAGATAATAGCTTCCTCCGTGTTTGAGCGCAACGTCTGTCATACGCCTGATGATCCTGGCAGCGTCAGCCTGGTCTTCTTTTGAAAAGCCCTCGTTGATTAAGAGCACGAGCGAAAACATATCATCCTTCGCATAAGACAGGTCAGCCTTTTCGTTTTTTTGCACATACCGGATCGTGATATTAAGCAGATTCAGGTCTTCGTGTGACAGCGTTTGTCTCAGGTCATCAATATAGGAAGCGTACTCCTTCACCGGCACAAAGTATTCCTGCAGCACGTCTGTATTTTCATTGTTTTCGTATTCGAGAAATTTTGATTCTGACCGCATGACGTTATTGCGTGAGACCTTTGTTCCATTTTGGCTTAGAAAATAGGATTGCTGGGTGTTCCACAGCCAGTTTCTGCCCCACCCGTACCTTCTTGACAGGCCGAGCGCGAATTTCGTCACCTGTGTATGCTCATCCTCTTTGAGATCGCTGTAAGATGTCAGCTGATCCTGCTCTTCTGATAATACGTAATTTGTGACATACATGTCTTTCAGAAATCCTTTTTCTGCTGTTGAGATGCGAGCGAGATGCATGCGGACACCGGGATTGCCTTTGACATGCTTTGTAAAATAGTCAGCATATGTACTGTAGTTCATTTTTTCCGTCTGCATGACGTACAGCTCGTCATCCGTTAATTCAAGCTCAGCATCGAGAATCACGCCAAAAAGACCGTACCCGCCGATGACTGCTGAAAATAAATCATCTTTTGGAGTGACAGTGACAATTGTGCCGTCGGCTTTTAAAAGACGGAATGATTTGACTGTATCAATCAGCGACCCATAGCGGATATCACGCCCGTGGGCATTGGCGCTGAGAGATCCTCCGATTGTAAAAATATTTTGTGACTGCATGACTTTTACTGCAAGCCCGTATGGATTTACGTATTTCTGTATGTCATTCCACGTCGCCCCGCTTTGGACCCTGATGGTTTTTTTCTCTTTATCGAAAGCGAGGATTTTGTTGTAGCCTGTCATGTCGAGAACGATGCCGTCCTCGTAATATGTATGGCCGCCCATCGAATGCTGGGTTCCGGCTATTGAGATTTTTATGTTTTTTCGATTGGCTTCTTTGACTGTGTCAATAAGGTTATTTTCTTCCTGCCCTTTCACTGTCTGCTTAATTTTCACCGGCATCAAGCGGCTGACATCAGTCATCTCGCTGGAGCCGCTTTTTTGCTCTGAATGAACAGAGTACGCAAACAGGACCGCATACGCACCGGTGCACAGCGCGAATGCAAGCAATTTCTTTTTCATGGCGCTCTCCCTGCTGTTTTTTATGGCCATTATACCATGTTTGCGTCCTCTTTTTTCCAGATTATCATCTTGCCCGTTTTTCAGCGCGGCGGTCAGCCACGATAAAACAAGCGTGAATGGCGCCCGGCAGCCAAAAGATGCATGTCAATATGAGATTGAGCAGGGCCTGAAACGGCTTTCCCGTAAACAAAACAGCAAGCGGCGGGCATAGAACGGCAAGCAGATACATCATTTTGCTTCACTCCTTTTCAGCTGTAAAAAGGACAGCCTCACAGTAAGGCTGTCCTCTTTTGTTTTATTGTATGCCAAGCGCGATTTTTGCATATCTTGACATTTTGTCCCGAGTCCACGGCGGATTCCACACAATGTGAACTTCCGTCTCTTTCACTTCCGGAATGTCCGCAAGCGCTTTTTTCACTTCATCAACAATAATCGGCGCTAAAGGGCATCCCATTGACGTCAGTGTCATTGTGACGTGCGTTAAGCCGTCTTCATCCATATCAACATCGTATACTAACCCGAGGTTTACGATATCAACGCCAAGCTCAGGGTCGACAACCTGTTCCAGGGCGCCCATAATGTTTTCTTTTAATGCTTCTTCCACGTTCCCTCACTCCTTTTTTCTACAGTATAACGTAAATCCGGCCTATGTTTACACCTTTGTGCTTTATAAATGTGTTTCAAACCATTCAACGGTTTTTAACACAGCGTCCCGCGGCACTTTGTGATCGGCTCGTTCATCCGCAATGAACTGGAGATGTTCCGGCTGCTCGCTGTAATAAGATTTAATCGTGTCATAAAATTTCCGGGTCGGCGCGTAAGGCACGACTTGATCTTTAACGCCATGCCAAAATAAAAGCGGGCGCTGGCGAAGTTTCTCCGGCTGAAGGCTGAGATCCAGCACTTTAAGGCGCTCCATGAGCTCCCGCACCCTTTCCTCCGGCACATCGATATCGATGCCCTGAGATTTGATGTGATCGATCTGCTGCTGAAACAGCTCGACATAATTCGGGCTTCCCATCAGGCTGACGCCGGCTTGTACCCAATCATAAACCGTTAAGGCGCCAAGCGTTGTAATGCCGCCCATTGATGTACCCGCAAGCCCGATACGGCCGCCGTCTATCAGGCCTTCCTTCTCAAAATGGCTCTTGAGTACTTCAAGCTCTTCAATCTCGTTTAGCACGATGTCCCAAAAATGGCCGGCCAGCTTTTCAACAGCCATTTGCTCTCCCCGTTCACCATGGTGCAGCGCCTCCGGCAGAACGGCTCTAAAGCCCTTCTCCGCAAGCAGATAAGCAATATGAAGGTTGTGTTCCTTTGCGCTTGTAAAGCCATGTATAAAGAAAACAAGAGGAACGGCACGGTGCCTGTTCTCTTCTTTTACAATATGTAAAAACGGAATGCCGGAAACGGTTTGATTTTCAATTTGAATCACAATGTCCCCTCCTTAGGATAACCATAATCATAAGTGTAACATGTAGACAATAAAGATGGTAAAAAGCTACACTGTAATTAAGGCAACTCACGCAAAATCTAAGGTTAAAGGAGCTTTTCATGGAGACAAAACCCTATGTAATCGCATTAGATTTAGATGGAACATTATTAAAGGACGATAAAACAATATCAGAAAATACCCTTCAAACGATACAGCGCCTAAAAAATGACGGACATTACGTTTGCATCTCCACCGGCCGGCCGTACCGTTCAAGTTCCATATACTATGAGCAAATGAATCTGACAACGCCGATCGTCAATTTCAATGGAGCGTTTGTCCACCATCCGCAAGATGACAGCTGGGGACGGTATCATACCTCACTGCCGCTTCAAGTTGTGAAACAGCTTGTGGATATCAGCGAGACCTACAACGTACATAATATACTTGCTGAAGTCATCGATGATGTGTACTTCCATTATCATGATGAGCATCTGATTGATGCCTTTAACATGAACACAACAAATGTCACCGTCGGCGATTTGCGTAAAAATCTCGGTGAGGATGTCACCTCTGTGCTCATCCATGCGAAAGAGGAAGATGTGCCAGAGATACGCGCTTATCTAACAGATGTGCACGCCGAGGTGATCGATCACAGGAGATGGGCAGCCCCGTGGCATGTGATTGAGATTATTAAAAGCGGCATGAACAAAGCGATTGGCTTGCAGAAAATCAGCGATTACTACGGCGTGCCGCGAGAACGGATCATCGCTTTTGGCGATGAAGATAACGACTTGGAAATGCTTGAATTTGCAGGATGCGGCGTCGCCATGGGAAATGGAATTGACGCAGTCAAGCAGATCGCTGACAAAACGACGGGTTCCAATGAAGAAGATGGGGTCGCCCAATTTTTGAAAGAATATTTCTCAATCTAAAGAGCGGAGTGTTTTAATTTTTCCCACTTATAAACCTTTACCCGCCTTAGCATACTATGGGAGACGACTCATCTCGTCAAAGTATGGAAGGGGGCAGTCTCACAATGGGTAAACGAAGCAAATCCAAAAGGTTTATTCAGCAGGGTAAAGACTCCATCGGGCTACACGCCGCAAGATTTCCATATCGGTCTACATTAGAAGAAGCTCACCAGCATGCCGCGGCACGAGATTCAGCCGAAAGACAGGTTGAATATTAAATGAGAAACGAACTGTTTCAGCAGGCGAAATCATTTGTTCAACAGGCAGTCATGGTGACAAACGGCTTTGAGGAAGGCGATCAGGAGCAAGCGATTCTGAGGGCCAAAAATGCTGTGTCTTCTGCGTATGCCAATTCGACAGATGCGGAACGTCAACAGCTTCATCAATTTCAAGATCAACTGGATAAATTGCAATAAAAAAGGGCTATGGCGATTCGCCATAGCCTATTATTTGACCTCAAACTGCTGTACAGCCTGGACCTGCTTAAGATTCTCCGCTCTGCCCTTAAACGTCACCTTCACCTCATATGTCCCCGGCTCCGGTACTTCCTTCCATTCATCAGAGAAATCATATGTTTCTCCCGATTCAAGCGTCAGGTTTTGAAAAGCCTGTGTAAACATTTTGTCTTTCGAATAACGGTATCTTTCTTTGTGCTCAGAATCATACACGACAAGTTCAAATTTTTGTCCCGTGCTGAATTGAAACTCCACACTGCGTTCGCTTTGGTTCTTCAGTGACATGTTAAACTTGATTTGTTCAGGCTCCTGAATTGCTTCAACAGATAAAACAACCTCTTGATTCTCCATTCCGCCTGATACCTCCTTATCGGGTTCTGTCTGCTCATTTTTCCCGCAGCCTATTAATAGCACCACAGGCAAGAGCATCACAAGCAGCCGTTTCACGACTTCCACCTGCTTTCGTCAGTCTTTTCTAAAGAAACCAAAAATCCCGGTCGTTTGGACAATGTTCGTAAATGCTTTCGGGTCCACTTCTTTTACGATTTTTTCTAAATCGTACAATTCATACCTCGTGATGACGATAATCATCATTTCTTTCTGCTCGTTTGTAAAAGCTCCTTTGGCTGGGACAGTCGTTATGCCCCGCACCATTTTTCCATAAATGGCTTCTTTGATTTCGTCCGCTTTTTTCGTCACAATCATTGCTGTCAGCTTCATGTGCCGCGTATGAATCGCGTCGATCACCCTCGTTGTCACATACAAAGTAACAAGGGTATATAAAGCTTTCTCCCAACCTTGCAATAATCCTGCCGTCAGAATGATAATCCCGTTCAGAATAAAGAAATACGTGCCGACGGGTTTATCCTTCCACTTGGCCAGCACCATAGCGACGATATCAAGGCCGCCTGTCGAAGCGCCGTACTTTAATGTTAAACCGATTCCGACCGCGGAAATCACACCGCCGAATACCGCGTTCAGCAGAATGTCATGAGACAGTCTCATTTCCGGCAGGATTCCCATAAACAATGTGGTCAGTGCGACACTCAAAATGCTGTACACCGTAAACGATCTGCCGACCTTCAGCCACCCTAAAATACCGACCGGAATATTTAAGAGGAACAAGAGCGTTCCCGTCGATATGTAAAAAGGGGCATATTGGTCAACGACGCTTGATAAAAGCTGGGCGACACCTGTGAATCCGCTGGCATATACATCTGCCGGAATCAGAAATAAGTTCAGCCCGGCCGCATTAAGTAAAGCCCCGATGATGACGATGAGTAATTTTTTTGTTTGATCTAGTACCATGGCATGTTCCTCCGCTCATTCTTCTTTATTATGTTTTCCCTTAAAACAAATATTTGAACACGATTTTGACAAATTAATATGATATAGTTGGCTTAAATCATATGATGACGAGCGATAAACGGAAAGAAGGGAAGCAAAATGACAGTTCATCTCATCGCTGACAGCGCTGCTGATCTGCCTCGTTCTTATTTTGAGGAAAACGGCATTGGCTTTATCCCGCTTAGGGTTTCTCTCGGCGACAAAGAATATGAAGATGCAGTCACGATTCATGCGGAACAAATATTTGAAGCGATGCAAAATGGGGAAGCGCCAAAGACGTCCCAAGCCTCACCGCAAACCATTAAAAATGTATTTTTGCAATATGCCGAAACAGGAGAGCCCGCACTTTACATCGCTTTTTCCTCAGGACTCTCCGGCACCTATCAGACAGCCGTCATGATCGCCAATGAAGTGAAGGAAGAATTCCCCGATTTTGATTTGCGGGTGATTGATTCCAAATGCGCTTCATTAGGCTGCGGTCTGGCCGTCCGGCATGCACGCGAACTCTGTATCAACGGAAATACAATACAAGAAATTGAAACGTCTGTAAAGAGCTTTTGCGCACAGCTTGAGCACATTTTTACAGTCGATGATTTAACGTACCTCGCCCGGGGCGGCCGAATTTCAAAAACGTCCGCTTTTGTCGGCGGTCTGCTCAATATTAAACCGCTTCTTCATATGGAGGACGGCAAGCTTGTGCCTCTTGAAAAAATCCGCGGACAGAAAAAGCTGTTCAAACGGATTATTGAATTAATGAAAGAGCGAGGAGACAATTGGAGCGACCAAACCGTCGGAATCAGCTATGCCGCTAACGAAGGAACAGCCAATGAAATGAAACACTTGATCGAAGACGCGTTCAAGCCGAAAGACATCATCATGCACTCCATCGGCTCTGCTGTCGGATCCCATTCCGGGCCGGGCACACTGGCCATATTTTTTCTGGGTAGATCATAAAAAAACAGCCAGGCTAAAAAAGCCCTGGCTGTTTTTTCATTTTTATTGAATTCCGACTGCGTCATATGCCTTTTCGACAGAAGCTGATTGCTTCGAGTCTTCACCGTATAAATCATTGGCGGCTTCGATAGCCGCTTGCTTCATCATGCTGAAGTCTGAAGAAGGCGTTACATAATATGTCAAAGCCCGGTAATAAATTTGCTCACAAGCTTCACGCCCGATCCCCTCAACCCGCACATCATGGTGCACGCCGCCTTCTGCGAGAAGATATGCCGCTTTATTGTGGATCGACGAATTGATGTGCACCCCGCCGTAATCCTCTGTGCCCGTATACCGGTTTGAATAATGATCCGGATTCCCCTGCTTGGAAGGGTCCTCTAACGAACGTAAAGCATCCCCGCGTACTTCCGGCGTATATACATCCTCGCCGATTTCCCAGTCATCCCGGTCTGTCATCGCCGCCATAATGTCAGAAATGGATTCGTTTAGCGCGCCGGGTTCTCCCTGATATAAAAGGCCGGCGGAATACTGGGTGACCGCGTGTGTCATTTCATGCGCCACAATGTCGAGCGATCCGGACAGCGGCTTAAACCTAGCGCCGTCACCATCCCCGTACACCATCTGCACACCGTTCCACGCCGCATTGTTCCACTGTGTTCCCACATGTACGGTAGACGTAATTCTCGCTCCGTTTTGATCAAAAGAATGGCGGCCGAACGTGCGGCTGTAATAGTCGTAAACGGTTTGTGCGTTTGCATGGGCATCTACAGCCGCGGGATCATGAAATACGGACGTGCCGCTGACCACTTCACTGCCTGTATACCCGATCAATTGAGACAAAAGGGTAAACAAGGTTTCGTTCAGGTTCTTTGCGTCAAAAGTATTTATCCCTTTTCCCCTTGTTTCGTCAGCCAAATAATAACGCCCATTCTGTTCAGTTACTTCAAAGCTTTTTTCTTCGCCTGATACGCCGATCCCTGTACCGGCTGCTTCATGAATGGCATTGAAAGAATCAATGACCTTTCCGCTTTTGGCATTGATGAAATAATGCCAATATCCAGGTTCAGGTTCAGACGTCGAAAGTCTCACAAGGTAGGCAAGATCATATGCGCCTTCGTGCGGATAAATATATAATTCGGCTTTCGGTTCTCCGTCAACATACTCGATTTTTCCAATGGAGGCCTCAAGCGCACGGCGCGCTGTATGTATGGCTTTTTTCTTAGATACAGACGGTGTGACAGATATGTCATTTATTTGCGGGTGCACCTTCCCGAAGAAACTTTTCACTTGTTTGTTTTCCTTCATCGCGACCGCCTGTCCAAAACCGTAAACAGGAATCCCTTTATACACTTCCTCTAATTTAAAAAATGTTTGTTTTGTCTTTGAATCCTTAATTGTTTTTGAAATGCGAAAATGGCTGTTCGCGTTTCCTTTGAGCTTAAAATGGGTTTGTTGCTTGTCCAGATATGAAAATAGCGCTTCTTTCTGCGTTAGGTTTTGAGCTGGCTGCCATGATGGCTGTGATTTTTCGATGATGTATGAAGGGGTTTGATACGTATGGTCGTATTTGATGCTTTGATCTGCTGAGGCATTTGATGCAAAAACACATTGAGCCGCCGTGCATAAGCCGGCCATGAACAGAGATGTTTTGAACAGTGTACGCAAAACACCACATCCTTCCTGTTTTGGAATCTACTTTTTCGTTCATCCTAACAAAAAAGCCGAAACTTGTATGTGGTGCTTCGTTCCTATTTTCAGGAAAAAGAAAGAAGGACAGAGGTTTCGCTCCGTCCTTCAGCTCCTATTCTACCAGTTTTTTATTCACGTAAATAATAACCCCTGCGCCATATGCCAAAATAAGCGGCGGAATCAGCTGCTCCTGGCCTTGAAATGAGATAAAGCTGTTCAGCAGAATGAACAAACCGGAATTCAAGAAAAAGTAGCCTGCTATTCTGGCCAGCCGATCCTTATCCCGGATACGTGCCTCATTAAACCCCGCCAGCATCCACGTCTGTTTTTTGATCCCGACAAAATAGGCTACCACAAAGAATAAAAGCGAAATGACAATTAATAGATAATTGATGCTGATCTCCATATTACAGCCTCCTACAACATTACTTGACGTTTAAATAAAGAAAAAAAGCAGCACAGCTAACCACAATCAGCAGAAGGACGACGAATGCATTGATGAGCGGCTGCACAAGAAGCAGAACAGCCAAAAACAGCAGATAGCCCGCACCGACCCTAGAAATCGTGACAATCTCTTGTTGAGAGCGCATTTTGTTTTTTCTTACACCCGCAAACATCATTAACTTCTTCCGCTTCCACACATAGCCTGCGAGCACCGCCAAGTAAAGAGCCAATGGCGCATATCTGTATGAGGGCGGCAGCAGCGGCAGGAGTATGATTACAGCAATAAGAAAAACTGAAAGTCCGCTTTTTCCTAACACAGAACCCCTCCGTTTCTGTTCCTCCCCTTCACCCATCATCGCTTCGGCAAGCTCTTTCGGATGAGAAAACTCATTTTCGACAGCTTCCCGCAGATCCTCTACATTATGGCCGGCATTCATTCTGTCTTGAACAAAAGCGGTTAAATGGCCCTTCAGTTCGGCTATCGTGTTTTCTCTCTCTACTTCAGGCATATTCGCCAGCTCAGCGTTTAGTTCCTCCGTATAGCGGTCAATGATGTGCTGTGCATTCATAGCAAATCCCCCGATAAAGACAATAAAGCTTGATGGGTTTCCAGGTACTTCTCCAGCCGTTCTTTTAACATCTCTTCTCCTTTTTGCGTCATTTTATAGTACTTCCTTTTCGGGCCGTCCAAAGAATCTTGCCAAAAAAATTCGACCCAGTCCTTCTCCGTCATCCGTTTCAAAATCGGATAAATCGCACCCTCTGAAATAGCCAGTGCAGGGGTTGTTTTTAAGGACGATGTCAGCTCATAACCATACATCGGTTTTGAGCGCAGCAGGGATAAAATAGCCAGCTCGAAAATCCCTTTGCGAAATTGAACAATCCAGCGGTCGTTAATTTGATTCGTTTTCATGGTTTAAATATATCGAAAAAATCACTATATATCAATGACATATAGCTATGAAAAATGTCCTATTTTCCCCATTAACAAAAATGGAATTTCTCATACTTTTTAACCTTTTTATTACAGAAATGTTTTTATATTATGAAAAGTAAGAAAAATGAATTTCTTCAGTTTAAAAAGGAGCAGTCGAATGCAGAAATCGATATCATTTTTTATCATTTTTTCAGTTCTCTGGGGGTCTTTATTTCTGTTTTCAATCATTGGCAGCTTAGGGACAACCCCGATTCCGCTGACAAAGGACTCCAAATTTCTCATGTCCAGCGTCATTCCTCAAGGCTGGGGCTTTTTCAGCAAAAACCCCCGCGATACCGCCATCGGCTTATATGAAGATGGAGATGCCAGCGCCAAGGTCAGATGGCCTAATATGAGGGCTGATAACCTATTCGGCCTGTATCGTTATGGGCGATCGCAGGGCGTAGAAATGGGCGTTATCTACAGCCAAGTCGGCAAGGAACAGTGGACAGAATGTAAAGAAACGGACCTGAGTGCCTGCAAAAGCAAAGCCAAAACCGTTCAGCTGCAAACACCGGCGCCCCGCCCGCTGCTTTGCGGCAGCTATTATTTGACGAAAGAGGACATCGTTCCTTGGAGCTATTCTAAATACACCGCTTCGTCTTATCAGGTAAAAAGCATAGTCAAGGTTGTGATCTCATGCTCGAAAACATAAAACAGACCATCACCGGATGGGACAAAAAAAATCCGTGGACAAATGTATACGGACTCGCGCGAAGCATTATTGCTTTATCCAGCCTGCTGACGCTGCTTGTCAATCATCCGAGCCTCATTATGAAGCCAGCCAGCGGAATCAGCAGTTACCCTGCTTGTAAAATGAATCTCAGTCTCTTTTGCCTCGGCGAAAATAACTATATGATGTTAAATCTGTTCAGGTGGGTCTGTATTGCCATTCTGGTGCTTGTTGTGATCGGGTGGCGCCCCAGAATCACCGGGATTCTCCATTGGTATGTCAGTTACAGCCTGCAGTCGTCGTTAATTGTCATCGACGGAGGCGAGCAGGCAGCCGCGGTTATCACATTTTTGCTGATTCCTATCACGCTGACTGACCCGAGAAAATGGCATTGGAGCGGAAGACCTGATGATCCAGAGGGCCAAAGAACAATTGGTAAAATCACAGCTTTTATTTCTTATTTTGTCATCAGGCTTCAAGTAGCGGTACTTTACTTCCACTCTACTGTCGCTAAGCTGTCTCAGCAGGAATGGGTGGACGGAACGGCCGTCTATTATTTCGCCCAGGAAAAAACCATCGGCTTCAACGGCTTTTTCCAGGCTTTAACGAAGCCGTTTGTATCAAGTCCGTTTGTGGTGATTCCGACATGGGGGACGCTTCTCGTTCAGATTGTCATCTTTGCGGCACTGTTCGCGCCGAAGAAGCATTGGAGATTGATTTTAATTATCGCTGTTTTTATGCATGAGATATTCGCGGTTATGCTGGGTTTAATCAGCTTTTCACTCATCATGGCCGGCATTTTGATATTGTATCTCACTCCAATTGATTCCACGTTTCAATTTACATATATACGCAGACTGAAGTGGAATAAAAAAGAAAAGAAGGGAGAGGTTTCAGTTTGAAGAAGGCGTTTCTTGTATTTTTGTCGGTTGTATTGGTGACAACAGTGTTTTTGGTAAAGCAGCAGGAAAGTGTAGCACAGGCGAAGCAGCTTGAGTATTCAGGTGAAGAGATTTTTAAAGGGTTTGTGTTTGCTCAGGGTGAAGTGGGCAAAAAGCTTCCAGAGGTATTTAATAAAGCCATGACTGACAAGCTCAACACAAAACAGGCAAAGGCTTTTGCCAATCAGGTTGTTGCTGATATCAAAAAAGAGGATGCTGACTTTTTTGACAATCTGAAGAAAGCTGTTTACAGCAAAGATGCAATGAAGGTGGATGAACTGCTGAAAAAAGCAGGTCAAATCGTTGAAGAAAAAGTAGAAGCTGCAAAGGACATCGCCGCTTCCAAGGATGATACGTCCAGAGTTCAAGCCGAGCTCGTCAACACGGTCGATACCGCTAACTATTTCTATTATGTTTCTTATGTTGCCGCAGCCGGTGCGCTGATTCTTGTCATTCTTGCCATTGATATTACGCCGATCGCGATTTCAGACAATGTGGATCGCGAAATGGCAATCAGAACGCTGGTTGATGAATTAAATTAGAATTAAAAAAGGCTCGCTCCGCAGTTCTGCTGCAGGCGAGCCTTTTTCATGCACTATTTTTTCTCGTATGTCCAGCCGTCTTCCTGATACACTTTTCCGTTTTTCATTAAGTGGCCAAGCGCCCGTTTAAAGGCAGCCTTGCTCATGTTAAAACGTTCTTTGATATCATCAGGCTGGCTTTTGTCGCTGTACGGCATGGCGCCGTTTCTCGTTCTTAAATACGTTAGAATATACTCGGCATCAACAGACAGCGCATCTTGCTTTCTCGGAAGAAGCGACATATTCACTGAGCCGTCTTCCTTCACTTGAATCACACGTCCTGTCACTCTTGAGCCGAGTCTAGGCTCTTCTTTTCTTTCTGATGAATGAATAAAACCGCGGATTCCGTCATCCGTAATGATGAACGATCCTGAAGCGATCAGCCTGTACACCGTTCCGGTCAGCTCTTTATTCATCAGATCGTCTGAAGCGTCCGTAAACAGCTCGCTGATGATGTCCTCCGGTGCGGGTTTGGCAAACATGCGCCCCCGATTTGTCACCTTCAGCATACAGTAGAGCTTATCCCCTTTTTGCGGCCAGACATCTTCATACGGCGGCAGATGCTCTGTTGCGACAAGCGCGTCTTTCGAAAGGCCGACATCGACGAATACGCCCATATCCTCTACCGTGTCCACCACTTCTACCCAGCCGTACTCATCAGCGCTGATGACCGGAATTTTCATCGTTGCTGCAAGCCGTTCCTGCTGGTCAACGTATATAAAGACCTCTACCTCATCTCTATCTTCTATATCCTCTGTCACTTCACTGTTATGTAAGAGAATCGTATCTTCTCCATCGGTTAAAAAGTAACCGAAGTCCGTTTCGTGATCTATACTCAAGGTTAATTGCTGCCCTGGTCTCATGCTATCGTCCTTCCTCTTCCCGCTTATTTCACTGCGGATCTTGTTAACATTTTTTCCAATCATCACAAATTGATTCTTTGTTCTGTTGGAAGTTTCTCTTTATTCTACTATAATCAACACATAAGTTAAATGTTATGGAGGTTTTCATATGGCAAAAGAAAGTTCATTTGATATTGTATCCAAGGTGGAACTCCCTGAAGTGCAAAACGCGATTCAAATCGCACTGAAGGAAATCAGCACACGCTATGACTTCAAAGGGAGCAAAAGTGACATTTCATTAGATAAAGAAGAGCTTGTTCTTGTTTCCGATGACGAATTCAAATTAAGCCAGCTCAAGGATGTGCTTGTCAGCAAATTGATTAAGCGCAGCGTGCCGACAAAAAACATTGATTACGCCAAAATTGAGAACGCGTCCGGCGGCACCGTACGCCAGCGCGCAAAGCTTGTTCAAGGGATTGACAAAGACAACGCCAAAAAAATCAATACCATCATCAAAAACTCCGGACTGAAAGTAAAGTCTCAAGTGCAGGATGATCAAGTGCGTGTCACCGGAAAAAACAAGGATGATCTTCAGCAGGTTATCGCAGCCGTTCGAGGTGCTGATCTGCCAATTGACGTTCAATTTATAAATTTCAGATAAATTTTCTGATTCCTATTGATTATTGTCTTTATTTTCGGTAAATTTGGAGAAAGGGAAAATGCCAGGCATCTTTTGGCAGCTCCTGAACATGTAAAATTTCATATCCGTTCTTATCAAGAGAAGCAGAGGGACTGGCCCGACGAAGCTTCAGCAACCGGTGTAATGGCGCATTGCCATGACCAAGGTGCTAAATCCAGCAAGCTCGAACAGCTTGGAAGATAAGAAGAGACAATATCACTGACAAAGTCTTCTTCTTAAGAGGACTTTTTTTATTTCTCTTTTTTCCTTGCTGAATGCGAATAAAGGAGGCAGACAATGGGACTTTTAGAAGATTTGAAGAAACAGGTGTTAATCGGTGACGGCGCAATGGGCACGCTGCTTTACTCCTTCGGAATAGACAGGTGCTTTGAGGAGCTTAATCTTTCAAAACCTGAGGAAATTCAGCGTATACATAAAGCCTATGTCGAAGCGGGAGCAAACATCATTCAAACCAACACGTACGGAGCGAACTATATTAAATTATCAAGACACGGCCTTGAAGATGACATTAAAAAAATGAATCAGGAGGCAGTAAAAATCGCGCGGGCTTCCGCCGGCGATGCGTATGTGCTCGGGACGATGGGCGGCATCCGCACGTTTAACAAAAATGCGTACAGCCTTGACGAAATCAAACGAAGCTTTCGCGAACAGCTGTACTTACTGCTGCATGAAGAGCCGGACGGTTTGCTGTTAGAAACGTATTATGATTTGGAAGAAGCCCGTGAAGTGCTGAAAATCGCCCGGAAAGAAACCAATCTCCCGATTATGCTGAATGTATCCATGCATGAGCAAGGCGTACTTCAGGATGGAACGCCGCTTTCTGATGCGCTGCGCTCGGTTGCGGATCTCGGTGCCGATATCGTCGGCATTAACTGCCGGCTCGGCCCTTACCACATGATTGAAGCGCTCAGTGAAGTGCCGATTTTTGATGACGTGTTTTTATCTGTCTACCCGAACAGCAGCCTCCCCTCTCTCGAAGAAGGCCGGCTTGTATATGAAACTGACGACACGTATTTTCAAAACAGCGCGGCTGAGTTCCGCAAGCAAGGCGCGCGGATTATCGGCGGCTGCTGCGGCACCACGCCAAACCACATCCGGGCGATGGCAGAGGCTGTGGGCGGACTCGCCCCCGTTACGGAAAAGCATGTAAAGGTTCGGGCAAAGGAATTGGTGACTGTTCAGCACGAACGGACAGAGCCGGGATTAAATGAACTCGCTGCGGAAAAGCGCTCAATTATTGTTGAGCTGGACCCGCCGAAGAAATTGAGCTTTGACAAATTTCTGTCCGCCGCTGCTGAATTAAAAGAAGCGGGAATCGACGCCCTGACGCTCGCCGATAACTCCCTGGCAACCCCGCGGATCAGCAATGTTGCCTGCGGCGCCCTTGTTAAGCAGCAGCTCGATATGCGGTCTCTTGTCCATCTTACATGCCGGGACCGAAACATTATCGGCCTCCAGTCACATTTAATGGGACTCGACACATTAGGGCTGCATGATGTGCTGGCGATTACCGGCGATCCTTCTAAAATCGGTGATTTCCCGGGTGCAACGTCTGTCTATGACTTAACGTCCTTTGATTTAATCAGGCTGATTAAACAGTTCAATGAAGGGCTGTCTCTGTCCGGAAAACCGCTCGGAAAGAAAACCAATTTCTCAGTGGCCGCTGCTTTTAATCCAAACGTCCGCCATCTCGATAAAGCTGTAAAACGGCTGGAGAAAAAAATCGACTGCGGCGCCGATTATTTTATCTCACAGCCCGTCTATTCGGAGCAGCAGCTTGTCGATATTCATAATGAAACAAAGCATTTGAAGACTCCGATTTATATCGGCGTTATGCCGCTGACAAGCAGCCGGAACGCTGAGTTTATCCATAACGAAATTCCCGGCATCAAGCTGTCCGATTCCATCCGCGAAAAAATGGCGCGCGCCGGCGAAGATAAAGAGAAACAAAAGGCGGAAGGCCTTGCGATTGCACGCTCCCTTCTGGATACTGCCTGCGAGCTGTTTAACGGCATCTATTTAATCACGCCTTTTCTCAGATCCGACTTGACCTCAGAGCTTACTTCTTACATTAAGCAAAAAGATGAACAGCGTCAGAATATTTATTTGCATTAACATCCCTTACTAAGACTGTCCGAACCAATTGGGCAGTCTTTTTCAAACCCGATTCGTGTTACGATATAGAAAATAAATCACATAAGAGGAGGATCATCATGCTTGAAGTGAAAACCATTCCCGCAGAGGATACATATGAAATCCGGAACCGCATTTTGCGTCCCCATCAATCAATTGAACAATGCAAATATGAACAGGATCAAGCAGAAGGCTCTTTCCATCTCGGCGCTTTTTTTGAAGGAAAGCTGATCAGCATCGCTTCCTTTTCTCCCGAGAATCAGCCGCTATTGACTGATTCACCCGCATATCGGCTTAGAGGCATGGCAACGCTCGAAGAATACCGTGATCAAAAAGCCGGAAGCACACTGATCACATACGCGGAGCAGAAGCTGGCCGATATGGGCGTGCAGGCGGTCTGGTGCAACGCAAGATACCATGTGAAAGGCTATTACGAAAAGCTTGGCTGGAAAGAACTTGGCGAGCCGTTTGAGATTTCCGGCATTGGCACCCATATTGTGATGTACAAAAAACCAGGAACAAGCAGGTGATGACATGCATTCAGCGATTGAGCTGATTCAGCTTACTGAAAAACATGTGCCTGGCCTATTGCGTCTGTCCCGGCAAGCCGGGTGGCCGGATTACGGCGAACGAGAGCTGCAGTTGCTCGTAAAACACGGACGCTTCTTCGGGTATCAAAACAGCCAAGGAGACATCATCTCCTGCATCGGTTTGTTTTTGTATGGCCGACTTGCTTCTATCGGACTCGTTATCGTCGACAACGAGTCCAAACGGCGAGGCCTGGGGAGGCAGATGGTGAACGCGTGTATCAGCCAAGTCGATGAAAACACCGCCATCATGCTTTGCGCCACGAAGGAAGGTTTGCCGCTTTATGAAAAAGTCGGTTTTCAAACTGCGGGTTCAATCCGCAAATACAGCTGTCAAAGCTTCAAGCCGCTTACAAAGCAGCATGACATTGAACTGACATCTTTTACAGAAAAGGATTTTCCGGAATTAATCGCGGCTGATCAAGCCGCCTTTGGCGGAGACAGAGCAGCACTTCTGCATCATTTGATCTCTCAATCAGCGGAATGTGTAATTGCCAGAAATAATGAAGGCACATTCATTGGCTATGGCTTATCTGTACAAACACCGGCCAATCTGAAATTAGGCCCGCTTATCGCACCTTCACCGGGTCTCGCTGCTGTATTGGTCAACAGGCTGGCCGCAGGAAAACAAGGGCCGTTGCGAATCGACGTGCCTGGGGACAACCCGTTTCTGCATGACAGCCTGGAAGCAATGGGATTTCACTTAGACGATGAGCCCCCGCTTATGATGTACCAAAAAAAGACGCTGCCTGCACGAAACAGACAATTATTCGCTGTCATCTCACAAGCGCTCGGTTAACCCTTTTTTACCCGAACAGGAAGATTCTGTTCGGTTTTTTTAATGCCTTCAGGGACACTCTAAGCAGAAGAAAAGGAGTGTGCTTTGAGATGGAAACATCAAAACAAAATAACGGAATGACGATTGTAGCTATCGGTTCTATCCCTTTAATATTAACCCTTGGAAACTCTATGCTTATTCCTATACTGCCAAAAATGAAATCTGAACTTCATTTATCCCAATTTCAAGTCAGTCTCGTGATCACGGTGTTTTCCCTGATTGCGGCGTTTGCGATTCCGATTGTCGGCTATCTCGCAGACCGGTTTTCACGGAAAATCATCATTATTCCCTGCTTATTTTTGTATGGAGCAGGCGGATTGCTGGCCGGGTTTGCGGCAGGTTTTTTTGACAATGCTTATCCGTGGGTCATGGCTGGCCGGGCTCTTCAGGGTATCGGAGCAGCCGGAACGGGACCGATTGCGATGGCGCTGTCAGCGGACCTATTTAAAGGCGCACAGGAAAGCAGAGTGCTCGGCCTTGTTGAAGCGTCAAACGGAATGGGGAAAGTTCTATCGCCGATTATTGGCTCACTTATCGCCCTGATCGTTTGGTATGGCGCATTTTTTGCCTTTCCTGTGTTTTGTATCATTTCAATCGTGCTGACTTGGATTTTTATTAAAGAAAAGGAAAAAGAAAAAGAACCGCCTCCTATCGGAAAATATGCAAAAGGGCTGTTAAGTGTATTTAAGCATGAAGGCAGATGGCTGTTTACCGCTTATTTAGCCGGGGCTACCTGTTTGTTTACCTTATTCGGCATTTTGTTTTACCTATCAGACGTACTGGAAAAAACTTACGATACAGACGGCGTCAAAAAAGGGCTGATTTTGGCGATTCCCCTTTTGGTCATGTGTGTGACATCCTATACGACGGGCAGCAAAATCGGACAAAAGCAATCGTTAATGAAAAAGCTGATCGTCATCGGTTTAACGTTTATGACTGTGTCTTACGCGGCACTGTCATTCATTGAAAATCTCGTCCTGTTTATCAGCGTTCTCGTGCTGAGCAGTATCGGTTCAGGCCTTGTCCTTCCTTGTATAAACAGCTTTATCACAGGTGCTGTCGGCAAAGAACGACGGGGTTTTGTGACATCGCTGTACGGATCAGTCCGTTTTCTGGGCGTGGCGATCGGGCCTCCTATTTTCGGGCGCTTGATGCAGTGGTCAAGACCCGGCATGTTCTTAAGCATTGCGGGCTTGACACTGGTTGTCGGTATTCTTGTGCTTACGCTGATTCATGTCAAACAAAATAAAGACGAGACGAATGAAAAAGAAGAGCCTGCAATGAATGGCAATCGGCTTCAGCCGGCTGAGGAAAGGTAGCGTCCGGTTTGAAAATCGAACGGATCGAGACTTTTCCGCTCTTGCACCGATTAGAGAAACCTTACGGAGATGCAAACGGATTTAAACAATACCGGACATGCTATCTGATCAGAATTATCACAGAAAGCGGCATTGACGGCTGGGGAGAGTGCGCGGATTGGCTCCCGGCCCTGCATGTCGGTTTCACAAAACGAATCATTCCCTATCTCTTAGGTAAACAGGCAGGCAGCCGCCTGCCTTTAGTGCGCACAATCAAAAAATGGCATCAGCGGGCGGCATCGGCTGTAAGCATGGCACTGACGGAGATTGCGGCGAAAGCGGCAGGTTGTTCCGTATGCGACATGTGGGGCGGGCGGTACAGAGAAGAACTCCCTGTATATGCCTCTTTCCAATCCTATTCAGACCATCCGCAATGGATCAGCAGCTCGCTTACGAATGTTGAAGTTCAATTGAAACAGGGCTTCAATCAAATTAAAGTCAAAATCGGCGGGACAACCTTTGAGGAAGATGTGCGGCATATCACCGCCCTGCAAAACAATGCCGGCAGCTCTGTTTCTATTATTCTGGACGCAAACCAAAGCTACGATACAGCAGCAGCTTTAAAGTGGGAGCGTCTTTTTTCGAAATGGGCCAATATCAGCTGGCTGGAAGAGCCTCTGCCTTTTGACCAGCCGCAGGATTACACTTTGCTGCGGAGCCGTTTATCCGTTCCTGTCGCCGGCGGAGAAAATATGAAAGGCGCGGCACAATTTGCACCTCTCCTCTCACAGCGCAGCCTGGATATTATTCAGCCTGATGTCATGCATGTCAATGGAATCGATGAGTTTCGCGACTGCCTCCAGCTCGCGCGTTATTTCGGTGTGAGAGTGTCTGCCCATGCCTATGACGGCGCTCTTTCCCGGCTTTATGCTTTATTTGCGCAGGCCTGTCTGCCTCCGTGGTCAAAAATGGAGAACGACCAAATTGAACCGATTGAGTGGGACGTAATGGAGAATCCTTTTACAGAACTGATCAGCCTTCAGCCTTCAAAAGGAATCGTGCACATACCGAAAGGAACAGGGATCGGCAGAGAAATCAATACGGAGATCATCAATCGGTATATGTGGGATGGTTCAGCGTTTTAAGCTGTACCATCCCTTTATTTATAGACATAAATCATGGACAGCCTCATAAAATGGTAACAGCGGACAAGTCTTTTCATAAAGGAGCAAATGACTTAATGGCTGAACTGCTGATGAAAGCAAAACTCACGTTTATGATTGTCACAGGCGGTGTATTACAGGGACTCGGCATGTCCTTATTTTTATTTCCGCATGATATTCCGACAGGCGGGGCGGCAGGTATTGCGGTCTTATTGCACCATTTGTTTCACATTCCCCACGGCTTCTCGGTATGGGCTGTGAATGTGTCGATGCTTTTCACTGCTTTAAAATGGCTGGAGATGAGAACATTCACCGGCACTCTCGCCTCGATTACCGTCACCTCTGTATCGGTATTGGTCTTCGATGTCATTTTTCCGGACATCACCTCAAACCTGTGGCTTGATTTGGCAAGCGGCGCTGTTTTATTAGGACTCGGCATCGGACTTTTATACAAATATAAAATTTCTAACGGGGGGTTTGGAGCCCTTGCTCTTATGATCTCAATTTACCGGGGCGGAAACCCGGGAACCATCTTGCTCATTATGAATTGCGTCATTTTTATGATTACCGCATCAATTATTGCCTGGGGCATTGTGATTCAAGCTCTGATTTGCCAAGTGATATCAACAAGAGTCATCGACTTCATCTATAACATCCGCCTGACCTCTCTTCCCATACTTACGCCTATGTACCGTCATAAAAAATAATAGGCAAGAGGCTCTCCCGATACAGAGAGCCCCGCAGCCGCTGTTTTACAAAAAAAAGGTATCGGATCTTAACCCCAAGCGCAAAGTCTCCAGAGCAATCGCATCATGAAATGAGATATTCGCCAAATTGACATTCGGCCCAATCCTTTGGATAAAACCTTGCTGGAGCGTTTTGTTCGGTGCTTCAAATATCATTCGGCTGATATCAATATCCGACAAAATGATATCATCAACAATTTGAAACCGGACATCTCCGCTGCTGGAACAGATCCCCCCTGTCCCGCTTTCCCTTGCTTCCGTAATCACTTTCTCTGCGCCTGCCTCCATATCTTCGAGAATATACTCAAGCCATTCCTCAGAGCACTGGCAGCTTGATACTTCCTCATCCTTGCTGCCCACCTCGCTGAGCACAAGAAATTCATCAGAAAAATCAGCAATGTAAGCCGCTTTTTCTTTATTCGTCATCGGGAGAGTGCCGTTTGAAATCTCAATATATTCGCACCCGAAGTATGTGCAGTACCGATGAAATTCGTTGACTTTATTCTGGCTTACATATTTCTCAAACAGCGTGCCGCCGAAGAAAAACTTCACATCATGCTCTTTCAGGGAGCTGATTTTTTCTTCAAGGTCTTTCGTAAGTAATGAAGTGCCCCAGCCGAATTTCACAAAATCTATATAGTCGGATGCCGCGCCTATCACATCTTTGAAAAACTGTAAGGGGTAGCCGTTGTCGATTAAAATGGTCTGTCCGTTTTCTCTCGGTTTACTTGTTCTCACTGGCAATTCTAGTGAAAAATCATTCATATCATGACCCTCTCTATCGTTGGAACTTCTCTTTCTTGTTTTACTTTCATCACGAAGTCGCCCATTATTTCTTTTGTACAGTACGCAATGTCTTCCGGATCAAATAACGGCTGGCTGCTGTCAAAAAACTTCTCCGCAACGGATGAGTTTTTGATTCTTTCAATCACTTCAGCCGCCGCACCATTCGTCCCTTCTATGATGCTTTTGATATATTCCGCACACGCCATATCATCATCACCTGACGGATGGGAAGCCACAATGTTCAGCACACAATCTTTTGCAGCGAGCTTTTTCACATATTCCGCTGTTGTTCTGGCATTAGAAAATCCGGTCACAAAAAGATGCTTGGCCTTCAGCGCTCCTAACGCCGCTGTGACGCCGTTTGTCGTTTTCTGGATCAGCCGCTTATCCGCCATATCCTGCTCTGCCATACGCTTTGGAGAATTATCCAAATCAAATCCTTTGATTCCGACCCCCTTTTCCTCTCCTGTTAATACATAATCCGGATAGGTTTCTTTCAACTTGAAGGCTTCCTCAGTTGTCCGGACCAAGAGAATTTCTTTCGCCCCGCCGATAAAAGCAAAATGGGCCACGGTAAAGGCTCGAATGACGTCAATAACGATATTGATATCTGCCGGGGCAAGTGAATGATGATGCCCCTGATAAATGGTAATCGGCATAATACCTCTCCTTGGGCATAAAACCATTTTGCTAAAAAGCATATTCAGCTGGTCTCTTATTGGTTCCGCCGCGCCTCCGTCTCCTCATTTTAGGCGGCCGCACACCTAAAAACCCTGAACCTTTATCTCAAAAGTGAATAGTCTGCCTATAACTCGATCAATAGATAAAAAAACAGACAGATGCAAAACGGGGGGAAAATATTGAACGAACACATCACCTTTGACACATGGAACGAAACGCTGGCAAAAGAGATGACAGACCAATTGATCGATGAGCTCGATGTATTGAAATGGGCTTACAGGACATACGGGGATAAGATCGTGTATGCATGCAGCTTTGGCGCTGAAGGGATGGTGCTTCTCGACTTAATTTCAAAGATCAACAAACATGCGCACATCATCTTTTTAGATACAGGGCTCCATTTTCAGGAAACATATGAGCTGATCGAAGCCGTCAAACAAAAATACCCGGCATTTACGATCCAGCTGCTTGAACCCGAGCTGAACTTAAAAGAACAAGCGGCGCAATACGGCGATGAATTATGGAAACACAACCCGAATCTCTGCTGCCAATTACGGAAAATCGCACCTCTGCAAAAACACTTATCAGGCATGACAGCTTGGATTTCAGGTCTGCGCCGGGAGCAATCGCCGACGAGAAAGCATATTCAATTCATCAATCAGGATCAGAAATTTAAGCTTATTAAGGTCTGTCCGCTCATTCACTGGACATGGGATGATGTTTGGACGTACATCCGGCTCCACAATTTGCCTTACAACAAACTGCACGATCAAAATTACCCGAGCATAGGCTGTGAAATGTGCACATTGCCTTCTTCAAACCCAAATGATGAGAGAGCGGGAAGATGGGCCGGACGCGAGAAAACTGAATGCGGTCTGCACCAGGAATGAAAGACCGTATGTCGTGAGAATGGAAGCGCCGGCAGGTCTCAATCTACATTTTCTATTGATGAGAAAGCCCGTCCAGCGAAGAAATGGCAGACTATTAAAAAACAATGTAAAACGCAAAGATGGAGGTTAAGCACGTGAATGCAATCGAGCCCCATGGAGGGGTGTTAATCAACCGCATCGATCCCGCATGCACTTTTGATGGCTGCACTTGCGAAGCTGAGCTTGATCAGCTGGCACTGAGCGACCTCGAGCTTA
This sequence comes from Bacillus sp. AF23, assembly GCF_020861455.1. Classification (NCBI taxonomy): domain Bacteria; kingdom Bacillati; phylum Bacillota; class Bacilli; order Caryophanales; family Bacillaceae; genus Bacillus; species Bacillus sp. AF23. The sequence continues at coordinate 328,062 of NZ_JAJHVY010000017.1, forward strand.
TCGCGATCGGCGGCTACAGCCCGTTAACAGGTTTTTTGGGAGAAAAAGATTATCATTCCGTTGTGAAAGAGATGAGGCTGGCGAACGGTTTGCCGTGGAGCCTGCCTATTACGCTGCCTGTCAGCGAAGAAACAGCCAAACAGCTGTCTGTCGGAAATCACGTGAAGCTTGTGAAACACGGCGTGACGTACGGCATGATGACAGTGACCGATATCTATCAGCCAGACAAATCACAGGAGGCGCTGTCTGTTTATAAAACAAACGATCCCGCACACCCCGGAGTAAAAAAACTGCTGGAGCGTCCGGACTTTTATATTGGAGGGCCTATCCTTGTCAGCCGCCTTCCCGATAAGTCCTTCGAACAGTTTTATGCAGCGCCGGCACAAACGAGAACGGCCTTTGAAAAGCTCGGCTGGAAAACGATTGTCGGCTTTCAGACGCGGAATCCCGTTCACAGAGCCCATGAATATATTCAAAAAACAGCGTTGGAAACCGTCGACGGTCTGCTGCTTCATCCGCTAGTAGGAGAAACGAAATCAGATGATATTCCGAGTGATATCAGAATGGAAAGCTACCAAGTACTGCTTGACCAGTATTATCCAAAGGATCGGGTGATGTTATCGGTGTTCCCTGCCGCCATGCGGTATGCCGGGCCGCGTGAAGCGATTTTCCATGCGCTCGTCCGCAAAAATTACGGCTGCACCCATTTTATCGTCGGACGCGATCATGCAGGCGTCGGCAGCTATTACGGAACATACGACGCACAGACCATTTTCAGATCATTCACCGAGGAAGAGCTGGGCATCAAGCCGCTGTTTTTTGAGCATAGCTTTTACTGCCGGAAATGCGGAAATATGGGCACCTCTAAAACGTGTCCGCACAGCGCGAGAGATCACATCCATTTATCAGGCACCAAAGTGAGGGAGCTTCTCCGCCAAGGCAAAAAGCCGCCGAAAGAATTCAGCCGGCCCGAGGTTGCAAGCGTGCTGATAAAAGGGCTCCATCAGCAGCCTGTTGCCATTCAGAGAAACAGCGGGGGATCAGAATGACACACAACCCGAATATCGTTTGGCATCCAGCGGTGATCCAAAAATCTGACAGACAGAGCTTAAACGGACATAAAAGCTGCGCCCTTTGGTTTACCGGTCTGTCCGGCTCAGGAAAATCAGTGCTCGCCAATGCCGTAGATGAAAAGCTCTATCACATGGGAATTCGGAGTTATGTCCTTGACGGCGATAATATCCGCCACGGATTGAATCGAGATCTCGGCTTTCGGACTGAGGACAGAATCGAAAACATCCGCCGGATCGGGGAAGTCGCAAAGCTGTTTGTCGATAGCGGCCAAATGATCTTAACAGCCTTTATTTCTCCGTTCAGAGAGGATCGGGATATGGTCAGAGCGCTGTTTCCCGACGGAGAATTTCTCGAAATTTATGTGAAGTGCCCGCTCCAGGTTTGTGAACAGCGGGACCCGAAAGGTCTTTATAAAAAAGCGCGCAACGGAGACATTAAACATTTCACGGGGATTGATTCTCCCTATGAAGCGCCTCTTTCTCCCGATTTGATCATTGAATCCGACCAAACGTCCATTGCGGATGGGGCTGATTTGATCATCAAAGAATTGCAGCACAAAGGCATCATTTAAAAAACCCGACATTGATCGGGTTTTTTTATTTAGCAAACTGCGCAATCAGGCTGTTTATTTTTTCTTTTTCCTCATAAAAGAGCCCGTGCCCATTGTTTTCAAACGGAACCAATTCCGACTGCTTTATGCCGCGTTTTAATTCTTTGGCAAAATCAAACGGAGCGATTTTGTCCTTTCTGCCGTGCAGGATGAGTGTCGGCACCTTGATTTCCGCCATATCCTTTCTGAGATCCTCGTCTCTTAACGCAATGCCTGAGTGAATCGTTCCGTAAGAGGAAGCATCCAGCAAAAGATTCTGGAACCATTGCTGGAACTCCGGAGAAACTTGTTTTTCGAAAAACTGTCTTCCCAGGTCAGCAAGCGTTTTCGGCCGATCGCTTTTGAATTGTTCAATCATGTCATCAATGTCCTGTTTCCTCATGCCGTACGGATAACCCGGGCGCTTTGTAAATGCTGGCGCGGCCGCTGACAATAAAACAAGTTTATCGATATCGGCGCTCTCATGCCTTGCCATGTAACGGATCGCAATTGCGCCGCCCATCGAAAAGCCGGCGAGAATCGCATTCTCAAGCTGAAGCGTATAAATAACGGCTTTCACGTCATCTGCCATCGTATTATAATCGTAGCCTTCCCACGGGCGGTCGGAATCACCGTAGCCCCGAAAATCGATGCCAATAAAACGGAAACCTCTTTTCGGCAGCTCATTCATTTGATATTCAAACATCTTATGATTCAGCGGCCAGCCATGCAAGAAGATAATAGGCCTTCCATGCCCGATATCCTCCACAAACAGTGTCACATGCTCCTCGGTTTTTACGTAATGCCCCACTCCACATTCCTCCTGTTCCCTTTTCTTTCCCGTCTTGTAAACGCCTTGACGTTCGGGAAGCTTTGCATTTATGCTTACAAAACAAGCGGGGTGCAGCACCCAGAAAAGGCTCTTCACGTTTTACTATATGTATCAATCCGCGGAAACGATCTATGAAATTGATCCTGATGGCTTTAGGTCATTCAGGAATGTAAAGGATGTCAAATCATGAATAAAACAGCGATTCAAAAACCGTACGTACCAGAAAACCTGCAAGCCGCCGATTTTCATGAAACGGCTGCAACAGATGATGTGATCAGCATGCATTTATTTGAAGATTGTTCAATTTCCGGTGAAGACATAGACAGGCTTTGTATTGAAAAAACCGTATTTCGGAATGTCGTGTTTATCGATGTTTCCTTTCGTTTTATTGAGCTGACAGATGTAATTTTCGAAAAATGCGATTTATCGAACGCTGATTTCAGCGGGGCTGTTCTGCACAGAACTTTATTTAAGCAATCGAAAATGGTCGGGATGAACTTGGCGGACTCAACGCTGCGGAATGTGTCGTTCGAGGAATGTCACGGACAATTCATTTCATTTTATTATTCGAATATGAAACACGTTCTGTTTCATCATTGTGTCCTTCTGCAAAGTGAATGCAGCAGCATGGCGCTCCAGCAGACATACTTTGATGCGTGCGAACTAGAGGGCGCCAACTTTACCGGTACGTCACTTCAAAACGTGGACATCAGCTCCTGCCGGTTTGAACAGATCCATGTCTCACTAGACAAATTAAAGGGCTGCAAAATTGCTCCGGAGCACGCAATGGCCTTTGCGAGAGCGCTGGGAGCTGTCATCGTCTAGCTTAAGCCTGCGTCATCAGGCGGCGGGCTGTATCTGCAGCCGCCTTGATGCCGATTTTCAAATCCTGAAGAGACGCATAGGAATACGACAGCCGGATGCTGTGCCGGTCTTCGCCGTCATAAACGGAACCGGGGTTCACCAGCACCTGCTGTTTCAGTAATTCAAGAAACAGCTGCCTGACAGGCAGTTGTTTCTTGAATGTGACCCATATATAAAAGCCGCCGGCTGGGATGCGCCACTCGGCAATATCTCCTGCATACTGCTGAAGTAACTGAAGTGCCGCGTCTCTCCTTTTCTTCAGCTCCTTTCTTACCCAAGCGAGGTGTTCTTCATAATATCCTTGTGACAGCCATTGCGCCGCGGCCCATTGAGAGAGGCCGCTCGATCCGTAATCCGTCTGCATTTTAATGTCAGCCAGCCTTTCAACAACTGGTTCCGGACCGGCCAGCCAGCCGATTCGAAGACCGGGGCTTACTGTTTTCGAAAACGTGCCGAGATACAGGACATTGCCTTCCTGATCCATCGACTTTAACGGCAGCGGCGGCTGTTCTTCAAACCACAAATCACCGTATGCATCATCCTCAATGACCGGCAGCTGCTCTTTTTTTGACAGACTGACAACCTCTTCCCTTCTCTTCTCCGACATCACAATGCCAGTAGGATTATGAAACGACGGAATCGTGTAAAGCAGCTGGCCCCCGTATTGCTTCCGGTAAGCTGAAATCAGCCCCGCCTGCATTCCTTCTTCATCCATCGGCACACCGCGAAGCCGCATCCCTGCGGATTGAAAAACATGCAAAGAGTGAAGATAGGAAGGTTTTTCTGTCAAAATGACTGAGTCTCGTTTTAAAAGCCCGATCGAAATGAGCTGGAGCGCCTGCAGTGCGCCGGATACAATTAAAATGGCTGAAGGTGACACATTGATATGCTTTGTTTTTAAATGCTCAGCCACCGCCTCCCGCAGGTCTATATTTCCTTTCGGCTGTTCGTATCCTAAAGACAGAACATGCGGATTGATTTGCTGAAACATCCTGCGCATCGTTTCAGCCGGCAGCAGCTCTGATGAAAGCTCTCCAGTCCCCAGCCGAATGATATCCGCTCGCGCCTCGTTTTTATTGATATCCTGAATGGTAGAAGAATTGGGATGATGAATCCCTGAGCGGACATAGGTGCTCCAATCAAGCGGCGGAGCCGACGCAAGCACGCTCCATGTGCTGTTTACTACCTTTGTGCCGCCGCCTCTTCTCCCCTCTAACAGACCTTGAGACGTGAGTTCATCAATCGCCGATGTCACTGTGCTTCGGTTGACCTGAAACATATCCGCCAGCGTTCTTTGCGACGGAATTTTCGTCCCTACAGCCCACTCGCCATGGAGAATTTTTTCTTTTATATATTGTTCGATTTGCCGATGAAGCGGAATGTCCGATTCACGGCTCGGCTGCCAATGTGACAACGTTATGCCCCCTTTTTTCACATTATACATTTGGCTGGTTTCAAAACCAACCAAATGGCCGGAGACATGTAAAATCTTCTCTATTATTATGAGAAAAACAGATGTGAAAGGAGTTTTTTTCAGCATGAATGCAATGATTCACGGAATCGTGCTGGCCTTCGGCTTAATTTTGCCGCTGGGGGCGCAGAATGTATTTATTTTTCAGCAGGGAGCGTGGCAAAGGCATATTTTGCTGGCGCTTCCAGCCGTCATCAGTGCTTCTGTCTGCGATACCCTGCTCATTGTGTTAGCGGTTGCGGGTGTATCTGTCATTGTGCAGCAGGTGCCTGTTTTTGAGACGGGAATGATGGCCGTGGGATTTTTGTTTCTCATTTACATGGGCTGGGTGACATGGAACAGCCGTCCGAAAACGGATGACAAAGAAAACAATATATTCACAGCAAAGAAACAAGCCGCATTTGCCGCAGCCGTGTCTCTGTTAAACCCGCACGCCATTTTAGACACTGTCGGCGTCATCGGTACAAGCTCTTTGCAGTATTCAGGGCTGGAGAAATGGCTCTTTATGGCCGCCTGCATCGCTGTGTCTTGGATTTGGTTGATCAGTCTTGCGATAGCGGGCCGGCTGTTCCAGACGATAGATACGAGCGGCAGGCTTATGTTGATCGTAAACAAATGTTCTGCGGTGGTAATGTGGGCTGCCGCCGTCTATTTCTTGTTCTCGATCTTTCGTTAACTGGAGGAAACCACAGCCTAAACATCGAATTGTATTTAGAAAAGGGGGCGATGTTTGTGACTGATGCTAAACAATTTTATGACTACCATTCCTGGGCGAACAAGCGAATCTTGAACCATATCGAACACCTGCCGGAGGGAACTGCTTATCAAGAAGTAAAGAGCGTATTCCCTTCAGTCAGTGACGTACTGCTTCATATGTGCAGGGCTGACTACATATGGCTGAACGTTCTTTCGGGAGTGGACTACCAAGAGATTATAGACGGCACAGGGAAGTTCGAGTCCGCGCATGGCAATATGACAGCGATTAAACAGCACGCTTCCGAGTTGGAATTACAGTATCATCATTTCTTCAGCCGCCAAACGGACTTAGAACAGACCTTCTCCATGCAGCATCCGAAACTCGGTACACTGGAATCAACCTATGCAGACACCATCCTGCATGTCGTCAATCACGGCACTTATCACAGAGGGAACGTGACAGCCATGCTAAGACAGCTGGGTCATTCAGGCGTACCTACTGATTATATGTACTTTTTATATGAGAAAAGAGAAAGCAAGGGCTAAACTGTCCTTGCTTTTTTTGGCGGAAAAGCCTCGAATGGAACCTATTAACTTTTACATACCTGTATAAGCACGCTCCACATCAAGCTGTACAGACCTGCCGCTTCGATACGAATCGGTCGCGGCGATGCCGACTTCTAAATTGATTGTCGCATCGACATCTGTCACAATCGGTGTTTTTCCATTTCGGACGCACTCTGCAAAATGCTGCAGTTCTAAGCAGTAGGCTTCATGAAAACGAGTTTGAAAGTCTGGGATGATCTCATAGCTGCTCCCTTTAGCAGTCAGGATGGTCACATTTTGGTTTCTCAATGTCCCTATGAAAATACTGCCCTCTGTCCCGATAATTTCTGCACGGATATCATGGCCGTATGGAGAGGTTCTGCTTGCCTCGACGTCTCCCGCTGCGCCGGAATCAAATTCTAAATACGTCAGCGCCTGATCAACATCGCCGTATTGTTCCATAAACGGGTTGTTTAAAATCCGGCCGTGTCCGGAAACAGAAGTGATCTCCGCTCCGAGCAAATATCGGGCAATATCGTAATCATGGATGGAACAGTCGATAAAGATCCCTCCGCTATGTTTGATAAACTCAGCGGGAGGCGCTCCTTGATCGCGTGTAAAGCCTTTATAATAGATGGGTTTGCCGATCTCTCCCGCGTCTATCCGCCGTTTCGCATCCGCATATGCAGGATCAAAACGCCTCATAAAACCGACTTGGCAGATGACACCTGTCTCTTTTATTGTTTCAGAAACTGATTTTGATTCCTCAAGGTTTAATGTCAGCGGTTTTTCAACGAAAATCTGTTTGCCGTTTTCCGCCGCTTTGATGATCATTTCCCCATGTGTGCTTGTCGGCGTTACGATGACCACTGCATCAATCTCGGGATCTGCTAAAATCTCATGCGGATCATCCGACCATTTTTCAAGCCCGAATTCTTTAGCGACCTGCTCTGCTCTTTCTGTCATCGGATCACCGACACTGACAAGCTCAGCTCCCGGAACGCTGGTCATAAGGTTTCTTGCGTGATAGTATCCCAGTCTCCCTAACCCTAATACCGCGCATCTTACTCGATTTCCCATGTCCTCATCTCTCCTTAGTCTCCTTTTTTACCGCCTAATGAAAGCGCTTTATCAGAATTAAAAAAATAGCGGTTCATCCCACTATTTGACCGATATATTTTTGCGCAAGCGCTTTCTCAAAAGGTGATTTCATTTTACAATGTCCTTTCTTCCCATGCAATATCTTTTTCGCCTTCGCTGTCAAAAAGAAAAGAACCCGCTGCATTATCGGATTCTTTTCTTGAACGGTGCTGTAGAATGTCTGATCACTAGCTCGGGTGATAACACGATTTTTTGTTTTGCCTTTCGTTTTCCTTCGATTTCTTCCGCCAGCAGTTCAATGACGCGCTGCCCCATTTCTTTAATCGGCTGGGCTACCGTTGTCAGGGGCGGATCGACCATTTCAGCAAGGATGGTGTTATCAAACCCGATGATGGACAGGTCATCCGGAACCTTGATGCCTCTTATTCTCGCCGCCTGAATGGCGGCACAGGCCAATACATCGTTAAAAGCAAAAATAGCCGTTGGCCTATCCCTGTCCAGCAATTTTCCCGCCTCTTCCTTTCCGCTCTCCAAAGAGAAGCGTGTCGGAACGATCAGCGACTCATCGACCGGCACATTCGCTTCCCCCATCGCCTGCCGGAATCCTTTGATTCTGTCTGTTTCACCTGTCGTTGACCCATCACCCACAATGCAGGCAATCCTCGTGTGGCCCAGTGACAAAAGATGCTTCGCCGCCTCATACCCGCCGAGAACATCATCCATCACGACGATATCCATCGGTAGAAGGGGCTTATCCTGTGAAATCATGGCGAGCGGGATATGTTCGCTAATGATTTCCTCTAAAGCTGACATGCTGTCATGATTCTCAATTCCTGTCGCAAAAATGATGCCGTCTACGTTTTTTTGCTTTAGGACAGAAAAATATTTCGTTTCTTTTTTCGGATCGTAATCGGTACTGCAAATGATCATCTGAAAACCAAGCTCATCCGCTCTTTCCTCTATGCTTTTCGCGAGCTCGCCGTAAAACGGGTTTGAAATATCAGGCGTCACAAGGCCGATAATATTGGTCCGCTTTCCCGTTAAAGCAGCGGCGTGGACATTGGGCGTGTACTCCATTTCCTTCATCACATTCATGACCCTTTGCCTTGTTTTGTCGCTGATCCGGCCCGTATGGTTAATGACGCGCGATACGGTCGTGATCGAGACACCCGCCTTCCTCGCCACATCGTAAATTGTCGTTTTCATCTTCATCCCTCGTCTGCTTATTGAACTTTCCGGCTGACAATTTTCCGGTATTCAATTGGTGAAATGCCTTCAATTTGCTTAAAGAGCTTTGAAAAGTATGTCGGGTCCTCCATTCCAATCGTTTCCGCGATGACGCCCATTTTATCATTTGTCGAGGATAAAAGACGCTTTGCTTCAGTCATTCTCACCCGATTTGTGTATTGGCCCGGCGTGACACCAAGCACTTGCTGCATGCAGCGGGTCACATAATCCTGATTATAGTGCAAGGCGAGCGACAGATCCTTGATTGTCGTTTTCTCCTTATAATGCTCCTGTAAGTATCGGGCCGCCTCCCATGCCACCCGCTCTTTTGCAGACGGAATTTGAAACGCCTCCTTTTGAAGGTGCAGCATCAGCTCTTCAAACAAGATTTGTTTTCTGAGCGGCAAATCGGAGTTTTCTGCGGAGTAATCAATGAGCCTTTCAAACTGCTGCGCCATAAATTGCGGGCGCTGCACCTTGCCTTTTCTCGGCAATGCGAGTCCATAGCGGGCCGGCTCCTCGAAGCTCCCCTTTTCCTGCTGAAGCTCTGCCCAATTGCTGCCCCCTTTTGCAGTAAATTCATATTGATGTTCATCAAAGTGAAGCCAATAATAGGAGGTCGCTTCATCACTGCCCTTTGTCCCATAGTGTTCAAGACCGGGAGAAAGCAAGATATATTCGCCCCCTTCAACAGAGAACGATTTTTCATTTTCAGTGATATATAACGTCCCCTGCTTGACGTATATCAGATCAAATACAGAAAAAACGCGTTTGACATGGGTTTCTCCTTTTTTAAAAACACCTTCTCCGGCTGCAATAAACACCGGAAAAGGCGGGACTGTAAACAGGATGCGAGGCAATTTGATCACCCTCCTTTTTAAGTCGGATTTTTGCAAGAAGTATCGTTTCTCTCCCTTTTTATTATAAGGAAATGGAGGTACACTTTAAAACGTTGATTTTATTTACGAAAGGGGTTAGACACTATGAAACAAGCTGTCTTCAAATCAACTGCTTTGAAAAAACCCGCTGACAAATCGTTCTCATTATTTTCGCTTACTTGGCCGATCTTTATTGAGGTCTCATTATATATGTTTATGGGTAATGCTGATACACTGATGCTGAGCCAATACTCAGATAACAGTGTGGCAGCAGTCGGCGTCAGCAACCAGATTTTGAATTTAATTATCGTGATGTTCAGCTTTATCGCAACAGGAACAACTGTTGTCATCTCACAATTTTTAGGATCCCGGAAAAAGAAAGAAGCTATGGAAGTCGCTTATGTGTCAATCGCAGCCAACTTCTTCATCAGCCTTGCCATCAGCGCTCTCATCTTTTTTGCGGCAGTTCCCCTGCTTCATATGATGGGATTATCAAATGAGCTGATGCCTGACGCTAAAGTCTTTTTACAAGTTGTCGGAGGTCTGTCCTTTATTCAGGCTTTAATCATGACATTCAGCGCGATCTTAAAAAGCTACGGTTATACAAAAGATACAATGTTTGTCACAATCGGCATGAACATTTTAAACATTGCCGGAAACTTTGTTGTTATTTTCGGTTTGTTCGGCTTTCCTGTTCTCGGCGTTGCCGGTGTGGCGATGTCTACATCTATCGCCCGCGTCATCGGATTAATCGCGATGATTGTCATTGTCAACAAACGCATTCAGCTGAAGATATCGTTGAAAAAAGTATTTCATATGCATAAAGACCATTTGCGCAAGCTGCTGAAAATCGGCATTCCTTCAGCAGGCGAACAGCTTTCTTATAACCTTTCGCAAATGATTGTCACTTATTTTATTGCCATCATGGGGGCGCAGGCTTTAACAACCAAAGTGTATACGCAAAATATTACGATGTTTATTCTGCTCTTCGGGACTGCGATCAGCCAAGGCACGCAAATTTTAATCGGCCGCTATATCGGCGGCAAACAATTTGACGCCGCATATGAGCGCTGCATGAAAAGCTTGTATTGGGCGCTCGGAATCGCTGCGGCCACATCTGTTTTGATGACAATCTTTTCAAAAGACCTGATCGGCATCTTCACACAAAGCCCTGATATTATTGCTACCGCAAGCCTTTTGATTGCGATGACCATCATCCTTGAACCGGGCCGCTCATTTAATGTGATTATTATTAACTCTCTGCGCGCCGCGGGGGATGCGAAATTCCCGGTCTACATGGCGATGATTTCCATGTGGGGCATCGGCCTTCCGCTTGCTTATCTATTCGGCATTCATCTCGGTTTCGGGCTTGCCGGCGTATGGATTTCTTTTATCGCGGATGAATGGGTCCGGGGAATCTTAATGTACAGAAGATGGCGCTCACGGATCTGGATTCAAAAAGGTATGGCGTAACACCCGGCAGAACAAGCCGGGTGTTTTTTTACAGCTCGGACAGAATCATTTTTGCTTCGCTGTCTGTTAAGGCATGCTTTTGTCCAAATACGTTGTACTGCTCCGTTCGGATTTTTTCCAGAATGGCTCGGTACAGCTGAGCTGCAGCTTTTACCGCTTTTTGAGAATACTGAGGGAAAATCGGCAGGGCATCCAGGCACTCTTCAAGATAGGCTTCCGCTTCAAATGCGATATACTCCCACGTCATCGTGAACGCTTTATTTACGGTGCCTTTTTGGAGATCAGCCTCTGTATAGCCGAATTGCTGCATTACCTGGCGGGGAATGCGGTTTTTTTGCTGATCTGTGCCAAGATGGCTTAAGAAGCGAACCAGCTGTATGGCCAAGCCGAGAGAGACGGCTGCTTGTTTGAGCTGATCTTGTTTTCGGCGTGTCAGTATCGGCAGCAGCATCAATCCGGCAGCACCGCCCGTCTGATATGCGTACATGAGCAGTTCATCAAGGGCATCATACGGCTTGGCGTCTTCTTTTTGTGCGGCAATAAACTCCCGAAAAGGTTCGCTGTCCAATGTAAAGGTCTGATACGCATGATCAAAAGCCTTCCATAGATGGTGATTACCGTTATTTGTCCTTTGGTAAACATGATCAGCCTCAGCTTCGAATGCGGGCAATACCTTTTCGGCTCCACTGGCCGCCGTGTGGCAAAACGACAATACTGCCCAAGCGGCTTCTCTTTGCTTTAGCGGGAGATATGATAATGCTTTGAAACAGGCTGGCGCGTATTCGCCAACAATCTGTCCGCATTGCTGGTAAGCTTCTTTTATCTCTTTCATTTTTCTCACTCCTATGTATCACTGCTTCTTCAAGTCTAGTATGTTTTTTCTTAATTGTATATGAAGAAAATGCCGATTCTTTCTTTGTAAAAGTAACAAGACGCAGCATGCTGCTAAACCTCGTATACCTAGTCTGAACAGCATCATCGACGAGATATGCTTTTTTATTTTGAATGCCATACAACAGATAGAATGTAAACATTTCTCAATCATTACTTCAATAATAGAGGAATCACGGAAAAAAGGGCTAATTGTTATTTGATACATGATAGTATTGGAGTGAGTTCAGTGATAAATTTTTTTGAATATAACTGGCAGGTTAGAGATCAATGGTTTACTTGGTGTCATCAACTAACCATTGAAGAATTACTTAAAAACCGTCTTGGCGGGGTAGAGAATATTTTATATACCCTTTTTCATATTATTGATGTGGAATATAGTTGGGTTCGTGCTATCCAAGGAAAAGAAGATATCGTTGTTCAGTTCGCTGATTATCATACACTCAATAAAGTAAAATCTCTCTCAAATACATTCCGAACTGAAATAATTGATGTTTTAGAAACACATTCAGATCAAATAAAAGATGAACTTGTAAGCGTTCCTTGGGAGAAAGGTGTTTTATATACGCGAGATGAAATATTACATCATATAATCGCTCATGAAATTCACCATATTGGTCAACTTTCTGTATGGGCTAGGGAATTAAAGTTAAGCCCGGTATCAGCTAATTTTATCGGCAGAACATTAAAACCTATTCATTCTTATTGAAGGAACGCGGGAACTTTGGCGCAGCAACAATTCGATAGTGCTGTTGTACAAAAAAGGATAGATAGAGCATATATTTTCTCTGCTCATCTATCCTTCTTATTTTAATCTATACATCTCTGGCTTTTAATCACATTTGCATTGAACCTACCCCTCATCAATATCAATGCGGTACGCTTCAAACCATGTATGGATTTGGGCAAGGTGGGCGATCAGCTGAGGCCCTTTCATGAGCTGTCCGAACCACGGCACCTTGAAGGAGGAGCCTTCCGTCTCTAAAAGCTGATCCAATTGGTTTCTGTCCAGCAGGGTATGGAGCACGGAGTCCTTTTGGCTCCTGATCGCTTTCAGCCACTCGCTGACTCCTTTTGTATATTCAGGATGGTGCGTTTTCGGATACGGGCTTTTTTTACGATATAAGATTTCATCAGGCAAAATGCCTTCAAGCGCTTTTCGCAAAATGCCTTTTTCCCGGTTGTCATGCATTTTCATTTCCCATGGGATATTCCAGACATATTCAACGAGCCGATGATCTGCAAACGGCACCCGCACCTCAAGGCTCGCCCCCATGCTCATGCGATCCTTCCGGTCCAAAAGATTGGTCATAAACCAAAGCATATTTAAATAGAACAGCTGTCTCCTTGCTTTATCCTCACCTGTTTCACCGTCTAGTAACGGCGTTTCGGCCAAGGTTTCTTCGTATTTCGCATGTACGTATTCTTTCAAATTCAATTTTTTCTGCCACGTATCGGAGAGCAGCTTCACCCGCTCTTCAGTTGATCTCATCCACGGAAAACCGGACTCAACGTCTGCTGTATGGAACCACGGATATCCGCCGAAAATCTCATCCGCGCATTCTCCTGACAGGCTGACGACAAAGTCCTTTTTGATTTCACGGCAAAACCATAATAGGGACGAGTCGACGTCAGCCATTCCCGGAAGGTCTTTGACCAGAACGGCTTCCTCCAAATGATCGACGAGATCTTTTTGGCTGATGACGCATTTATGATGCGTCGTGCCAAAGGCCTCTGTCATTTTTTCAATCCACGGCCCGTCGTCATTTGGCTGAAAGGCGCTCGCTTGAAAAAATTTGTCGTTTTCTTCGTAATCAATCGAATAAGTATGAAGCGGGGCTTTTCCTTCCTTTTCAAAATGGCCTGCGGCAATGGCGGTAATCGCACTCGAATCAAGTCCGCCGGATAGGAACGTACAAACCGGAACATCCGACACTAGCTGCCGCGTCACCGCATCCTGAAACAACGATCTCACATTGGCCACACTGTCTTCAAAGCTGTCCGTATGTTTCTCGCTTTTGACATTCCAATAACGCCATATGTTCAGTCCGTCTTTAGAAAACGTCAGCGCATGGGCCGGACGGACTTCATTAATGCCTTTAAACACGCCTGTCCCCGGGGTTCTGGACGGTCCGAGCCCGAAAATTTCCGAGAGACCCGTTCTGTCCACCCGCGCCTTCACCCCGGGGTGTGCGAGGATGGCTTTGAGTTCTGATCCGAAGAGAAAAGAAGAGCCTTGCTCCGTATAAAAAAACGGCTTCACGCCAAGACGGTCTCTCGCCGCAAACAGCAGATCACGCTTTTCATCCCACACGGCAAAGGCGAAAATGCCGTTCAAGCGATCCACACAATCCTCCTGCCATTCAATGTAGCTGTGCAGCAACACCTCGGTATCAGATGTCCGCTCGAACTGATGGCCCCGCGCCCGCAGCTCTTTGCGCAGATCTTCCGTGTTATACAGCTCACCATTGTAAATAATTGTGTACGTATCCCCTTTATAGGTGCATGCCATCGGCTGGCGTCCGCCTTCAATATCAACAACCGCAAGCCTTTTATGTCCGAATAAAACATGGTGCTCTCCCCAAACGTTAGAATCATCAGGCCCCCGTTTGGAAAAAGTGTCTGTCATTCTGTTCATCGTTTGTTTTTCTTGGACGAGCTGCTTTTTAAAGTCGACCCAACCCGTAATTCCACACATGTGATATCAGCTCCAATCCCGTTTCTTTCGGTATCAAATTCGTTTCTTTCAGCACCTTAGTAAGTTTATGCATCTATAGACAGATAGTTGATTTGTCCACAAAAGAGTTGTATGGGACAGGCTTGTATTGGAAAGAAAAGAGAGGAACGAAGAAAAAAGGAGAGCACTTCATTTATGAAACGAAAACAATTTCTATATAAAGATGAACAGAAATGGGAATACGGCACCATTCTGGTCGAAGACGGCATATGCTTAATCGAAAACCAGGAAGGTGAAGTGCTGCTGGCGGAAAGTCTTCAAAACAGACCGATCTGGATTCAGCGCGAAGGGAAGTGGGAGCAGGCCGATTTCCAGGACAAAATGGTTCTGACATGTTACGGAGAAGACATCTCCCTTTCCGGCGGAGAATGCATACGCTATGAAAAATCGGTAAAACGTCCGCTTATGACGCTTCTGGATTCGCTGGATGATGAAACCTTTCTCGCTTTTTTGCAGCATTTGCACAGCTTTGGTTTATCGGTATTCGATTGCGTGTTTTCTTATAATAAAGAGGTCTTTTCAAATATCTCAGAGGAACAGGGTGTTTCCTTTTATCACTTTTCAAATGATACCGCCCAATGCGCGCTGCAGCACCATTACAGCAGAGGAGCGGCTGGCGACCGGTTCGAATGGACGGCTTCCGATGGAAAGCGTTCCATTATGTATTCAGCGGTCCAGCGGGGACGCAAATAAAAAAGCGGTGCTTCAGCACCGCTTTTTCTTTATTTTTCTACAACAACCTTTACAGCCTTGCTTTCTTTTTTATCCGTATCAGCTGCCGTGACGTACAGCACAGTCCCGGCTTTTTGTTTTTTGATTTTTACCGTAAAGGCACCTTTTGCGTCAGCTTTACCAGAAGCGATCACTTTTTTCGATTTGTTTTTCACTTTGATCACCGCTTTGCTGCTGGCCGTGCCTTTTACTGCTGTGTCTTTCGTTTTGACAGCCTTTACTTTCGGTGTGCCGGATGGTTTTCCTTTCACGACAACCACTTGTAAGGATGTTTTTGCATCGCCTTTAGAGGCTTTCACATGCAGGACTTTATCTTGTTTCTGAGTCGGGATGCTGACTTTAAATGTACCGTCTTTTCCCGCTTTGGCACTGCCGAGTTTTTTCTTGCCGCTCATCACCTCGATCAGCGTGCCTTCTTTCGCTTTTCCTCTGACGGCTGTTTGCGTGCTTTCCAGCTTATTGATCTTCACCTGTAAGTCAACGGCACTGACAGCCTGCATCACATTCAGCCGGCCGTATCCGGAATGCCAGTCAACTCCTGGAATGCGGGGAATTTCGATTGGATCGCCATTATCGTCATACAATTCCTCTTCTTCACCGTCGGCGCTTTCAAAGGAAATATCGTCCGCTGTCTTTTTCAGGATATCCTCTGCTTCTGTTCTTTTAAGCTTCGGATTTTGCGCAAACAGCAGCCCTGCCGCAGCTGCCGCATAAGGCGTCGCCATAGACGTTCCGCTCATGTACGTCACATTTCCGTTCGGCACCAAGCTCGGGATATCAGAACCCGGCGCACTGATGTCGAGACCTTTCCCGTAGTTAGAGAAGTCTGCTGTCATATCCATGCGGTTCGTCGCTCCGACTGACATGGCATATTTAGAGGAAGCTGGGTAAGATAAGGAATTGGCTCCGTCATTTCCGCTGGCTGCCGCAATCAGGACGTTTTTGTCAGCCGCGTATTTCAAAGCAAATTCAAGCACGCGGCTGTAGCCTCCGCCTAAGCTTAAGTTAATGACCTTTGCTCCTTTGTCAGCTGCGTATTTGATGCCGAGGGCAATTTGTTCAGTATCTCCGGAGCCTGTTGAATCAAGCACCTTAACCGGTATAATTTTCGCTTTGGCGTTCAGGCCAGTCATGGAATAGCCGTTATCGCTTTGGGCGGCGATAATGCCGGCGACATGCGTTCCATGCCCTTGATCATCCATTGCATTGTTATTCCGTCCCACAAAATTGCGTCCCAGATCGGTTCTTACTTTCCCTTTTAAATCAGCAAGCGTACTGTCTACACCTGTGTCCACAACCGCAATCAATGTATCGTTCAGCTTGCGCTTGGACAGCAATGTGCTGGCAGGCTCATATTTGACATCTGCATTTTTGATGCCGCCGTTTTCACCATTGTTTCTAAGCGGCCACTGGTAAGAGTACTGAACGTCGTTAGACAGGCTTTTGTATTCCTGAACCGGTTCAGCAAATTCTACGTTAGACATTTTGGATAATGTCGCGGCAGCGCTTTTCACACGTTTTGCGCTTGCCGTGTATGTCCCGCTTTGCTTTTGATCCTTCGGCAGTTCAAAAGAGTAGAGGTTGTCAAACAGTTTCTTTGCCTTATTCACATTGGAAATGTCTTTTTTCGATTGCGCGCTGGCAGAAAAGCCCTTCATTTCGTTATGTACTGATGAGAGGCTTTTATTGTCTTTTACCTTAAAAATCACCTTTGTTGTCTGAACTTCGCTTTTTGCCGACAGGCTGTTTTCAGATAAAACCGCTCCTGCCGTCTTGCCTTCAAGCTTTGTGATGTTTAATCGCTCCGCCTGTTTCTTTATATCCCCTTTCAAGAAAGACGGAACGGATTGTAAAGCCGTTTCGTATAACCGATTGATTGCTTTTTGATCCTTTTCGGTTACCTTATATGCAGACGCTGCGCCATTTTCTGACACATCGTCAAACATTGGTTTTAACGTCACAAGATCTTGATAGACTTCATTTCTCTCTGTTTTATTGAGTGCGAGTTTTGCAGCAATAAATGGAGCCGCTTTGTAGTAAAGGCTTGTCAGTTCTTTGCCCTCTGCTGTTTGGCTGAGCTGCTCATCACGAATCGCTCTCAGCTTTGCCAGAATGCCTTTTCCCGATTTTTTCTGATCGACACTCATTTCCACCGGGCAGGCTTCTTCCTCTTCCAGATCTGAGGGCTGTTTTTTGGTGCCTGTATATCCAATCGTATATTTGGCTTCGGCAGCTGTTTCTGCGCTTCCTCCGTCTTCCGTTTCCTCTTCCCCAAGGTTCTCAACCTTTACATAGTAAGGGCCGCTCCATGCATAAGGAAAAACAATTTCGCTCTTTCCATCCTCTGCTGTGTAGGAACGGTACATGTCAAACGTCTCATCTTTAAGCGCTTTTTCCTTGCTTGGGTAGACAGATACATTCAGTACAGCATCACTCTTAACAGTCAGTGCCATATGCGAGTCTTTCTGAATATCTGCCTTTCCAGGATTCACTTGATACCATTTCGCCTGCTCCGGTTCCTTCATGGTTCCCGTTTGTTCTTTGCCTTTTTCCAGCACACCGGCTGCATCAATGGTTCCGGCAGCAGCTGCTTTGGTGCCTGGAGAAAAAAGGCTGAAGATCAGTGCGAAAATAAGCACTGCCGCCAAAAAAGAGCTGAATTTTCTTCGTTTCATGTTATCCCTCCTGTAAAATAATGAATCTTTTTGAAGAGTATCATAATTTCATAGGCCGAGATACCGCTTACAGGGAATTTTAAGGTTATTTTAAATGATTTGGAATATCAGGGAGGAACCATATAAAAAAACCCGATTCTCTTTAGAACCGGGTTCAAGCTTTTTCTATTAAAATAATCGGAATCCAATCGGCAGATGAAGACCGAGCAGCACTGTCAGCACAAGGACAATGATAAAGCCGATCCACAGTCCGCCAGTTGATTTTTCTTTTTTCTTGCGGATCAATAGCATTTCCATCAGGCCGATGGTGATAATGCCAAGCAGCATTTTTCCAGCGTATTCCCCGTTCCAGTTGGCGAAACGGACAAACAGCTCAGCACCTGTCAAAATAATAATGATATAAAATAACCGCAGAATCATATGAGTGATTTTGGCGCCCTTCGCACTTCCTGATGAATACAGCGAGTAGCTGACGAAAAGCAGGATCAGCGCTACCACCCATGATGTAATATGCATGTGTGTCATACATGTTCCCCCTATCAGATAACATTACCCCACTTATAGTACCACGAACTTGTCCCTTGCTACAAAGATGATTCACAGAAAAAGCGGGCGGTTCCTGTGCCGCCCTCCTTATGATCAGCCGATTTGATTTGACAGCGTTCCGATGGGTTCAATCGTGATGTCGATTTGATCGCCTCGCCGCAGAAATTTCGGCGGTGTAAAGCCTTTTCCTACACCAGACGGCGTGCCGGTCGCAATAATGTCCCCCGCTTCAAGCGTCATCCCCATTGAAAGGGTTTCGATTAATTCCGCGACAGAGAAAATCATATCGCTTGCCGAGCCGGATTGGCGCAGCTCGCCGTTGACCCTCGTTTCAACCTTAAGGCGCTCCGGATCAGGAATTAACGATTTATGTACAAGCACAGGTCCCATCGGACATGTCGTATCCAGACTTTTTCCGATAAAAAACTGCTTATGTCTTTTTTGCAGATCCCGCGCCGTGATATCATTCACAATTGTATATCCGAAAATATGGTCATAAGCTTCTTCTTTTGAAATGCGGGTGCCGCTTTTTCCGATGACGACAGCAAGCTCTCCTTCGTAATCGAGCTGAGAGGTGACCTCCTCATGGCTGTTTACCGCATCACCGTGGCCAGTGACTGTTACAGGCGATTTTGTAAATACCATCGGATGCTCCGGAATGTCAGCCTCGCTGCCCATTTCAATTGCGTGATCCCTATAGTTTTTGCCGATGCACATGATATTTTTTGACGGCTTAGGAATAGGCGCATGGAGCTTCACGTCAGATAATGAGTAAATAAATGAGCCAAGCTCATCATTTGGTTTCTTCGCCCACTCGGCCAGCTGCCTTGCATGCGCAACAAATTTATCCCCTTCTGCGATACACTCAATCAGCGAACCCGGAATCGTCTCAAGTTCAAACAGTTTTTTTTCAGCCCTTTGCAAGTCCATAATTTTATCATCTTCAATGATCAGGCCGACAAACATTCGGTTGTAAAGTTCCCCTGTCGCAAATTTCATGTTATTCCTCCATCATCTTTTAAATCAGAGTTCTACTTCAGTTATTCTCTGTCGAATGCTGAAATTCCTTTTTATCAAATGCGTGTTTTCATTCCCGTTTCGGGACTAGCTCGCTGTACATATCATACAAATGGCTTCTGAGGAGGAGGAAAGAATATGGAAAGCATACATTTATTTTTTCGTCGGCAGCAGCTTAACAGAACGGGGACTGCCAAGGGACTGATGATGACAGACAGAATCGTTTCTCCCATTCTTCTCACACAGCGTGACAGCCTGCAAAAGGCGTCCTATGAAATAAACTGGGATCAGTCTCCGCTCGGTGAAAAAAAGTTTTATCTGAATGCGGAACAAGATGATCCTTCACTGATGCGGCGCAGGCTTGCTTATTGTTTTTTTCATCAAATCGGTATCGCTTCCCAGGATGCTTCTTACATCTTTCTGATCATTAATGGCCAAAGGGAAGGCATTTATTTGAAAATTGATGGGCTCGATGAGAATCGCCGGCTTCCGAAAGGAGCCATTTTTGAAGTGAAGGATACCGATCCGAGGGTTCCGCTGTCTGTTTTCAAACACGACGCTTCCATTGAAAACAGACAGCGCACCGCATACTTACGTGAATTTCTCACGCTGATCTGTACAGCGGAGGATGAAGAATTTGCCGAACGAATTAAAATGTATCTTGATGTAAAGCTGTTTTTCCTGTGGCTGATCGGCAGCGCCTGCACCCGCCAAGCCTTTTATTACGGCCTTTGTTTGAACGAGACCGGCCGCTTTCACATCGCTCCAATGGAAACAAAAGCGCTTGCCGCATACGGATTTACAGAAGAAGACCCTCTATTGACAAACGGCCGTACACTTGCGTCAAGACTTCTCTCCATCCCAGCTTTCCGGGCGCAATATCACGCGCTAATGAAAAACGTGCTGAGCCGGGAGTTTACGATCGACCGTCTGTCTCCGTTTATCAGAGACTGGCATTTTGACATTTGTCAAAGAGCAGGCGATGATCCTCACATAAAAAAAAGCCCCTTACAATTAGAGAAGGAGCAAGCAAATATCCTGCGCGAAATCGAAGAGCGGCAGGACTTTTTACAAGTACACCTGACGAGACTATAGTCCTTTCTCAGCCAGAGCAAGTCAAAAAGACCGCAGCAAAAATTGTCGCTTTTTTAGTCAAATTGACGAAAGGCAACCTTTTCAGCCAAAATAGGTTATACTATCTATATCCAGTATGCATCAAAATAAAATCTAGAATTGGAGATTGTTTCATGAATACAAAAATTGAAGAAATGAGAGTTATCCTAATTGAAACAGCACAAAAATACGGTATGAATTCGAAAGAAACGATTCAATGCAGCCAAGAGCTGGACAGTCTGCTCAATATTCGAATTAAAGAAGAAATCACCTCTTGGGGGCAAAACGCCCGTGTGTGATCATATGATATGTATTTAAAGGCTTGCCGCCTCACCCGCCGCTATTGCTCATCAACATCCTGAGACATGCTTCAGGTCGAGAATTTTCCGCCCCGAAAACAACACCTTGAACAATACAGCAGACTCTTTCAGGATCAGCATGAAACATCACACTTCAGCAGCACGAATTACTCCGAAAGACATTTCTTGTACCTCTTTTGCACATACACCAACGCAACACAATATACAATCACGCAGGCGGACAGCGGCAGCATCGCCGCATTTCCGCTTGGCCGTATACAATACCCAGATTCTCACATATTTAAACCTTCATCTGGAAAAAATAAACGGATTTTTTTATACATCTCTCCGGCATGTCCCCATTTAATTTTCTCTCACACAAATGTGCGTTTGTCATAAGCTATCGTGAATAGCCCAGCAGAAACAAATCTTGTCCTTACTTGACCTGCCTTTTTTCAATTTTACAACAAAGGATGTGCTCGTATGCCGGCAATTGTCGGAGCGTTTAAAATTAATGCGGTCGGTACGAGCGGAGTCGTTCATATCGGAGACTGCATTACCATTTCTCCTCAAGCCGAGGTCAGAACGTTTGCCGGGGCAGGCAGCTTTAATACCGGTGACAGTCTGAAGGTGATGAATTATAAAAACGCAACGAATGTGTACGACAATGATGTGGTTGATCAGCCGATCGCAGGCAATGCGTAAAGGAGCGGTGCTTCATGAATTTTTATATCAATCAAACCATCCAAATTAACTATCTCCGGCTGGAATCAATCAGCAACTCCTCCATACTGCAAATCGGGAGCGCCGGATCTATTAAGTCTCTTTCAAACTTGTATAATACGGGCAGCTATGTGGAACCCGCACCTGAGGTTTCCGCTTTGGGGGGACAGGGTGAATCGGAAGGGCCCGATACAGGATCATTGGTCCCGCTCCAGCCCCCTGGCCGTTAATAATAAGATGAGAGGTGAAAGAACATGTATGATCAATCCATTTCCTCTTACTTGCAAAATTTGAATTCCTTCGTTCAGCAGCAGGCGCTGCATATTCAGCAGCTCGAACGCCAGCTGAAAGAGATGCAAACTGAAATGAATACGATGAAACAGCGGCCGGCCACAACCATTGAGCGTGTGGAATATAAATTTGATCAGCTGAAAATCGAACGGCTCGACGGCACGCTGAATATCGGTTTAAATCCGACAGACCCGAACAGCGTTCAAAACTTTGAAGTGAGCCAGACTACACCGGAAATCGGAATGATGCAGCAGGAAGAGAGCGCCCAGCTCATGCAGCAAATCCGGCAGAACGTCGACATGTATTTAACCGAGGAAATCCCGGCTGTTTTGGAGCAGCTAGAAAACCAATATGACAGCAGGCTTGACGACACAAACCGGCATCATGTAATTGAGGACATCAGAAAACAAATAGACAGCCGGATTCACTATTATATGTCCCATATCAAAAAAGAAGAAAACACGCCGCCCAAACAATATGCGGAACATATCGCTGAGCATGTGAAGCGTGACGCGATCCGTGCTGTGGAACATTTTCTCGAACATATCCCCTCCGAAATGAAAGGAGATGAGCAAGCATGATCTTTACCGTCGTCAACCGCAGCCTGGAAGTCGGAGATATCCGAATGAACGGTGTATCCAGTTCCTCTGTTTTCCAAATTGGAGACGCAGAATCCATCTATTTATCGTCTATTTTCGATACGCCGCCTGAATCTCTTATTATCGGTCCGTTTGCTCCGCTGCCGTCGAATCATGCTTAAGCGTATATCACGCATCAGACAGATTAAATTTAACTCACTCGGAATATCAAGCGTATTTCAAGCAGGCGATACAAACGAAATTGATATGAAAATAAAAGTGCTCGCTGTTCAGCGCTCGCTTTCAACGTTTTATGAAAATGAGGGCTCATTTAACAGAAAGGAGTACCCTATTTTTGATCAGCACGCTGTGAAGCTTCTTCCGGAAACGGGCGTGCAAACCGCTTTTTGCCATGAGGTGCCTGTCATTCATGTCCGCAACATCAAAATTCAAGGGGTCTCATCCTCTTCCGTTTTTCATGCAGGCTCAGCTTCGGTCGTACGCGGCGACGCGCGGATTAAACATATCCGTCAGATTTTCCCTCCAAACTCACAATCGTCCGGCACGGGCATATAATAAACAGAGACTTCTATAAAGGGTGTCGTCTATGCCAGCAATTGTCGGGCCTATAGCTATCAATTCCATATCGGGCGGAGTCGTGAACTTTGGTGATTCCTTTTACCTTTCTCCGAAAAGCTCTTCAAAATCTGCGCTCGGTTCGGGAGCAGGAAACACGGGAGATTTCCTTCTTTTAAACAATGCAGTCAACGCGACAAATTATATAGACCCCGATGTCAGCGATCAGGATATGGTTGGAAACGGATAAAAAGCAGCCGCTCTGCAAAGAGAGGGCTGCTTTTTATTTTTTCTTTTTCCGTTCATTGGACTTCTTTGTTTTAATCAGCTTTTCAGGCGGCTGTTTTCTGATCCATTTAACAAACCTGGCAAGCTGCGGATCGTTTCTGAGCGCTTCTATTCCGGACAGTCGAACTGCCAGCTCCTGATTTGTATACAAGGCATGGATCTGTTTATGGCAAGGGATGCAAAGCATCGCAGTCGGCTGGAACGTTCCGCCTTCTTCCTTCGGTGTGAGATGGTGCTCTGTCAGCTGGACATCGCTTCGGCCGCACAGCTCACATATCCCGACAGTCTGTTTTGCCACATCCGCGCCCCCCTTACATCATCTCAAGTGTTACCCTTGTGCCGCGTCCGCTAGGTTCAGCCGGATGTACGATCAGCTTTTTCGGAAGCCGCGCCCGCAGTTCCTGCACATGGCTGATCACGCCGACAGACAGATTGTCTGACTGCAGTTTTTCCAAGGCGGTGACAACCGTATCAAGCAGATCTTGGTCAAGCGTTCCAAACCCTTCATCCAAGAAAAAGAACTGCAGCGGGTATTCACCGCGAAGCTGAATCTGCGCAGACAGCGCGAGAGCAAGAGAAAGCGAGGTAAGGAAGGTCTCCCCTCCTGACAAGCTTGATACCGGACGCTTAACGCCTCCATTGGCATCATCCCGCATCACAAATCCGCCTTCTGAATCCACTTCAATGGCATAACGCTGCCTTGTCAGCACGCCGAGCCGTGCTGACGCATCCCGTGCAACACTTTCAAGCTGTTCCTCAGCTAAAAATTCAACGAACGTATTGCCTTTAAACACTGCTTGAAGCTTGTCCAGCCTGTCGATATGGGTCTGCCATTTTTTCAGCTCAGCTTCAATTTCATTGAAACGTTTGTGATGGTCGCGGATCACAGCCAGTGCTTTGGCCGCCGCTCCTTTTTCTTCCATAGCAGTCCCAAATGCCTCCTCGGCTTCTTTTAAGGACGTGACGGTTTCGTTCCATTCACTTTCGGATAAGGATCTGCCGGCGAGCTTATCAGACACACGTTTTAAGTTTGCGGCATTTTGCTTACATTTATCCAGAAACTGGTCAATGCTGCCTTTGATCTTTTCAAGTTCATCGGCTGGGATGAGACTGCGCTCCACCTCGTCAGCCCGGACAAAGCGGGTGCTTTTCGCATGTTCAAGCCAATCCGCTTCCGCTTTTTTCAACCTTTTTTCCGCTTCCTTAAGCGTATGCTCGCTTGCTGAAGCGCGGCTTTTTGCCTGATTGAGCATCATTTGGGCGCTTTGCAGCTCTTCATATAGAGATTGTTCTTTTTCCTTTAAACATTTCAGATCCTGCTGAACTGAGCGGAGCTTCGTTTGGATGGAATCCTCTTTTACATAGTCTCCGAGTTCCTGCTTATAATCAGCTACGACGCCCTTCGTACGTTCTGCGGCATAGTGAAGCTCCAGTTTTTCCCTTTCAAGCTGATGGCTCGATTCCCGCAGCCGCTCCTTTTGTGACTCATGCTCAGAAAGAAAAGCGATACTGCGTTCAATTCGTTTCTCGCACTCTTCCGCGGCCCGATCCTTTTCTTCAATGGCTTGCTGCCATTTTTCCGCTTCATCCAGGGATTGGCCTTCAAATGCTTCATGAAACATCTTCTGCTGGCTGTCCATCGAGGACTGAAGCTCTGCGATCATGCTGCCAATACGGTCAGCCTCTCTTTTTTCAAAACTCATTCTCTCGTTAAGCTGTTCAGCTTTTTTTAATGATTCCTGATATGTGCCGATCATTTGGGTCATTCGTGTTTTGACTGACAGGATGTCCTGTTTGATTTGCTTCCATTCTATTTTTGCGGCATGAAATGCTTCCTGCACCGGCTGATTCTCGTAGGAAGCAGCTGCCTCAAGAGTCGGCGCTTGAATCGATTTCAAAAACGGACACTGCTCGAGAAAGCGGGCGGACTGCTCTTCAAGTGTGATTTTGGCAGAAAGAATCTCCTGACTGAGCGCCGCCGCTTCTGACAGCAAATCTTCTGTCTGTTTGATTTCTGCTTCAACGTTGCGATCCGGCTCATATGTCCCATGTGCTGAGGCAGACGGATCATGATCGGTTGAACCGCAGACCGGGCAAGGTTTTCCGGCAATCAATTTTTCCGATAACTCCTTGGTAAGTGCCGCCATTCTTGCTTTCTCACGCTGAGTATGGAGTGTGTTTTGTCGCTGTTTTGCCTGATCAGCAGTACGCGTAAGGGACCGTTCCGTCTCGCAGACCATATGATATACAGCTTGAACAGCCTCATATGCCTGTATGATTTTATTTTCTTCCGCTTCAGCCTTTTGAACGAATGTGTTCTTTTCCTCATTCATCTTCTGTAATACAAGGTTCAATGCGTCAATGCGTTTTTTCTCTTTTCCCAGCTGCTCCTCAGTCTGTCTGATCCGCAAAGCCATTTCAGCGGCCTGCTGGCAGCTTTTCCGCTCATCAGTGGTTACCTGCAAGGTTTTGAGCTGCTGTTTTAATTCCGTCTGTCTGTTTTGTCCCCTTGAAAGACGGTCGGTTACGGCTTCTAAATCCTTCATGACAGATTGAAGATTTTCGGCCTTCTGCTGAAGTTCAGCCTGTTTGCGCTCTGCCTCCTGCTGGGCCTCTCTCAATTTGATTTCGATCTCCTGCAAGCGGAAGAGCTGTTCCTGCTCAGCTAAAAGCTCTGGCTCTTTCTCGCTTTTATGGCGGCGCCACGCCTCATATTCTTCATTCTTTTGCTGAAAGAAAGCGGTGCGTTCTGTTAAATCCTTTTGGGCAAGCACTTCCTCCCTTGCGGCCTTCTCCTCATTCTGTACCGCTTCCAGGTACCGGTCCGCATACGGCTTTAAAGCGGCCGCTGTTTCCGCTTCCGCCAGGCGTTTTTGCATGCTGCCGACATGCGGTTCTTCCTCTTCAAGCCGCTTTTTCTCTGCTTCATAAACGATTTTTTCCTTCTGGACATTCCAGATCTCTTGATGCTCCGCAAACCGTTCTTTTATTTGATCACGATTTTTCCGCACTGATTCCAGTTTGGCTTCCGCTTGTTCAAGCGCTTGTTCAGCTTGTTCAACCGCTTCTGAACTCGCCTCTCCGAGACCCGATTGCTCTGCAAGCATTTCGTTTTTTCTCGCATTGGCTTCCTGCGCCTGCCGTCTCAGCTTTTTCACAAGGCGGTCTCCATACTGTTCCAAATTGAATAAACGCTGAAGCATATGCCTGCGTTCCGCCCCTTTTAAGGAAAGAAATTCAGCAAACTTCCCTTGCGGCAGCACAACCGCTCTCGTAAAGTCGTCGATGGTCAGACCCAAGAGCTCCTCGACTCTTTTGTTTACTTCATTGGCCTTATCAGCAAGCACGGTTTGCTCATCCTTGATCTCGATGAAACGGCAAAGCGCTGTTTTCACCTTCATTTCATCCGTTCTCTTAAACACGCGCTCGACTTTGTAAGAGGTTTGATGATTGGACTGAAGCGCAAAGGTAAAGGAGACAGTCAGCGAATCTTCCGCATGGTTTAAGATCCCGTGCGTATTGTTCGCCGCCCGCTCTACCTTTCCGTATAAAGCAAGGGTCATCGCATCAAGGATCGAGGATTTACCGCTTCCTGTCGGCCCGAAAATACCGAAGACACCTGCACCGGAAAGGCTGTCAAAATCTATCGTCTGCTCCTCCCTAAAGCTGTGGAGCCCTTTTATCGTTAAGGCGATCGGCTTCATCTTGCTTCCTCCTCATCTTCTGCGCCTGATGCAAGCTCTAAAAACAGCTTCACCATTTCATCATCCGGCACTGCGCCGCCTGTCTGTTTTTCATAAAATTTCTTAAAACGGTCTTCGATGGACACATGTTTAACCTCGATCCGTTCGCGTTCACTGTTTTGTTCTTCAAAGACCGGCCTGATATGGATAAAGCCCGGATGTGCTTTTCGCAGTCGGTGAATGTCTTCAAGTGACAGCTGGTCCGTTACACGGATTTCAAGATCAATCCAGGCATTCTGATCCCTGCCTTCATCGAGCCAGCTGTATACCTCGCTTAAACCATTTGCCGCTTTCCATTTTACGAGAGACTTGCCGCTTGATAATAAAACCTCATGCCAAGAGGCCTCTTCGCCCGGCTTTGCGTCTACAATGGTCACCGATTTGGCGTAGCCTGCCTCAGAAAAGCTGTAGGCCAGCGGAGATCCAGAATACCGCGCAAGCGTTCGCGCCCGTTTAATCGTTTGCGGCCGATGCAAATGGCCAAGCGCCACGTAAGCGGCGTCCGCCGGCAGGCTTTCAGCGGCCACCGTATAAGCGCCGCCGACTTCAATCGGCCGCTCCGAGTCCGTTTGGTTGCCGCCCGCAACATAAATATGGCTGGCCGCAATCTTTATGGCGTCTTTTCGAAAGCGGCTTGTGATCTGTTCAAATGCCTGCCTGATTTTCACATCATAGTGATCACGGAGAAGTTTCTCATCAAATGTATCGGAAAGAACTTCATTTAACCGTGCCTCAGACGGATATGCCAGCGCTCCGACAGCCAAAAGCTCATCTGCTGAAGGCACTTCTATATGAAGCGGTTCAGTTGTCGGATAGCCGATTAAATAAATGCCGTTCTCATGTGTCAGCGGTGAAGCAGCGGACAATCTGTCAGGATTATCATGGTTTCCGGCAATGACAACGATCGGGCGCTTTCCTCTGTCACTGAGAGCGGACAGGCTTTCATAAAATAACTGCTCGGCTAAAGCCGGCGGGTTCACGGTATCAAACGCGTCTCCCGCCATCACAATAGCATCGATCTGCTCTTCCTTTACGATTGTATTCAGTTCGTCCAATACATCCGCCTGTTCACTCAGCCTGCTTCTTCCTTCAAGCGTTTTTCCTAGATGCCAGTCAGCCGTATGTAAAATCCGCAAATGTGTTCACCTCTCTTTTGTATAGAAAACGAGATCCGCTCCGTCTGAATTCCCGGAGCTTATGGATCTCGTTATAAAGTCAGAATGTGCCCTCCATCAAAGAAATAAAGCGCACACCCTTTTACCTTCGTTTGAGCAATTTGTTCAACGGCCCTTGTGTACAGCTGAATTTGCGTTTCATATCTCTTTTTCAGGATCGGGGCTGCTCCTTCAAAGCCGTGCTGGAATTTACCCTCAATCCGGTCTGTTTTATAGTCCAGCAAATATAAGCCATCCTCTGTTTCGTAGAGACAATCGATGATCCCCTGCACCAATAGCGGCTCATCCGCCTCTTTCGCATCAGGATAAATCTCTTTTGCCGGAAGCGCCAAACTGAATGGAACTTCGCGGTTCTTCCATTTAGCGCCGATCAGTTTTTCCCCAATTTCCGTATGGAAAAATTGAACGATTTCCTCAATATTGATAGCGGATTGCTGTTCTTCGGTGAGCAGCTCTTTTTCATAAAGATGCTGCACTGTCCGCTCCGCTTCTTCTATCGTCGGCACATGTGTCAGCGGAATATGCTGCATGACCGTATGCATAGCTGTTCCTTTTTCTGCTGCTGTCAGGCCTTTTTTCATCATGAAAGCCGGGCGTCTGTACAGAATGCTTCCATCAGCCGGTTTAACGGGCGCCCGCCCGCTGTATTCGTCTTCGTACTCTCTTCTTCTCTTAATCTCAGAAACGGACTGCTTCGTGCGAATTTGTGTCACCTCGTGATGCGAATACTTCCAGGCCAGCCGCTCGCGAGCTTTTTCCTCAAATGCAAACGGGCCGGGAACCGGTTCACCACGGCGGATCGCTTCAAGACGTTCGCTTTTTTCTTCCAGTCTCTCTTCCAGCTCATCATCAAGCAGATCATATGAATGGATCATTTGAATAGCAAAGCGGGCCGGATGGCCTGATATATCAGAAACCGCTGCCGCGCCGCCCTCAGCCAAAGACTCCAAGTCTCTGTGTCTGACAAGAGCAGGTCCGATGAAATCCAAATACGTTTTCGCCTGATAGCGGTCAAATTCCGGCAGAAGCCAGTCAGCTTGGGACGCGGATGCCTGCCATTTTGCCAGCTGTTTCTGATGATCCTTGCATGAGCCTACAAGAAACAGCTTTTCCTTTGCCCTCGTTAAAGCCACATAGAGGACACGCAATTCCTCAGACAGCAGTTCCCTGCGCATTTTTTTCTTCATCGCGATGAGCGGAAGCGTCGGATAGCTGATGCGCCATTCAGGATGGATAAATTTCGTGCCAAACCCAAGCTCCTTGTCCAGCAGGTAGGATTTGTTGAGATCCATCATGTTGAAATTCCGGCCGAGTCCCGCTGTGAAAACGACTGGGAATTCGAGCCCTTTGCTGCTGTGAATCGTCATTAAACGGACAACATCCTCCTGTTCGCTTAACGCTCTCGCCGTTCCCAGATCATCGCCGCGTTCCTGCATGCGTTCGATAAACCTCAAGAAGCGAAACAGGCCGCGAAATGCCGTCGATTCATATTGGCGCGCCCGGTCATAAAGGACACGCAAGTTAGCCTGGCGCTGTTTTCCGCCCGGCATCCCGCCGACATAATCCATATATTTTGTGTCGCGGTACACTTCCCAGATCAGCTCGGACACCGAATGGTTTTTCGAAAAAGCGCGCCACTTTTGCAAATGTCCGTAAAACGTTTGCAGCTTTTGATAGAGCTCATCGTTTCGGTCGCCGGCTGACAGATAGTCTTTCATTGCTTCATAGTACGGCGCCTTTTTGTTTTCAAGCCGGATCAAAGACAGCTCGTTCTCGTCAGCACCGACAATCGGTGAACGCAGAACGGAAGCAAGCGGAATATCCTGATACGGGTTATCAATCACCTTCAGGACAGAAAGCACCACAGACACTTCCACCGCATCAAAGTAGCCTGATGTTAAATTGGCGTAAACCGGTATGCCCTGAGCTCTCAGTTCCTCCATGATTTGCGGCGCCCACGGCATGGATCGCAGCAAAATCACGATATCGCGGTATTGAATATTGCGGTGTGTTTTCGTTTTCCCGTCATATACCTTAAATGGCGATGAGATCAGCTTGCGTATTTCCTTGGCGATCGCTTTTGCTTCGAACTGCACCGTTTCCAGCTCTTCCGCTTCCTCGCCTGCGTCCGCCTCCTCTGACTTGTCAATCAACAGCAGCTCTGTTTCCGTTTCGCTGTTTTCCGGATACGCCGCTCCGAGTTTCAGCTCAGCCTGTTCATCATAATCGACCTCGCCGATTTTGCCGCCCATCAGCTGTTTGAACAAAAAGTTTGTGCTGTCTAAAATATCAGCCCTGCTTCGAAAGTTTTTGTTCAAATCGATTTTCCGGCCCGTACCTTCTCCGCTCTCTGTAAACCGTTTGTACTTGGAGAGAAAAAGAAGCGGCTCCGCAAGCCTGAATCGATAAATCGACTGTTTGACATCTCCTACCATAAACAGATTGCCTGTCTCTTCCGGCCCGCTTGTGACGAGCTGAAGAATGGATTCCTGCACCAGGTTGGTATCCTGGTATTCATCGACAAGCACCTCATGAAACTGCTCTTGATAAAATCTTGCCGCCTCACTCGGCTCACGTTCGCCTTTTTCGTTCGCAGCGGTCAAGATGGACAGGCAATAATGCTCCAAATCAGAAAAATCGATGAGCGATTTCTCCTGCTTTGCGGCTTCAAACCGTTTCCCGTAGCTGATAACAAGCTGGACGAGTGTTTCAATGACAGGCTCCATGTCAGCCAAACTTTTTACATGCTGCTCCGGGCTTCTGGTGAAGTAATCGGTTTTGAGTTTTTCAAGCAGTTTTTTGGCGCCATTTCGTAAGTCTGTCGCTTCATCAAGCAAGACGGGATCAAACTCGTCCCCTTTCACCGCTTTTGCACGCTTAAAGGAGACAGCGGGCACGCGCTGATAAAGTTCATTGAAGTCATCCTGATGCTGAATCAGGTCATCAATCTGCGCGAGATCATCGAGAAAATTTTCAGCGCGCGGCGCCGGTCCGCCCGGCGCTTTTGTCAGCTCAAGGGCACGCTGGAGCTTTTCCTTTGCTCCGTCCAGCACCATCGCAATATCTTCTTTGACATACGGATAAAACGGCAGTTCCTCGATCGCGCTCTTTTCTGTTACATCATACAAATGAACAAAACTTTTCAGCCATGTCTCCGGATCAGGGTGGGAACGGGAATACTCATACACCTGTTTCACGAGATATTGCAGATCTAAGTCATGCCGGTCAGTCGTGTAACGGTCGACAAGCTCAAAGAACGCCTTATCACCCTTTGCATATTCATCCTCAAACAGCTCATCAAGCACCTCGTCCCCGAGAAGCTCGCCTTCTGTCTGATCAGCAATCCGAAAGCCCGGATCAAGATCAATCAGATAGTAATATTTTTTCAGCACCTGCAGGCAAAACGAATGAAGCGTTGAAATGCTGGCCCGGTTTAACAGCGACAGCTGGCGTCGGATATGCAGCGATCCTGGGCGTTTCACCAGCTCTTTTTCCAGTGCATCCGCGATCCGGTGTTTCATCTCTGCTGCTGAGGCGTTTGTAAAGGTGACAACGAGAAGCCGGTCTACATCAACCGGATTTTCTTCCGCCGTGATTTTCCGGATCATTCTTTCGACAAGAACAGCGGTTTTACCGGAGCCTGCCGCCGCTGCCACAAGGATATCCTGGCCGGTTGAGACGATGGCATTCCACTGGTCATCTGTCCATGTGCTGTCTGCCGGTTTAGGAATGTTCATTGCCATCAGCCTCCTTCTTTATCCAATCAAGTACCGTCTTGTCCTTTTCGGCCTTTAACAGACGATACCCGTTTTCTTCTAATGATTCATCAAATTGGCATACTGATTTGAACGCACAGTATGTGCAAGGCGTCTTGTTCTTCATTTTATACGGCTCAATGGATACGCGCCCGTCAGTGATTTGCTCGCCTGCTTCTTGGAAGGTGCGGCGCACATGCTTCGTCAACAGCTCAAATTCTTTTTCACCGACTGCCGCTGAATCCGATCTGAGTGAGCCGTCTTTCTTCAGGCCCGCATTGATGATATTTGATCTTCCTTCTTGAAGGGTTGTATCCATGAGGCGAATCGCTTCCTGATCACCGAGGAGGAGGCCCTTCATCTTAAATTTCTTAAAAATTTCCTGTTCAATTTCATCAAGTCCGAGCGGAAGATTCGATTGTATCATCGGGTCATGAATATGGAAATACAGCACTCCGGCCGGCGTGGCTTTCATTCCTAGCCAGTCTAACGAATGTGTAATCGATAGATCCAGATACGTCAGCATTTGCAGCGCAAGTCCGTAATACACTTCCGCCAAGTCAAGGCCTTTATCGCTGGATTTATAGTCGACAATTCGGAGGAGCAGGCCTTTAGAGCTTTCCGCTTTATCCACGCGGTCAATCCGCCCGACGAGCTCCATCGTACAGCCGTTTTTCAGCTTAAAGGTAAGCGGCGGGAGCGGGCCTTTTCCGCCAAAGCCCAATTCAAGGCCGATCGGCACGAATCCGCTCGCTTTCGCATGCTCGCTTAAAATGCCGGACACGCGTGTCACAATTTTTTGCAGTTTTTCCTTCACGTAATAATGTCTGTTTGAACTGAGCAGAATTTCTTTTTGCAGTTTCGGCGCCAGCCGCTCGACCGCATCATAAGAAAACAGCTCGCACTGCTCCTTCGTTAGGTCGCGCCAATCTATTTTGTGCTCGCGCAGCCGGTCTGAAATCAGTTTTAAACTCGAATGAAAGAGCTGCCCGATATCCGGTGCTTCAAGCTTAAAAAATTGACGTTCCTTCAGCTGCAGCCCGTGGGACGCAAAATGGGAGAACGGACAAGCGTTAAAGGTTTCCATCCTCGACACGCTCCCTTGAATGCGTTCACCATAGAGCTGTCTCGATACAGAGCGTTCAAGCTGCTTGACTTCATTTCGGAAAAACAGGCTAGAGAAAAGCTTTTTCGACTCCAGCCTGTCAGGTTCATTCATCAGCGCATTGTACGCGCTCCACCAGACATCACTGATCTCATATTCCCTCGTCCATAATCTGAGCTGGCTAGCGGTGTATGATTGTGCCACGCTTTTATTGACAAGGTACATAAGCTGTTCCTCATCGCTGACCTGCTCCGGTTCATTTGTCAATAGACGCTCACGATGCTGCGGAAACAGTTCTTCCAGCCGCTTGATTACAATCGACGGCAAAAGCGTTTTCCCTTCCGCATCAGCAATCGGATACATCACATAAAGGCGGTCAGAAGGGCTTGAAAGCGCCATATAGATGAGGAAATGCTCATCAAGCAGACGCTCCCGCCCGCCGGAGGAAAGCTCAATACCTATCGTCTTCAGCCACTCACGATCATCATCCGACAGCACCCCGTTTTCGTCAGGGCGAGCCGGCAGGACGCCGTCGTTTGCCCCGATCACAAAGGTGCATGAGGTGCCGTATATTCTGGACAAATCCATATTGCCGACAAACACCTGATCAAGCGCCGGAGGGATGAGAGAGAATGTCAGCGACTCTGCACCGGTCTCCATCATTTGCTGAAACAAATCGAGAGAAATGTCATCTTCGCCCATCATTTCTACAAACTCCTCAAGCAGCTGAATGACTGCATCCCACGCCTGCTGGTGCTGCTGTGCTTCAATGATTCTGCCGTCTTCCTCAGCCCGCTGTCTTTCCTGATCCAGCTTCAGCGGCACATCCGTCTCTTCTAAATAACGGTAAAGCGCCTCCGCCTTCTCTTGAACCGTTTTTGCTTTTTTCATTCGTTTCTGCAGCTGGAACAGCGGCGGAACAATCCAATCGCGCGTGTCATTCAGCATGTTTTCCATTTCGATTTCTTGATCGGTCTGCGCAAATTCATCATCTAACGACACAAAACGTCTGTAATGGAAACGATCGCCCTTTGTCCAGCGATCGCCTTTGATCCCGTAAGCGATACAGTAATTCTCCAGCTGATCAACCTGCTCTCTTACCTTGGCCTTCGGCTGGTTAAGCGGGAATAACAGTTCGGTTTTCACGCAGCGGAACACCGCTTCATAACGCCAATTTCCCTTTAATACGTCAAGGCTTGACCGGATAAATTCTACTAACGGGTGGTTCAGCATAGAAGTTTTCCCGTCAATAAAATAAGGAATCTCGTAATCTGCAAATACTTCCTTGACCATATCCTTATAGTCTTCCGGCTGACGCGCTAGAATCGCCATATCCTTGTAACGGTAGCCCTTCTCTCTGACAAGACTGTGGATTTCCCGGGCAATACCTTCCAGCTCTGCTCGTCTGTTAGCGGCCTGCATCACAGTAAAAGCCTCTTGTTTCTCAGCAAACGGAATAACCGGACGCGCTTCATACTGTGCTTCTAAATGGGCCAATTCCGGTGCGCGTTTGTGCCGCTTTGATTCATCAAGCTCTTTATAGGTGATGTCCAGATTCAGTTCCTTTGCCGCCTGGTGCAAGCGATAATACGTTTTTCCCGTCATTCTGAACAAATCAAGTTCCTGCGGCTCCCCCTCATGTGACGGCTTGTCCGCTGTGAGTGAAAACGTGATATGCTCTGCCTGAAGCATAAGCTGCTCTAACACCCTGAATTCCTGCGGTGTAAACTGATAAAAGCCGTCTACATAGACATGTGCCCCTTTCAAATCTTCCGCCTGCGGGATATGCTCTGCCAATAGTGTCAAATAATCCTCAGAATGAAGATACTGATCCTCAAGGCTTTTTTCCATCTGCTGGTACAGGATCGATAAATCATGAAGCTTTTCAGATAAAACACGTTCCCCCCGATACTCGGAAGCTGTTCCGCTATCCGCCATCCGGCGAATATCTTCCGGTTCCAGACAGTATCTCTTAAACTCAGTCAGCATCCGTTCTACCTGTGCGGTAAAACCGCTTTTATCACTTGCTTTTTGATAGACTTTAAACTCCTGTTTGTGCTCTTCAATGAGCTTCCGCAGGAGCATCTGTACGCCCGTGCTCGTAAGAAACGGCCTGCTCATTCCTCCCGTATGCTGGAGGACGCGCCAGGCCAGTCGTGAAAAGCTGAAGACTTGAGCACGAATCATGCCGCCCGTATCAGGCGTTTTAGCAAGCTCGTATTCCATTAAAAACGTCATTTGATCCGGGACTAGAAAAATGATCGGTTTCCCGAATGGAGCCCGGCGCAGTTCATCTTGAATACTGTCGATGATCAGCTTCGTTTTTCCACTCCCGGACCTGCCTACTAAAAACTCTGCTCCCAAATTAGAAGACCCCTCTCTTTTTATCTGTTTATATTTTATCGAATATTGACGAAAATGACCAATCTGATCTATTGGTAAAAACGGCCTTTTCATTTATAAGAAGCTGAATTTCTCCGCACATGTTTTCTGGCCTCACATATACTTTTACAGAAGCCCAATTCCTTAAGAATGGAGTTGAACCCCCTTGTATTACAGCTATTTTCCTTATCCAGCGCAATACCGGGAAGACCCTGTTTTGATTCAAAATCTCCAGAAAGCCATCAACGGAGAATTCAGCGCGGTTCAATGCTACCGCAGGCTTGCTGAACTTGCCCATCCTGCTGATGTCAGAAAACAAATTGAAGAAATCAGGCGCGATGAGATCCGCCATCTCCGTGATTTCTCCTCATTATACGGAGCCATTACAGGCAAACCTATCATGCCGAAACAAACAGAAAAATGCCCGGACACTTTTACAAGAGGACTTGATGCCGCTTTTAAAGATGAACAGAAAACCGTTGACTTTTACTTACGCGCAGCTGAGGAAACATCAAATGTAAAGGCAAAGGGTATCTTTACGCGCGCCGCACGAGATGAACAAAACCATGCTGTCTGGTTTTTATACTATTTGATGGATCGCTAGCACCTGATTTTGATCGACACGATCAGATTATATTTACACCATCTCCCCCTAAAACACACTCCACTGTTTTTCTTAACCTCAGCCGGGAAACATAAAATCATACACGAACATATGAGGGGGAATCAAGCATGCAGCAAACCATTGAAGCTTGTATCACATGTATGGAAGCTTGCAACCATTGTTTTACAAAATGTTTGGAAGAAAGTGCGCACCACGATCTGAGCGGCTGCATCCGGCTTGACAGGGAATGTGCGGATATTTGCGCGCTGGCAGCGAAAGCCATGCAAACGGACAGCCCCTTTATGAAAGAAATTTGCGCACTTTGCGCCGATATTTGTGAAGCCTGCGGCACTGAATGCGAAAAGCATGATCATGATCATTGCCAAGCGTGTGCGACGTCTTGTTTTGCCTGCGCCGATCACTGCCGCAAAATGGCTGCGTAACGAAGCATGAGAGGGGTCAAATGAGAGCCCTCTTCACTCTTTTGACAGCCATACAGAGTAAAAATCAATCCATCCCTCTTCATCCAGCATCAGACCCTCAACAGTCTCACTCGATGCTACCTCAAGCACATTTTGATACAGCGGAATCGCGCTGACATCGCCTATAAGCTGACAGTCAATTTGTTTTACTATATTCATTCTGGAAGACCTGTCGGGCAATGAGAAAAACCGTTCTATCTTTTCTGAAAATGTCCGTTTCTGTTCATCTGAAAGATGCTGATGCAAAAAGCTGTTCTCCGAAAGCAGCAAATGCAAAAAACCAAACTCGCTTTCTTCATAAAACGTTGCGCTGTCATGAATGATGTCAGCCATTTGTACGATTTCCGGGCGGCGCAAATCGGCAGCAGTACAAAATTGCAGCTCAAGCCTAATGCCGTTCCGTTCACAAACCTCTTGAATCCATGCTGCGTCCTCACGATGATCCGTTTCAGAAAAGGTAAACAGTGACAGCGTTTCCCCCGCATATCCGCTTTTTTTCATTAATTCCGCAGGTGAAGCGTCTCCCCAGTCAAAAGGTGCCGGGTGAAAAAAAGATGATACCGGATTGCTTCTGTGCCCTCCCGCCTCACGAACGAGCTGTTCAGACGAAATCAGCAGCCGAAGGGCTTTTCTCAAGCCTGGATGCTGAAGCGGCCCTTTCTTTCTGAGGTTTAGTGACAAATATTGAACATGCCGTTCTTCAAAAACAGTTTGCCGCTCAGAAGGTTTCTGTTTTTCTCGAAGGGTAAAACCGTACATATCATCCGCTTGCTCAGAAAACACAAACTCAATACGATCTAAGAATGCCCGGCCTTTAAAGTACCGCTCGTTGGCTTGAAGAATGAGCATGTGTTCGTCATGCTGAACAAGGCAAAAAGGTCCCGTCCCATTCACCCCGCCGTTCGTTTCTGCCGGCAGGATAGACAGCCGTTCATCACAAAGAATATATGGCAAAAGCTCATTCGGCTGATCGAGCTCAATGTCCACACAAAAAGGCCCTTTCTCTGAAATCCGTTCAACACCTTTCAGCAGCCATTTATATGGATTTTCATCATGATCCATAAAACGCTGAAACGTAAATACAACATCCCTAGACGTCAATGGCTTTCCATTATGAAAAGAAACGCCTTTCCGAAGAAAAAATCTCCACCGTTTTTTCCCCGCCTTATTCCATCCGTGGATTAAATGCGGCTGCGGCTCTCTCTTTTCCCGATCAAATCGGAGCAGTGTATCATAAATCTGCTTGACAAAATGGCCCTCTGACCGCAGAAAGATCCTGCACGGATCAAAACTGCTTACCGCTGCTGGGGCTATAAACAAGCGCAGCACATCCTGTTCACCATCCTGTCCGGTTTCTGTTACAAAACCGAACACCTCAGAAAACCACATGTCATACCTATTTTGAATCCCCGGAAACGCCGGCTGATAATGGTCAAGCAGTCCTTTTGCTTTTTCAAGTTTACCGGCTGTTGTATATTCCTTGGCAGTTTGAAGCAGCAAATCTTCCGGCTGACGGAGAAAAGCGATTTTTGATTTATGGCCGCGCCCCGATCCGCTTTCGCGAATGATCCACTTTTCGCTCTCCATCTTACGTAAAATCAGCTTCGCATTTCTCTCTGTACAATATAAACATGCCGCAATCTCACTAAGCGGCATTTCCTTCATCTGTCCCGGTTCGCCGCTCTCAGCTTTTGCGAGCGCCACATAATGGTCAATCAGCTTCAATCCCTGCACCTCCTGACAAAAAAGGGGAATCTTTTTCTCTTATTTTCTTCTCTTTTTGGCCCGCCGCCCCTTCTATACACTACTACTATATCAAACAGCGAAAGGCGGAAATCATATGTTTATCCTCTTCCAATCAATTAAATCCCGCTACACAGCACCCGTTTGGCTCCGATTTTTCGGCGAAATGCTGACAAGCCTGACAGGGGCCATGATGGGGCCGTTTATGGTGCTGTATCTGCATGAGCAATTAAACGGAAGCGTGATGCTTCCCATGCTTATCATCAGTCTTCAGCCCTTCGCTGATATTTGCCTGACACTCATAGCGGGACGTGTGACAGATCAGCTCGGACGGCGAACAGCGATCCTGACTGCCCTGCTTCTGCAAACAGCGGCAATGGCGGGTTTTGTTTTTGCTCATGATGCGTATTTTTTCGCTTTCCTTTATATCCTCAACGGCATCGGCAGATCCCTGTACATTCCTGCATCACGCGCACAGATCGCCGAAAGCACGCCGGAAAGCAGACGTTCGGAAGTTTTTGCCGTCATCAATGCCATCTACTCAGCAGGCTTGACAGCAGGTCCGCTGCTTGGGCTGCTGCTGTACGCTCATGATCCCGTTTGGATATTTGCATTAGATGCCGCGGCACTGTTCATTTATTTTCTTATCGCCGCCTTTAAATTACCAGAAACAAAGCCGCTAAAAGCAGATCATCCCGCAGCATTATCCGCGAGTTTCACAAGATATCGGCCTGTTTTGATCCTTTTGCTGCTTTCTCTCCCAATCAGCATGTTATACGCGCAAACAGAAACGACATACAGGCTGTTCAGCAAAAGTATGTTTCCTGATTACCTGTCCATGCTGGCAATCTACTCGGCGGCAAAAGCTTTATTAAGCTTTGTTCTTCAAGTCCCTTTAGTAAAATGGACAGAAAAGTTTCCGATGAAAACGATTCTTCTCATCACCTATATCAGCTACTCACTTGCGGCCGCCGGCTTTGCATTCTCAACATCTTTGACGCTGCTTATGCTGACTGCGGCCGTGATGACGGTTGGAGAAAGCATCGGACTCACTCATATCCAAACCTTTATTTCCCGGCTGGCGCCGCCGCATATGCTCGGCCGTTTCTATGCGATATACGGCTTGCATTGGGATATTTCACGGTCAATCGGACCGCTGGCCGGCGGACTGATCCTGACTTCATTTGGCGGGGAAATCATGTTTTACACTCTTTCCGTGTGTCTTCTCGCCGCCGGTTTCTTGCTGTCTCATATCATGGAGAGGATTGAATATAGGTCATAAGAAAAGTGAATGTCTGACAGAAAAAAATTCATAATTTCATTATCAACAAAAATATACTATAGTAATGATACATTCACTACATGAACAATTGGAACTGTAAGTTAATAGGAAGAAGGGTTTTATATTGAAGAAAGACAAAAATCTCCTCACAGATCTATGGTTTATCGCAATCAGTGCAGCCGGGGGGTTTATTCTTTCGTTAACCGGAGTATCGATCGGGTGGATGATCGGAACGCTGATCGTCGCCTGCTGTCTCGCTATGATACGGCCTGCTTGGCTGATGATGGCGCCAGATCAAAAAGGAATTAACCGTCGGTGGCTCGCTCTCGGGCAGATGATCCTCGGCATTGAATTGGGCCAAAAGCTGAACCTATCCGTTCTGTCTGTCCTCAAAGATCATTGGTTTTCGGTCGGCATCATGCTGATTTTATCGATACTTCTTGCCATGCTGTCAGGCTATGTGCTTTGGCGTTTCAGCAAAACGGATATGATGACCAGCTTTGTCGGCACGGCCCCCGGCGGACTGTCCGCCATGCCGAGTATTGCTCAGGAGGTCGGTGCCAATACCGCTATTGTCAGTCTCGTTCAAATGATGCGGGTGCTGCTCGTGGTCCTGTCTATTCCGTTTTTGGTTATCCTGATTTACGCTAAACAAGATGGCCCTGCAAATGCCACAACACAAACGGTATCCGCTGCCACGACAGAAATCGGGCTCGCTCCCGTACTGTGGACCGGCGTTCTCATTTTCGTTGCCTGTGGAGCTTGTAAAGCGGCAAAATATTTAAAATTTCCCGCTCCGTGGCTGCTCGGCAGTATGCTCGGTGTAGCGGCCGTGCACATAGGCGGCGCTTCAATAACAGGCCATGACATGCTTGCATGGTGGCCATCACAAGCCAACCATCTTTCACAGATATTTCTGGGGGCTACAATCGGTTCTAAGATGTACAAAAGCATGTTTGCCGGCGTTACACGTATCATGATCGTCGGTTTCATTTCATCAGTCGGCTTAATTGCCGCTATGCTTTTAAGCGCGGTGATTGTTTCCAAACTGACAGGGATTTCGCTGATCACCTCTGTTTTGGCATTTGCACCCGGCGGCATTGCGGAAATGGCGACGACGTCTGTTACATTGCATGCCGATTCGACCTTTGTCGTTGCGGTTCAGGTCATACGCGTCATCCTTGTCATCGCCCTCTTGCCGCCGTTTTATCGTCTGCTTCACCATCTTCACGGTGAAAAAAAAGGCAAAGAGAGTTCGATAAGCGGCAGCAATGCCTAGTTGGGGAAAATCTCCATATAGTAGACTTTAGGAAGAAAAGGCTTGGGGTGACTCTATTCTGCAGAGTATGGAAGACTTCAAAATGGAGCAGGTAAGTGAAATAAAAGGATTCAAGAACTTTTAAATCGCAAACCACCAAGATGAGGAAATGTAAGTGTAAAAAGCGTCAATCCAGATATTTCGTTGTTGAGAATGCGTTGATTGAAAATTGCTGACACAAATGAATGATAAGTAAAAATGGATACAGCGTATAGAGCAATGAGTAATGAAGAATCTTTAAATAGAGCGACTTTTGGTATAAGAACATCCATAAGAATTCCAAAACAGGCTTCCTGATTTTGAAAAAGAGGTTACATATGAATAACCTCTTTTTCTATACAAAGGTAAAATGATAAGGAAGTGAAAATCTCTAGTTACGTTGATTCTCTTATAATAAGATTTGTTGGAAGTTTAATAATTTTTCTGTTTAAAGAAGTGTTACCCGAAATATACTCGATTATTTTCAACACAGCCTGTTGACCTAATTCTATTATAGGAATATCAATTGTTGTTATGGTCGGAGTAACGACTTGGCAAATCGAATGGTTGTCAAAACCAATTACAGCTAAGTCTTCTGGGACTTTAAAGCCTTTTTTTATCGCCTGTTTAATAATCCCTGCGGCGACTTGATCATTTCCTGTAAATATTGCTGAGGGTCTGTCCTTTAGATCCTTTATCTTATGAAAAACACGAAAGCCATCCTCGATATTAAACAATTCGCCGAATATCCATTCGTTTCTATGATGTAAATTGTAATCTTGTAAAGCTTTCAAGTACCCCTCTCTCCTCTGACATTGAGCTTCGCTATATGGAGTATCAAAACAAAATCCAATTTTTTTATGTCCTCTCTCAATTAAATGTGCTACCCCCATGTATGCGGCTTCAAATTCATCATACCCAATGATCGTGATGTCCGCTGAGTGATGATATTCATTACACAATAAGATAGGACCATACTTTAAGAAAGGGGATATCTTATCCCATTCATTTTCTAAAGTTCCAAGAATAATGCCATCAACTTCTTTGTGTTTCAATAACTCTAATAATTCCAGCTCTGTCTGTTTGTCATAAAAGGTTTGAAATACAATGACCTTGTAATTCTTAAACAGCGCTTCATGAGAGACCCCTTTTATTAATTGAGCAAAAAATGGATGGTCGATACTCGGAACCGATAAAGCTATCGTTTGTGTCTTATTTCTCCTAAAATTCCGAGCTAAATAGTTGGGAGTGTAGTCAAGATCGTTAATAGCCTCTAAGATCATATCTCTTTTTTCTTTTGATACATAAGGATGATTATTCAATACTCTTGATACTGTGGTTTTAGACACATTGCACAATTTTGCTATTTCATCAATTGTAGGCATATTTTCCCTTCCTCAAAAAAGTTATTGACATGTTATCGGTTTCAGAAATTAGGATAAATTTGTATCAAATTTTCCAGATTATAAAAATCATTGGAGGTACTGTTCATGCAAAAACAGGTTAGAGTTTCAGGTAAAAGTAAAGAAAACATGTTATTGCTAAAACATTTAAAAGGTGACATGCAAGGAAAAGAACTTGTTATTGAAGACAGTATTGCAAACGAGCGATGGAAACAAGTATTAAAAGAAAACACAGATATTGAAAACGACCTTTTCAACTACCAAAAAAATCGTGAAATCAGTAAAGTCCCTTTTATGCCTGTAGACAGATTAATAACCAATGATGAAGTGAATGATATCTTAAATACATTAACTGCAGTTTTGCCAACTGGAAAATTTACGAGTGGTTCCTATTTAGAGCAATTCGAAGATGTTTTATCTACATATTTACATAAAAGGTATGTAATTGCAACCAGCAGTGGAACGGATGCTATTATGATAGGATTATTGGCTTTAGGGTTAAATCGTGGGGATGAAGTGATCATGCCAGCTAATAGCTTTGCAGCTACTGAAAATGCTGTGTTAGCTTTGGGCGGCGTTCCTGTCTATGTAGATATTAACCCGCAAACATTCTGCATCGATCCTAACAAAATCGAGGAAGCAATAACTCCTTATACAAAATTTATTCTGCCTGTGCATTTATACGGAAAACATTCAGACATGAAGCATATCCGTGAAATCGCAAATCGTTATCAATTGAAAGTAATTGAGGATGCTTGCCAAGGAATTGGACTGACCGACTTAGGAAAGGATGCAGACATCACTACATTAAGTTTTAATCCATATAAAAATTTTGGTGTATGTGGCAAGGCTGGAGCAATAGCAACTGATAATGAAGAACTCGCTAAAAAATGCATTCAATTTAGTTATCATGGTTTTGAAGTAAATGTGAAAAATAAGAAAGTCATCGATTTTGGACTTAACTCAAAAATGGACAATTTACAAGCAGCTATTGGTTTAGAGAGAATGAAGTATCTTTCATTAAACAACTTCAAAAGACTGTTTTTGGCGGATAGATACATTACTCAATTAGCAGAATTACAGAATAAAGGTCTTATTGAATTACCGGAATTAAGTGAAGATCATGTGTGGCATCTGTTTCCTATTAAGGTAAGAACAGAAGATAGGACAAATATCATGACGAAATTAAATGAAGAGTTTGGTGTTCAAACAGATGTATATTATCCAATCCTGTCTCATATGCAAAAAACTCCTTTAGTACAGGACAAGTATACAATACTCCAATTGGTTCATACGGAAAAAGCTCATAGCCAGGTACTGCATTTGCCATTATATCCGTCATTTACTTTAGAAGAACAAGACAGAGTAGTGGAGGGACTGTTTCATGTTATTAAGCAAGAAGTCAGAGTATAAAACCTTATCTAAGGTTGAACATCCTAAGTATATTGTTTTTTGTGATTTTGATGAAACGTATTTTCCGCATACAATCGATGAACAAAAACAACAAGAGATATATGAACTCGAAGACTATCTAGAACAAAAAAGTAAAGCTGGGGAACTGCTCATCGGATGGGTTACCGGGAGTAGTATAGAATCTATTCTCGATAAAATGGGACGAGGAAAATTTAGATATTTCCCGCATTTTATAGCTAGTGATCTTGGAACTGAAATTACGTACTTTTCAGAGCATAATTTCGGGCAGCAAGATAATGAGTGGAACAGTCGTATAAATGAAGAGTTTAGTAAAGAAAAGATTGAGATACTTGTGAAACAGTTACATGAAAATCATAACATTCTTTTGAATCCCCAAACTCAATTAGGAAAGTCACGGTATAAGCATAATTTTTATTATCAGGAACAAGATGAAATAAACGACAAGAAAAATTTATTAGCAATCGAAAAGATCTGCGAGGAATACGGAGTTTCAGTTAATATAAATCGTTGCAATCCCTTAGCAGGTGATCCAGAAGACAGCTATGATGTAGATTTTATACCCATGGGAACAGGAAAGAATGAAATTGTAAAGTTTATGCTAGAGAAATACAA
Source organism: Bacillus sp. AF23 (assembly GCF_020861455.1). Classification (NCBI taxonomy): domain Bacteria; kingdom Bacillati; phylum Bacillota; class Bacilli; order Caryophanales; family Bacillaceae; genus Bacillus; species Bacillus sp. AF23. The sequence goes on from NZ_JAJHVY010000017.1 coordinate 372,296, forward strand.
CCTAGATACCGAAAAAGCTATCGCATTTGGAGATAGCGGAAATGATGTTCGTATGTTACAGGCAGTAGGAAATGGATATCTACTAAAAAATGCAACACAAGAAGCCAAAAATCTGCACCAACTGATAACCGATAGTGAGTACTCAAAAGGAATTACCAATACCTTAAAAAAATTAATTGGATCATGAGGAGGAAATAGAGTATGAAGAAGATTGGTATCATAGGTGCAGGCGGTATTGCAAGAGCGCACGCAACTGCTTTATCTACAATTAAAAATGCAGAGTTAGTAGGGGTGTATGACATAAATCAACAAAATGCGGAAAGCTTTGTGAAAACTTTCGGCGGGAAGACATATGAAAATGTAGATGAACTAATTGATGTCTCAGAAGGTTTAATTGTAGCATCTCCAAACTTTTGCCATAAAGAACATGCTTTGCAAGCATTAGAAAAGCATAAGCATGTATTGTGTGAAAAGCCTATGGCTATTTCTCTTGAGGAAGCAAGCATTATGAAAGATACTGCTGAAAGGTTAGACGTAAGAGCTAGTATGGGATTTAATTATAGATATTTGTCTTACGTAAATATCTTAAAAAGCTTAATTATCAATAATGAACTAGGTAACATCCTGTCCATAAAAGTACACTTCAAGAAAAACAGCGCCCTTAGACGTAAGAAGTTTACTTGGAGAGATGACGCGAATAGTAAGAAGACCAGCGGGTCATTGGGGGATCTGGGTATTCACCTTATCGACATGGTATGGTATTTGTTCGAGAGTGATTTCATCACAGAATCAGTAAGGGCAAAGATGAACACAAATGTAAAAACAAAAGAGGATAAACAGGTACTTGTAGATGACTATGCAGAAATATACGGTCAACTGAAGAACAAGGTATTTGTAAATATCATCACATCAAAATGTTCTGTACCTGAAGACTGCGGTTTTAGCATTGAGGTAGTTGGACACAAAAAAGAGTTTAAATACCACACAGGCAACCCTCACGTTTACAAGCTCATAGATGGCTTGAACGTGGTAGACTGCCCAGTGCCGCAAAGTCTATTAAATGATCCGCCAAACGAATTTTATGGTTGGGCTGATTCTTTTAGAAGCGAGTTAATCAATTGGATTTCATCAACTCAGAAAGATTGGGTTGAGATCCCTTCTTTTCACGATGGTTTTAGATCTCAGGAAGTATTAGAAATGTTCTTTGAGAAAGATAGCAACTCTCAAACAATGTCTGTTTTAGCAGTCAACTAGTATTTCGAAGAGATAAGTTACTGAAAAAGCAGGAATTTATTTTCCTGCTTTTTCATATAGGGGTGTAATGAATGTTAAGAGGCACATATTTATTTGGATATGCTTTCTTTTTCACAGTGGGTATTATCCATATATCAACAGGAAGTTTGACACCATTTCTTTTAGAGTCTTTTAACAAGACAACAGATGATATTTCGGTCATCATTTTCTTTCAGTTTACCGGATTCCTAAGCGGGGTATTAATCGCACCGTTAATGATTAAGAAATACAGTCACTTTAGGACACTTACTTTAGCTTTGATCATAATGCTTGCAGCGTTAAGTATCTTTTTTCTCACTAAGGATTGGTATTATATTGTTGTAATGGCTTTTCTCTTAGGATATGGAGCAGGTACATTAGAAACGACAGTCGGTTCCTTTGTTATCGCTAATTTCGAAAGTAATGCAGAAAAAATGAGTAAGCTGGAAGTCCTCTTTGGATTAGGCGCTTTAACTTTCCCATTATTAATTAATTCCTTCATCAATATCAATAACTGGTTTTTACCGTATTACTGCATATTCACCTTTTTGTTCGTCCTATTAGCAGGGTGGTTAATTTTCTTATCCAAGAACCGAAAGTATGCTAAGAATGCTAACCAGCAAGTGGCCTTGCCAGATGCAGGAGCATTTCAATACTTTATAGGAGACAGAAAAAAATCAAAGCAATTAGGCTTTTTTGTATTTTTTGCTTTCCTATATGCTGGTATTGAAACAAATTTCGCCAACTTCTTACCTTCAATTATGATAAACCAAGACAATGAACAAATCAGTCTTATCAGTGTCTCCTTTTTCTGGGTAGGGATCATCATAGGAAGAATACTGATTGGTTTCGTAAGCAGAAGGCTTAATTTTTCTAAGTACCTCCTATTTAGTTGCAGTTGTTTAATTGTTTTGTTGATCGCCTTCTCTTATATAAGTAACCCCTTACTTCAATTGGGCGGCACATTTTTGATTGGTCTAAGTATAGCGGGCATATTTCCCATTGCTTTAACACTAGCATCAATCATTATTCAGAAGTACGTTGACGAAGTTACAAGTTTATTTATTGCTTCGGCAAGTTTCGGAGGAGCGATCATCTCTTTCTTAATTGGATGGAGCTTAAATCAGGATACGATCTTATTAACCATGGGAATCTTTACAACGATGGCGGTCATTCTAGTAGGTATTTCTGTAAAGATTAGGAGAACTAAAACAGAAGACCCTATTTCACTTGAAAGCAAAGCTTCAAAAACACAGTAAAAAACGTGAAAATGAAAGATACGAATAGACATATCGTAAGTAAGAAGAGGACTTAATGTCCTCTTCTTTGTCATGAGAAAACAGTGTTTTAGCAAGGGAGATGGTAGATGATAGAAGTGATTATGATTCTGTACCTGTCCGAGATCGTTCAGGTGACTAGCAAAGGTATTTACAGAATTGTTTTATGATACATCCATAAATCAAGGTATACTAGCCTGTTGCTCCCCATCAAAAATAAACCTAAACCTAAAATTTCCTCAGCATATTCTGAGGAAGCATCAAAAGCCAAAGATCGAATTTTGAGATGAACCGAAGATGCATGTAAACTAAAGGAGAAATCATAAAATGAATAGGGGCGTTATGATGAAAAAGATTTTTAAAGTGAGTTTGCTGCGCGACAACCCCGAGAAAGCAATGCACTTATATTATGGAATATGTTTAGGAATCTGGCTGATTTATAATTTGGTGACATCCAGCTCCCCTGGACTGCCGCTTATCATTTTAGCCGGAGGAAATCTGATTTACCTTACAATCTTGAAAAAGAAAGAAGAAACGTAAAAAACACCCACCTAAGTGCGTGTTTTTTATTTAAAAACGTTGTGAAGACCATCTTCCATCTCTTCTGACGACGGATACCATTTTGTCACCAGATCCCGAAACAGCCGTTCCGCAAAAAGAATCTCTTCCTCTGTATACCGATCAAAAAATGACAGAAAACGCTGTTCGACCTTCTGATGATAATATTTATGCAAATTGTGAAGTTTTTTCCCAGCCGGCGTCAAACGGAAGTAGACCTCCTTCTTATTATCGCTGAGCTGTGTTCTATGAAGGAAGCCGGCGCCGAGCAATTTTGTGCTGATGCGCGATACAGTCGCTTTTGTCGTATTCATTTTTTCTGCTATAGACGTGACATTGATTGGTTCATTGTCCCCGACACAGGATAGAACATGAATTTCTGTCATCGTCAATTGAGATTTACTCCCGTGCTCGGCATCAAGCTTCTTCAATTCATCAGCCAAAAAGGCTTTAATAAGCCCCTCCCATTTCTCCTGCTGATGAATGAGCTCCGCATATAATTCAAAAAGATTGCGTTTCGTATGATCTGTATTCATCTGGTTTTCCATCCTTTTTCATTCGATTGTTTCTTCTATCATACCGTTTTGTTACAGATGAAACAATCGAATTGCGTTACACCCGGCTGGTAACGGAAAGCCAGCGGCTGATCCCTGTTTGAATCACCTCGGCACAATCAGGCGCCGATGCATCCACAGCCCAGGCAACATGTCCGTCAGGGCGAATCAATATTGTATGCACGTCCCGCAACTTTTCATTCGGTTCTGCAAGCGAGGCGTTTACCGTGCGTAAGCCTCTCATTCGGCTATGATCATCAGCTTCTTGCATCAATGACAGCAAAACGAATGTCCCGTTTTGGAGACAGCTGTACAGCCGTTCCGAACTGCCGCCGGAACGAATCAGCTCCATATCAGGGAGCCTTGACCCGTTCAAACGATGCGGCGGCATATTGGGATCGGCTTCATACCTGACATCAAGCGCAGAAATTTGCCCCGCTACATATCGATTCACTTCAGGGAAGGCGAGCAGCTCCGACATCATACTCCGCAAATGGAGGCCTGCTTGAGTGAAATCAATCAGTTTCGTCTGCGCCTCCGTGTTCCTCAGTAGCCCTTCTGCAGCCGGGTGCCGCTCCTCATGATAGCTGTCTAAAAGCCATGAAGGCGCAGCGCCCTTGACGGCCGCCGCCAGCTTCCATCCAAGATTCATCGCATCCTGAAGGCCGACATTCAGCCCTTGGCCGCCCGCTGGAAAATGAATATGCGCCGCATCCCCTGCAAGGAAGATTCTGCCGTCGCGGTACCGTTTCGCTTGGCGTGCGGCGTTCCCGAACCGTGACATCCAGGAAGGCTCGGTTAAACCGAAGTCAGTCCCGCAAATTCGTATGAGATCAGTTTTTAGCTCCTCCTCAGTGACAGGCACATCTTTCGGCGTCTGCGTGCGATAAGGGCTGATCACGACTACACGGTATCGGCCCGGAGAAAGCGGAACGATCATGACACCCCCCTCTTTTGTGCAAAGGGACAGCACTCCTGACGGCGGCGGAGAAAGGAGCGCCACATCTCCAAGCGCTGCTGTAATGGTGCTGTCTGTTCCCGGAAACTCAATTCGAGCCTGTTTCCGGACAGTACTTCCTGCTCCATCGGCACCAATGGCAAACATACTTGTGATTGTCCTCAGACTGCCGTCCTGATCCTTGAAAATGATGTGCGCCTCTGCTTCGTTTTGCGTAACCGCCAGCACCTCTGCCCCTCGTAACACCGCTGCTCCCAGGCTCCGCGCATGTTCCTCTAGCAGCTGCTCTGTTTTGGCCTGCGGAAGCAAAAGCGTGTAAGGACAGCCCGTATCCAAGTCTGAAAAATCAAGACGTGTATCCAGCATCGAAAAGTGTCCGGAAGGTATTTTGGTTCCCATGGATACGAAACGTTCCAGCAGCCCTCTCATCTCAAGAAGCTCCAGCGTGCGGGGATGCAGCGTCAGTGCCTTAGAATGCGGAACAGGCTTTTCAAGCCGCTCAATCACACATGTTTTCACCCCAGCCATCGCAAGCTCGGAAGCCAGCATAAATCCAACCGGTCCTCCTCCTATAATCACTGCTTCAACATTCATCTAAATCACTCCTTTTGTTTCATATAAAACTAATAAAAACCACTAAAAATAAAAGAAAAACCAAAAATCAAATATATTTTTGTTACACTCGTAACGATTTTGATTATAACTCCTTACAATTTTTTCTTCAACACATTTTTCCAAACCAGCACAAAAAAGACGCCGCTTCAATTGGCGTCTTTTTGTTCAGCATCGGAAATCAAACCGACGATATTTTTTTCTCTAACCGGACCAAAGTGCCGGCTGTCGAAGCTGTATATGCGATTATCTCCAACGACAAAATATTGACCTTTCGGCACCTTGCTTGTTCCTGTCACATCTTTCAACGTAAAATCACCTGTTACATGGCTTCCGGCAGAAACTGATTTCAAATGCTTCAAAAATGGTTCAGCCACCTGCTTTCCGTTCACATACAGCTGATCATCTTTATATTTGATCGATTCACCGGGCAAGCCGATTACCCGCTTAATCAGCACTTTTTGATCAGGGCCTTTAAACAAAACAATATCAAAACGATGGATGGTTTTGAATCGATGTGAAAATTTATTGACCAACAGTTCGTTCCCTTCCTGAAAAGTCGGGTTCATGCTGATGCCTTCTACTTTGTAATCAATAAAGACGGCATTTTTGACTTGAATGGCGAGAACTACGGACACGACACCGGCAAGAAACCAAAACCGTTTTTTCATGTTACTGTCTCCCTCCATCATGCTCACGCTGGCTGGCTCTCACATGCAGATGCCGTTCCACCCTTTTGCCGACATACCATAAGACAGCAATCACCAGAACGGCAATAACCGTGCGAATCGGCTGTGTGATCAGCGCGTGAAGATCATATCCGATGAAGCTGATCATAAAAATCATGACGAGCTTTCCCGAGGCTGCCGCCAAAACAAACGGCCGCGTCCCGATCCTTGACAAACCAGCGACAACATTCACCGCGGCAGACGGTGTAAATGGAAAACAAAGCAGAAGAAACATCGGGCCAAAACCGTGCCTTTCCACCCATAACATAAGCTTTCTGACAGACGGATGCCTGCGGATGAATCCAAGAGCTCTTCTTTGTCCATAATGACGGACAATGAAAAACACGAGAATGGACCCCGCTGTTGATCCGGCCCATGACAGGATGAAGCCTTCCCACAATCCAAACGAATTTGTATTCGCCACCACAAAAACGATAAGCGGCAAAAACGGAAGAAATGCTTCAATTAAAGGCAGCAGCACAGCAATAAGCGGACCGAAAGCCCTATAGCTTTGAAATAATTCAGTTAAACGATCCTCTGTCAAATAGGATAAAAATTGCTCCAACGTTTATACTCCTCACCGGGTTTGTCTATCCTTATTCTACACATTCTCGGCGAAAAACTAAAAAGTTTTGGTGATTTTTTCTGTCTTGAAACATTTCACCAGCCGATATAGAATATAACAAGAACAAACGTTCCCTCAAGAAAGAAGGAGTTACCATGCCGCATTTGCAGCCGGAAGGATATGAATTGATAGAGCGGGCTCTCTTTTTGCCTATGGTCATTACGATTTTAAACCGCGATCTCGGCGGAATTGAGAAAAGCTCATTAAAATTGAAACACCCTTATATACAACTTATCAACGAATCATTAAAAATAGCACAAAAGGATCTGATTGAGATCAGAAAAGAGCTGAGGAAAAGAAAAATCGCCATCTACGAGGCTGAGCGTGATGAAGCCTTTACGCTTTATTTATTTGTCATTGATGGCTACGAAGAAAAACACCGCTATTTTAACCCGCGAATTCGAGAGCAAGTAAGCAGTTTGTTAACATTCTATTTATTTGCGCCGGACTCGCCATAAGTCTTTCGAATCATTCTGTATTCCCCTCCTTGCGCCCGTCCCCCCTTCTAGCTCCCCAAGAATAAATTTCTGACAATTCGCACTATACAAACAAAATAAATTTATTTATAATTCGTACCACAGCCTTTCACTCCCCAAAAAATGACATGTGCCGCCAGATTAGCGACATGATTTGCAGCCCGCGCATGACACGCACCGCCCATTTTTGATCAAAGGAGGATTCTATGAAACTGATTCACATTCTTGCCGCTTTACCCTTCATCGGACTTTTGCTTGGCATCCCTTTTGCAAACAAAGTGACACCCTATCTGTTTGGCATGCCATTCATTCTCGCCTATGTCGTCATGTGGGCTTTGCTGACCTCTGTCCTGATGGCGATCGTGTATGTCCTCGACAAAGAAAATAAAAGGGAGGAAGCAGAATGAACGCAGCTCTCATCATCATTTTCGGTGTCCTGCTATTCAGCATGTTTCTCGGCGTACGCGCCCAAAAAGGAAAAGACATGGACCTTGAGCAGTGGACGGTTGGAGGCCGCGGCTTCGGTACTGTCTTTGTTTTCCTATTGATGGCAGGAGAGATTTATACGACGTTTACGTTTCTCGGCGGAAGCGGCTGGGCTTACGGAAAAGGCGGGCCGGCCTTTTACATCATCGCCTACGGCTGTCTGGCCTATATTCTTTCTTATTGGCTCCTGCCGGCGGTATGGTCCTATGCGAAACAGCATAAGCTGATGTCGCAGTCCGATTTTTTCATCAAAAAGTACAACAGCCCGCTGCTTGGCGTGCTCGTCTCACTTGTCGGCATCGCCGCGCTTATTCCTTATCTTGTGCTGCAGCTGAAAGGGCTTGGATTGATTGTATCGGAAACGTCTTACGGAAAAATTTCTCCTACTGCTGCCATTTGGATCGGCGTCATTTCAATCACAGTTTACGTTATGGTATCCGGCATCCACGGGTCCGCCTGGATATCCGTTGTCAAAGACATCATGATTTTGGCCGTCGTTTTATTCTTAGGCGTATATCTGCCGTTTCATTACTACGGCGGATTTCAAGACATGTTTCAGCAGATTGAAAACGCAAATCCCGGTTTTATTACCCTGCCCGAAACAGGGCAAAGTGCAGCATGGTTCAGTTCAACCGTGCTGCTGACGGCGCTGGGCTTTTATATGTGGCCCCATACGTTTTCCGCTTCCTATTCAGCAGAAAACCCAAAAGTCTTTCGAAAAAACGCCATTATTATGCCTTTATACCAGCTGGTCCTTCTATTTGTCCTTTTCGTCGGCTTTGCGGCTATCCTGCAAGTTCCCGGTCTGAAAGGCGCAGACGCGGATTTATCACTTTTGAGACTGTCTCTTCAAACCTTTGATCCTTGGTTTGTCGGAGTCATTGGGGCAGCCGGACTGCTGACAGCGCTTGTGCCGGGTTCCATGATTTTAATGTCGGCCTCCACTTTGTTTGCCAAAAATGTTTATCAAGTGTTTGCTCCCCGCACGACGGAACAGCAGGTGTCATTATTGGCTAAATGTTTAGTGCCTGTGATTGCGCTGATTGCTGTGTACTTTACATTCAAAGGCGGGAACACAATCGTTACGCTTCTCCTTATGGGATACAGCCTCGTCACACAGCTATTTCCGGCCCTGCTGTTCAGCCTGTTCAAGCATAAGATCGTGACCAAACAAGGAGCCTTTGCCGGCATTATAACGGGCGTCGGAGCGGTTTCTTATATTACCGTTACAGAAACAACAATCGGCACTTTATTTCCGGCGCTGCCGCAAGCGGCGAAAGACTTAAACGTCGGCATTGTCGCTTTGCTGCTGAATGTTACGGTCATGATGGCGGTCAGTCTTATGACAAGAAAAGCGAAAAGCGCAGCTGCTGAACAAGCCGCTTAAACAAGAAAAAAGCAATCTGGACAACAGATTGCTTTTTGTTTAGCGTTCGCAGGCGATATAATCTTTATCGCGATCTTTCTTTTTATTGGCATCATAAAGCGCCTTAGATACGTAAGGCTTGTACTTCGTTTTTCCGCCTTTATTTTTCACCTTGGACGTACGGGCTACCCCGCCTTTGTACACTTTGTTTAATTCCTTGCAGTTCTTATACGTCTTTACCTTCGTTTTGGCTTCCGCCACATGGTCAGCTCCGTATGAAAAACCGAAAACGAGACCGAGTGAAAGCAAAAGCGCCGCGGCTTTTTTCATGACAATATACTCCCCCATACCCAATATTTAGTTGTTTTATAGCGATTTTATCATAATTCAATTCGGCATATTTTACAAGATAAATATGGAAGGAGCGGCAGTTTTTTTTGCTTTCTTTGTCTTGCAGAGATGCAAACTGCCAAAACATGTTTTTCTCACTTTGCTCAAGGGTACACATACGAATGTACACCACACAAAAAGGAGCGTTGATGATGTCTGATACAAAACGAAACAATCCTTTAACAGCATTTTTTCACGATGAATTTCCTGAACAATACCAAGAACCGCCCGGCTTGCAGCAAAAAATGAAGCCGGTTCCGGACTGCGGAGAAAAAAGCTATAAAGGAGCCGGCAAACTAAATGGCCGAAAAGCTCTTGTCACCGGCGGTGATTCCGGTATTGGCCGCGCTGCCGCCATCGCTTATTCGCGTGAAGGCGCCGATGTGGCAATTAACTATTTGCCTGCGGAACAGCCTGATGCAGAAGAAGTAAAAGAACTGATTGAAGCAGAAGGACGCAAGGCAGTCCTGATTCCAGGTGATCTGAGTGACGAATCGTTTTGTCACGATTTAGTCAAACAAGCGCATAACGAACTCGGCGGGCTGGATGTGTTAGCGCTCGTTGCCGGTAAACAGCAAGCAGTGCAAAACATCGAAGACCTTCCTACTGAACAAATCTATAAGACGTTTGAAGTGAACGTCTTCTCGCTATATTGGGTTGTTAAAGCGGCGCTTCCGTATTTGCCGGAGGGCGCGTCTATTATTACCACAACTTCAGTTGAAGGCTACAACCCAAGCCCGATGCTGTTAGATTACGCGGCGACGAAAAACGCCATTATCGGCTTTACCGTTGCGCTCGGAAAACAGCTGGCGCCCAAAGGCATCAGAGTGAACTCTGTTGCGCCAGGACCAATCTGGACTCCGCTGCAAATTTCCGGCGGACAGCCAACTGAAAACATTCCGAAATTCGGCAAAGGGACGCCGCCGTCACCATTAAACCGCGCGGGACAGCCGGCGGAACTGGCAGATGTTTATGTATTCTTAGCTTCAGAGAATTCAAGCTATGTGACATCTCAAATATACGGCATCACCGGCGGAATTCCGACGGCCTGATCGTTAGAAGGAGCTGCCCTGTTTGGTCAGCTCCTTTCTATTTTCTAATACCGCTCCCCGAGCTCACGCAAAATAAAATCATAAATCATCTTCGTCCGCTCTTCCTTCGGGTACAGCATAAATTCCTGCCGTTTCGGGACACGGTGTTCGATTCTGTCCTGAAATTTGGTTCTGAGCCAGGCTGTCCGGTATACCTGATTCTCGAACGAATTGCAGGAGACCGGAAGTTCCATCGTTTTTCCGTTTGAAAACGTCACTTCCGTATCGTCGAATTCAGTCGGTTTGAATTCTTTTACATGCACATGGGAAATCCAGCCGCATTGGGGTCTAGTCGAAGAAAGTGTAGGGAATAAAAAGATTTGGTTCGAAGGGTCCACCATGATTGGCGGTTTGTGAGAAATTTTTGTCACTTCATAAGTTCCCGCTTTTCTTCCCGCGTAGCTTGATCCGAAAAATCGGCAGCTTCGGTCGACAATTTGCAGCGGCTTCATGCTGACGTAAAACATACAGTCTTTTTCAATGATTTTTGAACAGATTTTGCCGTCGATTTCTTCTGGCAAAACGGCAATTGTTGCGCTGTTTACTTCATACGATTCTAATGGTGTGTCAGTTTTCTGACTCATGTTATGTCCTCCATCCTTTTTCTGCAAAATTTATACTAATAATCTATCATCTGTGTTTATAAAACGACAGGATTTTTTAACAAATGAACTAAAATCATCTTTTATTTATATTTTTTAGTTCTATTTTACTATTAATAAAGCGATTTTACTTTACTGCATGATCTCAGATCACAGCATTTCGCAGGATATGTCGATAGATTGCCAAGTGTTAGTTGTCTAAAGATTATAAAAATTTATTGATTTTTTCGACCGTTATCCATATACTATAAAAAAGGCATTGGGGGGATTCTTTATGAAAGAGAAAAAGTCGTACACTGAGCTCATGAAGTCCCGCAACACGCAAAAAACAAAAGAATTTGATGGAACAATGATGGATATTTACATTCAAATGGTGCTCGATGAATCCTTGTTTAAGCGTCGGTTGACCATGCTGACTGACCAAATCAACAAAGCCTTGGACGAAAAAGATAAAGATGCGTTTCTTACGCTCTCTAAAGAATATGCAGCGCTCAAACAGAGCGAATAAGCCAATCCTTAAGGATTGGCTTTTTTAATTACCCATTTACAATCGTTCCCCCGTTGACATGAATGGTCTGGCCGGTGACGTAAGTGGAATCATCGCTGGCAAGATATAAATAGCTCGGTGCCACTTCCACCGGCTGGCCCGGCCGTTCCATCGGCACATCCGAACCAAACACTTCCACATCTTTTGCAGCAAAGCTGGCCGGAATGAGCGGTGTCCAGATTGGCCCCGGCGCAACCGCATTGACTCGAATGCCTTGCTGAACAAGCGATTGGGAAAGGGATCTTGTAAAAGTGACAATGGCTCCTTTCGTCGCTGAATAATCGATCAATGTTTTATTGCCTTTGTACGCGGTGATCGATGCTGTATTGATAATACTGCTTCCTTTTTTCAAATGAGGCAGCACAGCCTTCGTTAAATAAAACATAGAAAAAATGTTCGTCTGAAAGGTTCTGATCAGCTGGTGGCTAGTAATTTTTTCAATGCTCGGCTGCACATGCTGCTCAGCGGCATTATTAACCAAAATATCTATGGTTGGAAAAGCCTGGCTGGCCTGTCTTACCACTTCATTACAAAAAGCTTCATCTCCGACATCTCCTGCAATCAGCAGGCACTTCACCCCTTCTTTCTCTACATACTCCTTTGTTTCTTCGGCGTCCTGATGTTCATTAAAATATACAATGACCACATTCGCCCCTTCTTTTGCGAATAACACCGATACAGCACGTCCGATCCCGCTGTCTCCGCCTGTAATAATGGCCGTTTTGCCCGCTAGTTTTTTTGCCTTCTTCGGCTTATCAAATACCGGACGGGGATCCATCAGATATTCGAATCCCGGCTGCTGGTCCTGATGCTGCGGCGGCAATGTTTTCTTTTTCTCATTCGCCAATGCAATCACTCCTTTTCAACCCTATTATGGTATGACCAAAGCCTGCTTCCTATGTATGAAAAGATAGAAAATGGAAAAATTAAGAATAAATGATATTGGAGGTACAATGGTTTGACTAATCAACCTTTTTCAAAAGAAGCTCCCGAAACATATTGGAGAACATCGGCGGACTTGCCTTCTTTTCCGGCGCTGCAAGAGGATACGGAATGTGATGTCACCATTATTGGAGGAGGCATTACAGGAATCACGACGGCCTACGAGCTGTCCAAAAGAGGCTTCCGAGTCGTTCTGATTGAAGCGAATCAGGTTCTCAATGGCACAACGGCCCACACAACGGCAAAAATTACAGCGCAGCACGACATGATTTATGATGAATTTATCCGCAATTTCGGACTGAACCACGCAAGGCTTTATTATGAAGCGAACCAGAATGCAATTGATTATATAAAAGGAATTGTTGATGAACTTCAGATCGGTTGCGAATGGACCGAACAAGACGCTTACCTTTACACAGCAAGTGAAGACGCTGTACAAAAAATCCGCACTGAGCATGAGGCATACACAAAACTCGGGATTGAAAGGGATCTCATAAAAGATCTTCCGCTTCCCGTCGGCTCTAAGCTGGCGCTTGTGATGAAGAATCAGGCCCAATTTCACCCGCTTCACTTTTTAACCGCGCTCCTTGATCAGATCGTGCAAAAGGGCGGACGGATTTATGAAGAGACTGTTGCGCTTGATATTAAAAAAGGAGAAATGCCTGAAGTTGTTACAAAAAGCCGGCACGCCATTAAAAGCCGATTTATCGTATGCTGCTCCCATTTCCCTTTTTATGACGGGGGCGGATTATATGCAGCAAGAATGTATTCTGACAGATCCTATGTCCTCGCCGTCAAGCCGAAGATCGACTATCCTGAGGGCATGTATTTAAGTATAGACCAGCCGTCAGTTGCGCTTCGCTACACCATTGTAAACGGAGAAAAGCTGATTCTCTTCAGCGGAGTAAGCCATAAAACAGGCCAAGGCAAAGACATGTCGACCCATTACGAAACGCTGAGACAATTGGCAGAAAGCACAATTGGAATCGAAAGCATTCCCTATTACTGGTCCACACAGGATCTCGTGACCATCGATAAAATCCCATTCATCGGGCCTATGTCTGAAAACGAAGACAATATTCTCGTTGCGACCGGCTTCAAAAAATGGGGCATGACATCATCAGCTGTCGCAGCTCAGCTTTTGTCAGACCTTGTGGAGAAAAAAGACAATCCATATGAAAGCATTTTTACACCGTCTCGTTTCCATCTGAATCCCGGCTTGCAAAAGGTGATTTCTTACAATGCAGATGTGGCTAAGCATTTCATTAAAGGGAAGCTTGAAAAACCGGACGTCGAGTTTGAAGAGATCGCGCCAGGTGAAGGAAAAGCCGTCACCATTAACGGCAGACGCGCGGGGGCATTCAGAGATGAAACGGGCTGCCTGCATCTTGTTGATACAACCTGCACCCATTTAGGCTGTGAAGTGGAATGGAACGACGGAGAGCACACATGGGATTGTCCGTGCCACGGATCACGCTTTAAACCAACTGGCGAGGTAGTCGAAGGACCGGCCATCAAACCACTAAAACAAATTGACCTTGATTAAACCGTTCATATAACTGAACGGTTTTTTTATAAATAATTTCTATCTGCCGTCTTCATTCGTGCTTCCCTTGACCGATAAAAAAGAAAAAGGCTTAAAAAGCCAAATGATAAAATTATATTTTCCCAAGGGGGATCACTGTATTGTTATTTAAAAAAGATAGAAAAAAAGAAACGGCTTATTTTTCAGATTCAAACGGCCAGCAAAAAAACCGCATTCAGCTCACAAACAAGTTCTCAGATGTGAAAAAACAGCTCAAAATGGTCAGACTGGGAGATCCAGAGCTGCACGTGCTGCAAGAGCTGCAGCCCTTAATCCAAGAACACATAGTTTACATTGTTGACGCTTTCTATAAAAATCTTGATCATGAAAGCTCATTAATGGATATCATTAACGATCACAGCTCAGTTGACCGCTTAAAACAAACGTTAAAACGGCATATTCAGGAAATGTTTGCCGGTGTCATTGATGATGAATTTATTGAAAAACGAAATAAAATTGCTTCTATCCATTTACGAATCGGCCTTCTGCCAAAATGGTACATGGGGGCGTTTCAGGAATTGCTTCTATCAATGATTGACATTTATGAAAAGTCAATTACAGATCACCAGGAACTGCTGAAAGCAATCAAAGCGACAACTAAAATCTTGAACTTAGAACAGCAGCTTGTCCTTGAAGCATTTCAAGCTGAATACAACCAAACCCGCGATGAACAAGAAGAAAGAAAAAATCTTCTGCATCAGAGAATCCAAGAAACCTCCGGGTCGATCGCAAATCTGTTTTCAGAAACGAGCCGATCCGTTCAAGAGCTTGTTGACAAATCTGAAGGCATTTCCGAAGCATCCAAAGCCGGCACAGTGACATCCAGCACCGTTGAAGAAAAGTCGATCGGCGGGAAAAAAGAGCTTGAAATCCAGCAAAAACAGATGAACCAGATCGATACAAGCCTCGTCCAAATCGAAAAAGAAATGGTCAAGCTGGATGAAATCGCACAGCAAATTGAAAAAATCTTCGGCATCGTCACAGGCATCGCCGAACAAACGAATCTTCTGTCGCTAAACGCATCTATTGAATCAGCCCGTGCAGGCGAACACGGCAAAGGCTTTGCCGTTGTGGCCAATGAGGTGCGAAAGCTGTCTGAAGATACGAAAAAAACCGTTTCTACAGTGTCCGAGCTTGTGAACAACACCAATACACAAATCAACATCGTGTCGAAGCATATCAAAGACGTGAACGGGCTTGTCAGCGAAAGCAAAGAAAAAATGACACAAATTAACCGTTTATTCGATGAAATCGTTCACAGCATGAAAGTCAGCAAAGAACAATCAGGAAAAATTGACGTCGATCTGCAGGCCTTTCTCGGAGGGCTCCAGGAGGTCAGCCGCGCCGTTTCTCATGTGGCTGCTTCTGTTGATTCGCTTGTCATTCTTACAGAAGAATAATCATCAAAAACCGGCCGACCGCAGGCCGGTTTTTTCACACCTCATTTGTAAACCTATATTAAAATTAAGTTGACATAAAAGCTGTCTGCATTTATTGTATAACCATATTTTATTCGTTAGTTGGAGGATTTCATATGAAATTACTAGACATGATGCACATTGCAATCTTTACTGCGCTGATGGCAGTGCTTAGTTTTATCCCCCCTCTTTTCTTATCCTTTACACCTGTTCCCATTACACTGCAGACGCTCGGTGTCATGCTGGCCGGCAGCATTCTCAGACCCAAAGCCGCTTTTTTAAGCCAGCTTGTCTTTTTGCTGCTCGTCGCCTTTGGAGCGCCGCTATTGCCCGGCGGCCGCGGCGGGTTTGGCGTTTTTTTCGGACCGAGCGCGGGTTTTCTGATTGCTTATCCGTTCGCCTCGTGGCTGATCAGCCTAACCGTTCACAGACTGCGTAAGGTGACAGTGTTCCGTCTCTTTTTCATTCATATTGTGTTCGGCATCATCTTTATATACCTGCTTGGCATTCCTGTACAGGCTTTTATCATTCATATTGATCTGTTACAGGCCGGTTTTATAAGTCTTTCATTTGTGCCCGGCGATTTATTAAAAGCGGCAGCATCTGCGCTGCTTGCCATTAAGATCACCCAAGCCTTGTCTCTTTCTGATACGATGTATACAAAAGGAGGCTGACATTCTGTGACCATTACACATACATACCTATCCTTTGCCAATAAAAATCCAAGCCGGATTGCGATCCAGACTGAAACTGAACATATTACATATCGGGATTGGAACCGGCTCGTCACCCAAACTGCCAATTGGCTGCGGACGCAGCCAAACGTTCCAAAACGTGTAGCCATCCTGCTCCCAAACAGCCTTGCATTTTTACAGCTGTTTGCCGGAGCTGCCGCGGCTGGATGTACGGCGGTTCCCATTGATACACGCTGGAGTGCCGCTGAATGCGGTGAGCGGCTGGCATTAAGCGGTGCTGATTTTGTGGTGGCTTCATCTCTTTTTAAAAACAAACTGACAGATTGTCTGACACCCGTTGTTTGGCTGGAAGACTGTATGGCGCATATCTCAGAGGCGTCCGCTGCCCCGGCCCCAGCCGTTGATCCGGAGCTTCCCTTTTATATGGGCTTTACGTCAGGCTCAACAGGCAAGCCGAAAGCATTTACGCGCTCTCATCGCTCTTGGGTTGAAAGCTTTCATTGTACAAAAACTGATTTTTTGGTCTCTTCAAATGACAAAGTTCTGATTCCGGGGACATTACTGTCCTCTCACTTTTTATACGGTGCTGTCAGCACTCTGTATCTCGGGGGAACCGTTTGTTTGCTTAAAAAATTCATTCCCGCTCAAACAAAGGAGTGGTTAACACAAAAATCCATCAGCGTACTCTATACCGTACCGACAATGACAGATGCCCTCGCCAACATTCACGCTTTCCCTGACAGCTCCGTTAAAATCATTTCTTCGGGAGCGGACTGGCCGGCAGCATCCAAGGAGAAGCTTGCATCCAAATGGCCTCATTTGAAGCTGTATGATTTTTACGGCACATCTGAGCTTAGCTTTGTTGCGTATCTCTCACCAGAAGACAGCAAACGAAAACCTCATTCAGCGGGCCGCCCTTTTCATAATGTCCGCATAGATATCCGCAGCGCCGCCGGGGACCTCTGTCAGCCGGGGGAAATCGGGAAAATATTCGTCAAAAGCCCGATGAAGTTCTCAGGCTATGTAAACAGCCGCACACCAGATCAACCGGAATGGATGACAGTAGATGACATGGGCTATGTTGATGAAGAGGGATTTCTGTACATAGCAGGACGGGAAAACGGAATGGTCGTATATGGCGGATTAAATATTTTCCCTGAAGAAGTTGAGCGCGTGCTTCTCTCCTGCCCAGAGGTTGAAAAAGCAGCTGTGGCGGGCATTCCGGACGAGTATTGGGGAGAAATCCCCGCGGCCGTCATTTGCGGGAATACAGACGCCAAAAAGCTGAAAGCCTGGTGCAAGCAGAAACTGGCATCCTACAAAATCCCGAAAAAATGGGTATTTACAGACAGTATGCCGGAAACAAGCAGCGGCAAAATTGCCCGTTCCAGCGTAAAAAAATGGCTGCGGGGTATGGTGGATTGAACGCGGTTATTGCAGATGCCAAACGAACGATTTTCGGAAAAGAAAACGGTCTGCTGAAGCAGTTTCTGCCGGAGGATTTGGCCGCTCCTCTCATCAGCTGTCTCAGCCGAAAGTTAGAGGATCCAATTGACGAGGTGATTTTGGGAAACGCCACTGGCAGAGGCGGCAACCTCGCCCGGCTGTCAGCACTTCAAGCTGGACTTCCTTTATCTGTTCCCGGCATGACGATTGACAGACAATGCGGCTCCGGGCTTGAAGCAGTGCGTTCCGCATGCAATCTTATCAAAGCGGGTGCCGGAAACATTTATATCGCAGGCGGCGCGGAAAGCAGCAGCCGATCGCCTTTTTCAGAAAGAGCCCGCTTTTCGCCGGACACTGTTGGTGATCCCGATATGGGCATGGCAGCAGAATATACAGCAGCACGCTATGCCATCCCAAGAAGCATGCAGGACGAATACGCGCTTCTCAGCTATCAACGCAGCTGGAGTGCTCATACCGAAGGATTGTACCGTGAAGAGATTGTTCCTCTCGGGGAGTTGGAAACAGACGAAGCTTTTCTGAAAAGACGGCTGATGAAAGCGATCATTTCTCGTGCAAAGCCGGTGTTTGACACCAGCTCCGGAACGGTTACAGCCGCCAATAGCAGCGGCATTTCAGATGGAGCGGCTGCACTCCTTGTCATGGAAGAGAAAAAAGCTGCATCCCTCGGCTATAAACCTGTACTGCGATTTATCGGAAGCGCCGTTAGCGGCATTCATCCCAACTATCCGTCCGCCGCGCCGGTTGAAGCGATCAAAAAGCTTTTAGCTGCAAACGCATTGACAACTGACGATATCGGTTTATACGAAATCAACGAAGCCTTTGCCGTTAAAATATGTGTCTGCTCACAAGAACTTGGCATTCCCTATAGGAAGGTCAATGTGCGGGGCGGCGCATTAGCTCTCGGCCATCCTTACGGCGCTTCCGGGGCGGCACTGGTGACCAGATTGTTTTATGAGGCGCAGAGACGGACAGGCTGTCAATATGCTGTTGCCGCCATCGGAAGCGGCGGCGGAATCGGCATGGCTTTATTATTTGAGGTTTTGACATAGGCTTTTTCATAGGATGCATGCCTCTGATTTAGTATAATAGCGATAAGATCAAAGTCAGGAAGGGGATTTTATGACAGCCGTTTGCTTAGTAAGACACGGAGAAACCGATTGGAACCTGCAGCAAAAATGCCAAGGAAAAACAGATATCCCGCTGAACGCGACAGGCGAACGCCAAGCAAAAGAAACCGGAGAATACTTAAAAGATTTTTCTTGGGATATCATTGTCACCAGCCCGCTGAAAAGAGCCAGAAGAACCGCGGACATTATTAATGAATACCTCAATCTTCCTATCGTCGAGATGGATGACTTTAAGGAGCGTGATTACGGGGACGCGGAGGGCATGCCGCTTGAAGAACGGACAAAGCGTTATCCGGACAAGAACTATCCAAACATGGAAACGCTAAAAGAGCTCACGGACAGGCTGATGGGCGGATTGGTGAAAGTAAACCGCGCATATCCAAATCAAAAGGTACTGATTGTCGCGCACGGCGCAGCGATTCACGCACTGCTGACAGAGATTTCCGGCGGTGATGCCGAGCTTCAAAATACGCGCCTTGTCAATGCCTGCCTCAGCAACATTGAATTTGCAGAAGAAAAATGGAAAATTAAAGATTATAACATCAATAGCCACTTATCCGGTTTTATTCAATAAGAAAAGACAGGCGTTTGCCTGTCTTTTCTTATTTATTTTCTGCTGTCATATCATTTTGAAGCTCATCTAAAATCGCATTCGCTCCGTCCACACTGCGGCGCAGAGACCATACCTGACGGTCAACATGGTACACATGTTCGTTTTTCACTGCCTTCAGCTTCTTCCACAGAACATTTTTTTCGATCGGGCGTTTGCCGTCCGCGTCAATGTCGTCTGTTTTTCCTGTCATCAGTATGATTACATCCGGGTCTGTTTTCAGCAGCTGCTCAAGTGTCATTTTCATGTTCACAGAGTCGCCGCCATTACCGGTTTTTTTGTTACCGGACGTGCTGATCGCATATTGATAGCCGACTTGTGTTAAAAGTCTCGATGTGAAGAAATTTTCATCTCTGGCCATAATCGTATCATTTGTATTTCCAATCAAAAGCACAGATTGGCTGTTCGCACTGATCTTTCTCTTTGTTTCATTCACTTTTTCTTCATGCGCTGTCAGCTTTTTCTCCATTTCCTTCTCTTTGCCGGCTGCTTTGGCAATGGTAAGAGAAGCGTCTATTGTATCCTGATAATCAGCATTTAAATTATGAAGCGCGACCGTCGGCGCGATGTTTTTCAGCTGATCATATATCTTCTTATGACGGGTCGTGTCTGCAATAATCAAATCCGGTTTTAGCGAAGCGACTTTTTCCATGCTTGGCTGTGACCGTGTGCCGACAGATGTGTAGCCGTCAATTTTTTTCAGTACATCCTTGTTAATCAGCTGCTTTGCTTTATTGTCATCCGCCACTCCAACAGGCGTAATGCCGAGATCAAGCAAAGTGTCGATAAAGCCAAGCTCAAGCACAACGACCCGCTTCGGATGCTCAGGCACGTTCGTTTTCCCTAAATCATGTGTTACCGTTGCTTTATTTTCTTCACTGTTTTGATGGCCGGCTGAAGAAGAACAAGCCGCAGTCAAAACAGAAAGAAGTAAAACTGTAAGAATAATCAGTGTTTTTTTCATAACATTCCAGTCTCTCCTGTATGTAGTTTCTCAATTAAGATGTCCAAAAGATAGTATAACACGGAATGATAATCATTATCACTATTATTATTGAAAATCGTATAGAAAGTTTCACATCGAAGGAACGTTTAAAATACGGAAGCATTGGATGCACTTGCATTTTCTAGAATCAAACAAAAAAGCTTGCAGAAAAAGCATCGTGTTTTCTGCAAGCTGAAACTTCAATTTTACAGTTTTACAAGAACTCTTCCTTGAATGTGATTTTGCAAAATATCTTTTAGCGCATCAGGTGCTTCTGTTAACGAGACTTCCTTGTCTATGATTGTCAGGAGCTGTTCAGGCTTAAGATCGGATGCCATGCGCTCCCAAACCGCCGCTCTAAGATCCATTGGACAATAGACTGAGTCTATGCCCAGCAGGCTGACTCCGCGAAGAATAAACGGATACACCGTTGCAGGAACCTCTCCCCCGCCCGTTAAACCGCTCACCGCGACAGATCCGCCATATTGGATTTTGCTTAAAAGCGAGGCAAGCTGCTTCCCGCCGACAGGATCAACAGCTCCTTGCCATTGCTGCTTGGACAGCGCCTTACATTTACCGTCATAGACATCTTCCCTGCTGATTACTTCATTAGCACCGAGCTGCTTCAAATAGTCAGTCGCCTTCCGGTTTCCTGTGCTTGCGACCACGTTATAGCCGCGTTTGCTGAGCATCGTTATTGCAATTCCGCCGACACCGCCGGTTGCTCCGGTGACAAGCACGCTCCCTTTTTCAGGAGAGAGTCCGTTCTGTTCAAGACGATGCACAGATAACGCCGCTGTAAACCCCGCCGTTCCGTACGCCATCGCTTCCTGCAGCGAAAGGTTCTTTGGCAAAGGCACCAGCCAGTCGCCAGGCACTGAAACATATTCGCTTAATCCGCCATGACGTGAGACACCAAGCTCATAGCTTGTCGCAATGACTTCATCCCCTTCGGCAAAACGCGGATCATTTGAAGAAACAACTGTACCTGCAGCATCAATGCCTAAAATAAGCGGATATTCTTTGACAATATTGCCGCCCGCTTTTCCGGCCAAGCCGTCTTTGTAGTTGATGCCTGAATATGCTGTTTTAATCAGCACGCCGTCTTTCGGCAAATCCTCTGTTGATATGGTTTTGATATTGACTGAAACATCATCTGCATTTTTTTCTGCCAGCAATGCTTGAAATAACGTTGACATTCGGCACACTCCTTTTCATCTTTATCGTAACCGAACATCGGCCAAAAAACCAAATCATGAGGCCTCTATCTTCACTTCTCCGGCACATTAAGGCTATAATGCACAAATGCGGTTTCCTCTTCATAGCCGTTTTGCTCATATAAACTTCTTGCCGTCCGGTTGTGATGTTCCGTCTGCAGCTTTAAACATTTCGCTCCGTTTTCCGCGGCATAATCCTTTGCAGCGGAAAGCAGCCGCCGGCCAACTCCCTTTTTTCGTACAGAAGAAGCGACGAATAAATCATTTAATATGTAGATTCTTTTCATAGCCACGGAAGAAAAGGCTGGATAAAGCTGTGTAAAACCAATGAATTCCCCATTTTCTTCTGCGATAAAAATAACAGACTCTTCATTTTCCAGGCGTGCTTTCAAAAAAGCCTCCGCTCCTTCCAGATCCGACGCCTGCTTATAAAATTCCCGATACTGATGAAACAGCGGTGCTATAGCTGCCGCATCTGCTGGTAAAGCTTGACGAATGTTCATCTCGTTTCCTTCTCTCTATATGCTGTTAAGAATTATATTTTATATTTAATAGAATTTTCTGTAAACCATATTGATCAGAATACTTTTTTCAGCATGCTTGGAAAAAATATCACGATAATATCCATTGATCTCATAGAAAAACATGCAGGTCAATGGAACTGATTTATTCGACAGTTTTTTTTCTGGTCGCGGGAGGATTTAACCTGAAAAAACATGAAATTTCAACATAATGATTATTTACTCATGTCTATTTTCGTTCTTTTCTGTATGAATGCAGTTATTTCGAGTCTCTATAGAAATAACGAGAGATGATATACCTAAATAGAAATAAAACAATCTCAAAAAAATGGGTCTACTAAAATAGTATCCAATCTATTACAATAAATTCACAGAATAGTCTATTAATAGGCTGCTCTGAAATTGTAAAGGAGAGGGTAAAGAGTGAGAAGCAAAAAATTGTGGATCAGCTTGTTGTTTGCGTTCACGCTAATCTTCACGATGGCATTCAGCAACATGTCTGCACAGGCTGCCGGAAAAAACAGTGAAGAAAAGAAGTACATTGTCGGATTTAAACAGACAATGGGAGCTATGAGCACCGCCAAGAAAAAAGATGTTATTTCTGAAAAAGGCGGTAAAGTTCAAAAGCAATTTAAGTATGTAAATGCAGCCGCAGCAACATTGGATGACAAAGCTGTAAAAGAACTGAAAAAAGATCCGAGTGTTGCTTATGTGGAAGAAGACCATGTTGCACATGAATATGCGCAATCTGTTCCTTACGGCATTTCTCAAATTAAAGCGCCGGCTCTTCACTCTCAAGGCTACACAGGCTCTAATGTAAAAGTAGCTGTCATCGACAGCGGAATTGACTCTTCTCATCCTGACTTAAACGTTCGAGGCGGAGCAAGCTTCGTACCTTCTGAAACAAACCCATACCAAGACGGCAGTTCTCACGGCACGCATGTAGCCGGTACTGTTGCCGCTCTTAATAACACAATTGGTGTTCTGGGCGTAGCCCCTAGCGCATCATTATATGCAGTCAAAGTGCTTGATTCTACAGGAAGCGGGCAATACAGCTGGATTATTAACGGTATTGAATGGGCGATTTCTAACAACATGGATGTCATCAACATGAGTCTTGGCGGACCTACTGGGTCTACAGCGTTAAAAACAGTAGTCGATAAAGCGGTTGCAAGCGGTATCGTCGTTGTTGCCGCAGCCGGAAACGAAGGAAGTTCAGGCAGCACAAGCACAGTCGGCTACCCTGCAAAATATCCTTCTACTATTGCAGTAGGCGCAGTAAACAGCAGCAACCAAAGAGCTTCTTTCTCAAGCGCAGGTTCTGAGCTTGACGTTATGGCTCCAGGCGTGTCGATCCAAAGCACACTTCCTGGCGGCACATACGGCTCTTATAACGGAACCTCAATGGCGACGCCTCACGTTGCCGGAGCAGCAGCTTTAATCCTTTCTAAACATCCGACTTGGTCAAATGCACAAGTCCGTGATCGTTTAGAAAGCACTGCGACAAATCTTGGCAGCTCTTTCTACTATGGAAAAGGGTTAATCAACGTACAAGCAGCTGCACAATAAGATTAAAGAGAAGCAGGTCACTCCATACCTGCTTCTTTTTTTATTGGTCGTCCCCCTGTTCTGAGGCCGGGTGTTCTGAGGTATTCTCTTCGGTTTCCGCATGTTGAATCCGTTCCATGATCGAAGGATGGCTCCCTCTGAAAAGTTTCACGAGAAAAGGCGGATCAACCTGGCTCAGCCCCGTAACAGCCAAATCTTGAAACGTTCTGACTGCGGCTTCGCTGTCCCCTGTCAGCTCAATTCCATATTGATCAGCCTTATTTTCCTGATAACGGGAAACGGCATTAGAAAAAGGCGTAACAGCAAAGCTCAAAACAGACACGATAAGCAATAACAGCGGCAATGCCCCAAGATCACGCCGGCCCTCTACATGAAACAGATTGCGTGCAAAGTGTACCCCCCTCTTGTAAAGCTTATCAACCACATAAAATCCCGCTAGCGACACAATTAAATAGCCAGCCAATCCGATATACACGTGCTTCATGACATAATGGCCCATTTCGTGCCCCATAATAAAGAGAATTTCCGAATCATCGAGTTTATTCAGTGTCGTATCCCATAGAACAATCCGCTTATTAGCCCCAATTCCTGTCACATAGGCATTAAGCGCGTTTGTTTTCTCTGACATATTCACTTCATACACATGATCAGCCGGAATATCGGCTTCTTCGGCCAGAGCTAAAATTTTGTTTTCCAGCTCTTTGTTTTTCAGCGGATAAAAGTCATTGTATAAAGGATCAATAATCACCGGCTGAATAAAAAACAGAAACAGCGAAAACGGCACTGTTAACAGCCAGGCGTAAAACCACCATTTTTTTTCATGCTTTTTGATCAGCCAATAAAACACCAGCACGCAAAGCATAAAGATCGGAAAACTGATCCAAAAATCAATGACTTGATCTTTAGCCCAGCTGGAGGCTGTCTGCGTCGAAATATTGTAATCAAGCGATACCTGATAGCCTATCCAATCCAAAGGCAGTGTCACCAGAGCAGTGATCAGCGAAAGCACAAACACAAAACCGATGATCTGCAAAAAACGAAAACGCACAGCCGCTTCCATCCATTGCTTGATTTTCTTTGAAACACCGCTGATCAGCAATACAAAAAACAGAAACCAATCAAGAGGAATACTGATAAAAAATAAAAAGTTCTTCACGTCAGAATACTGTTCGGCGACAGCCAATTGAGACGGCTTCATGAAAGAAGCCGGGTCAGCCTGTGTTCCTTTCACGGCCTCCGGCACAGCGGAATCGCCGGACATAAAGAAATACCAATAGAAAAAAAGCCCATACAGCACATATGCAAGCCCTGCACCCGCAATCCACTTGCGCATATTCGCCTCACTCCTCACATCTAGACCCATTACTTCTATTGTAATCATAAATTCAATTTCTTAGAACCAAGCTGTGAGTTCGGACTTTTTCGCATGGAATCGCCCTTTGCTGGAGAAACTAGCAAATGTTTGGAGTGATGCAGATGAAAAAAATAGTAGCAGCCATCGTGGTTATCGGTCTTGTGTTTATTGCATTTTTCTACCTTTACAGCCGGTCAGGCGATGTATATCAATCGGTTGATGCGGAATTGATCACCCTGTCTTCAGACGGGCGGGAAAAGATTGAAATCGAAAAAAGACAGCACGTCAAAGATATGCTGGACATTATGAATCAGGGAAAACAGCTGAAAACGGAAAAAACATCAGCTCCTGATTACGAAGGCACGATTAAATTTCATAAAGACAGATTTGACTCATTCAGATTATGGATTGACGACAGCCAGCAGGCCATTTTTTTGAAGGACGGCACATATTACAAATTAACGCGAAACGATACCAAAGCGCTGCAAACGATCATTAAAAAAGAAGCAAAGGATTAACAATGAAAAAAGCGAAGCTCACTGGCTTCGCTTTTTTACATTAATGAGGCAGCATATCTTTCAGCGCCCGTCTGAGCATTTTGCCTGTCGCATTTTTCGGAATCTCATCAAGAAAGATGATCGCGGCAGGCCGTTTGTATTTTGCCAGATGTTTTTCGCAATGCGCCATCATTTCTTCTTCTGTGACACCAGACCGTTTCGGTACGACATATCCCTTTACCGCTTCGCCGCTTTCAGCATCAGGCACGCCGATGACAACAGCCTCCTTTACGTCCGGGTGGCTGTACAGCACCTCTTCCACTTCACGCGGATACACATTGTAGCCGCCTACAATAATCATGTCTTTTTTCCGGTCAACAATGTAAAAATAACCGTCCTCATCCCGCCTTGCCAGGTCTCCCGTATAAAGCCACCCGTCCTTTAAAGCGTGCTTCGTTTCCATCGGCATATTATAATAGCCCTTCATCACATTGGGCCCTTTTACGATCAATTCGCCCACCTGGTGATCAGGGACCTCACGTCCGAGCGGATCAACGACCTTGTTTTCGACATGCAAAATACTTGTCCCGATGGAGCCTGGTTTTCTCCCTCTGTCAAACGGGTTAAAGCATGTGACAGGCGATGCTTCCGAAAGCCCGTAGCCCTCCAAAATGGTAACGCCGAATTTCTCTTCAAATGCCGTAAGCAGCGCGACCGGCATGGCCGCACCACCCGAGATGCACAGGCGAATAGAAGAAAAATCATCTGCCTTTCCTTCTTCATGCTGGAATAAATAGTTATACATCGTAGGCACACCTGCAAAAATGGTTGCCTGCCGCTGCTTTACAAGCTTAAAAACAGAGGCGGGACTGAACTGCGGTTCAATCAGCACACATGCGCCGCTCATCAGCGGAGCATTCATGCAGACAGTTAAGCAAAAAACATGAAACATCGGAAGAGCGCAAACCACATTGTCTTTCTCATCCATTCCCAAATACCCGGCGACATCGTTTGCATTGCTGAACAAATTCCGGTGGGTCAGCATCGCGCCTTTCGGTTTTCCCGTTGTTCCTGACGTATATAAAATGACCGCAGTGTCATCAGGCACAAGCTCTGGATGGCGTGCAGCACCGGGTGTCGGACACAACATTTTTGTAAACGTTGTCATTTTCATTCTGACCTCGGGATCTGAAGCTTCCGGCTCAGTTTCTCCCGTCCGGCATAAAATGACGAGTTCGACCTTTGGCAAAGATTCGTGCATGCTTTCATAAATCGGCAAAAGCTGATCTACTCCTACGATTGCTTTGACATCGCCGTTTGTCAGCATATAGCCGATTTCTGTCGGCGTGTACGTCGGATTGATCGGCACCACCACAATACCGGCCTTTAATGCGCCGAAAAATGCGATGACAAAATCAGGCGAATTGCCAAGCAGCAAAGCAAGGTGATCCCCTTTTTCCATACCCGCTTCCTGAAGACCGTCCGCAAAACGCTGAATATTGTCATTCAGATCCTTGTAAGTAATCACTTGATCCCTAAACCTGCATGCGATGCTGTCCGGCTTCTCAGATGCTGTCTCTTCTAATTTTGAAACCAGATTCATTCTCCCACCCCTTAAAGTGAATGAGTAGTCATTCATTATTGAAGATAAGCTTTCCTTTTCATTATAGAGAAACACAAAAAAACACTCAAGAGCAAAAAGCCCCGAGTGTCAGTACTGTTATAGATTCTTCAAAGCTTCGGCAATCGGTGTATCTCCTTCAGTGAGATCAAAAGCCCGATTTTCCGTGTTGGTTTCATCTAAAGAGGCAATGACTGCTGCCGCAACGTCATCACGTGATATATCGCCCCGCTCTAGATCTGCGGCTGCGGAAACCGTTCCAGTTCCCGCTTCATTGCGAAGGCCTCCCGGACGTATAATCGTATAGGCTAAGCCGCTGGATTCCAGAATTTTATCAGCATAATGCTTGGCCACGTAATAAGGTTTAAGTGCCTTATTCCAATTTTCCCGGCGGTGGGCCTGCAGTGCGCTGACCATAATAAAACGTTTGATTCCAGCGATTTCCGCAGCCTCTATTGCTTTTGCCGCTCCGTCAAGATCCACCAGCAGCGTTTTATCATAGCCTGTGCTGCCCCCGGAGCCCGCTGTAAAAATAATCGCGTCACAGCTTTTTGCCGCGGCTGCGATTTCTTCCGGGCTTCCTTCTAGATTTGCTAGCACAGCTTCCGCGCCGGCCGCTTCCAAAGATGCTTTCTGTTCTTCTTTTCTGACCATCGCCCTGACGGAATGATCAGCATTCTCTTTGAATAAAGAAACAAGTCTTTGTCCGATTTGTCCGTTCGCTCCGATTAAAAACACTTTCATGTGAATCCCTCCTGCCTCCATTATTTCAAAACACAAATTTCCTTTCAAACAATGTGTTTCACATTAATAAATCAGATCAAGAAAATCTTCTTTCGTAATGTTCCCAAAATAATGCTTCAGATTCACATCAGCCAGCGCATCAGCGATCACACTGCGCTCATATTGTTTTCCAATCAGCAGGTTCTCGATTTCCGATACATCGCCCACACCGAAGAAATCGCCGAAAATTTTGCAGTCTTCAATTTTCCCTTTTTTTACTTCCAAACGCAGATCAATGGACCCGACCGGATAACGCTTTGAGTGGTTCAGGTTAAATTTAGGTGAGCGGCCGTAGTTCCAGTCCCAATTTTGATAGCGTTCTTCCGAGATTTTGCGAATGACTTCCCAATCTTTTTCAGTCAGCTTATACTCCGGCACATCTTGAATGTGATTTGTATTGAAAATATGTTTGAGCAAATGACTGCGGAAATCTTCGGTCGTCATTTTATCATCAAGAAACTCACTGATGTTTGCCACACGGCTTCTGATTGACTTGATGCCCTTTGATTCAATTTTATCCTTTTTGACTTTTAAAGCGGACACAACATGGTCAATGGCTGAATCAAACATGAGGGTGCCGTGGCTGAAGATGCGGCCTCTTGTGGCAAATTGTGCGTTACCTGATATTTTGCGGCCATTTACCACAATATCATTCCGGCCGCTTAATTCCGCTTCAACTCCGAGCTGATGTAGCGCTTGAATCACCGGCTCAGTGAATTTTTTGAAGTTATGAAAGCTTTCACCGTCATCCTTCGTGATAAAGCTGAAATTTAAATTCCCTAAATCATGATACACAGCCCCGCCGCCAGATAAACGGCGGACGACGATAATTCCGTTTTCCTCTACATACTTTGTATTGATTTCTTCTATTGTATTTTGGTTTTTTCCGATGATGATAGACGGCTGATTCACGTAAAAAAGCAAATACGGCTGTTCAGGGTCTAAATATTTAAGGCAATACTCCTCGATAGCAAGATTGATCCGCGGATCATTGATATTTTGATTGTCAATAAATAACATCGTGCTCCTCCTTTATCCTTCCCACACAAAACCAGATTTCGCAATGTTCACTTTCCCGTTAAAAACGGTCTTGGCTTCTTTGCGAAGATTGTCATGCACGCCGAAATGAGGCAAATGGGTCAGCAGCAGCTCGCCCGCTCCCGCTTCTTCTGCAATTCGCCCTGCTTCCAAGCTGTTCATATGGCCTGCGCTTGTCCCGTCTTGATCAGCATAAAAATTACATTCAGAGATCAATAAATCAGCGTTTTTCGAAAACGGAATAAATGAATCCTGATAGCTGGAATCAGCAGTATACACAACAGTATGGCTGCCGTCAGTAATCCGCATCGCATAACAAGTCACCGGGTGAACCGTTTTTAAAAAGGAAATCGTAAACGGACCGACAGTCAGCTGCTGATCAGGCTGATAGGCAATCCCTTTCGTATGCGTTTTATATGTAAGCTTTTGAAACTGTTCTATATCAGCATCATGTCCGTAAATTGGAAGCGAGTGCTCTCCTTTGCCGAGGAATGATCCGACTTGCTTCGCAAATTGCAGCGGCCCGATGTCGGCAATATGGTCATGGTGATAATGAGACAGAACCACCGCGTCCAGCTTTTCCGCCGGGACATATCCAAACAGCTTAGATAACACGGCACTTCCGCAGTCCACTAACAATGAAAAATCCCCCGATTGAAACAAGTATCCCGACGTCGCTTCATTTGCGGCCGGAAAACCGCCGTAGCATCCGATAACTGTAACTTTCATAATGTCCTCCTTCTTTTCAAAGAAAATTGATCCTCCTTCAATATACCCATTTTTCTAAAAAAAAGCATGTTTTAAACATTGTATCAAAACAGATGTTGAATTTTACTTTCTGTTATATTACAATGAAGACATTACAAAGGGGAAAGAGGGATTGGTTATGCTAGGGAAACTTACTGAATTTTTTAGAAACCTGCCTTCGAAAAAGTGCGCGGAATGCGGAAAAAAGATTGATGAGCAGCATGAGTGTTATGGTAATATTTGCAATGACTGTATAAAAGTAAGCGATATGTAAAGAGGCGAAAATCTCACGCATACAGTGTGAGATTTTCTTCATTCTTCTAACTTCTTTTTATATTGAAATAATAGTCAGGTTGGGTCGAAGCTCACCTGTTTTTAGATAATTCTGGTGATTCACTTTCTATTTTTGAATATTCTATATTTTCAAAATATAATTTACTATAGACGAACCTATTTCTTATCTATTATAATTTGATCTAATAGTGAGATTAAATATATGTCTATTCATGATATATGTTGATACTTTGTTTTTTGGGAGGTAATCTATGAAAAGAATTAGGTTTGGATTAGCCACGCAAATATTCGTTGGACTTATTCTAGGTGTTATTGCTGGCGTTATTTGGTACGGCAACCCAGCACTGCCTACTTATCTGCAGCCAATCGGGGATCTCTTTTTACGCTTAATCAAAATGATAGTGATTCCTATTGTTGTCTCCAGTTTAATCATCGGTGTAGCCGGAGCCGGAAATGGAAAGCAAGTTGGTAAATTAGGCTTCAGAACAATTCTGTACTTTGAGATTATTACGACCTTTGCCATTATTCTCGGACTAGCCCTTGCAAACATCTTCCACCCGGGTACAGGAGTTAATATACACGAAGCTCAAAAAACAGACATCAGTCAATATGTTGAAACAGAAAAAGAACAAAGCAATAAATCAGTGGCAGAGACATTCCTGCACATTGTGCCGACAAACTTCTTCCAATCCTTGGTCGAAGGGGATCTTCTTGCCATCATCTTCTTTACCGTACTATTTGCATTGGGAATTTCCGCGATCGGTGAAAGAGGCAAGCCAGTATTAGCCTTTTTTGAAGGCGTTTCCCATTCGATGTTCCATGTGGTAAACCTTGTGATGAAAGTAGCGCCATTCGGGGTTTTTGCTCTAATCGGAGTTACTGTCTCTAAATTCGGACTCGGTTCTCTTCTATCTCTCGGAAAGCTTGTCGGATTGGTATATGTTGCACTTGCTTTCTTCTTAATCGTCATTTTTGGGATTGTCGGAAAAATTGCCGGTATCAGCATCTTCAAATTCCTGGCTTACATGAAGGACGAAATTTTATTGGCGTTCAGTACGTCCAGCTCTGAAACCGTTCTTCCGCGCATCATGGAAAAAATGGAGAAAATCGGCTGTCCGAAAGGTATTGTATCTTTCGTTATCCCGATTGGATATACGTTTAACTTAGACGGCTCCGTTCTCTATCAATCTATTGCAGCGCTGTTTCTGGCACAGGTGTACCACATCGATTTGTCGATTTGGCAACAAATAACGCTAGTACTTGTGTTAATGGTGACGTCTAAAGGAATGGCTGCCGTTCCGGGAACTTCATTTGTTGTCTTGCTTGCGACGCTGAGCACGATTGGTGTTCCGGCAGAAGGACTCGCCTTTATTGCTGGGGTAGACCGCATTATGGACATGGCACGTACAGTTGTAAACCTGACTGGTAACGCACTTGCTGCCGTTGTCATGTCTAAATGGGAAGGCATGTTTAATCCTGCAAAAGCAGAAGCTGTCATGACCCAATCTAAAGCAGATCAAAACGCAACCATTTCCGGTTAATCAAAAAGCCTGCGGGGTTCTCAACGCCCCGCAGGTTTTTTTTAATCTTGGACAAGCTCAAACAGCTCTGTAATCAAAACAGTGTCCTCATTCAGTTCCATTTCGCCATTTTTGATCAGCTCCGCCCACGCTCTCCGATGGTCCTCTTGAAATTCATCAATTCGGTCTCCGTTGCCCTCTCCTTTGACTAACCTCGTATCAGGCGCTCCAAAGGTCGTTTCAAATACATCTGTCACTTTTATATTGCATCTCGGATGATCATATTTATCATAAACGGTTACAAGCTGTCCCGCTGTTTGATATACATCACTCAGTTCATCTTTTGAATATAATGATTTCGGCGCGCAGGTGGCCGTTTTTTCTCCAGCAAGGATTTGCTGGATCAGCTGTTCTCCAAGACCTTCATCGCCTTCCCAGCCGAAAGTGCTTTTCAGTTCATAGATTTTCATTTATTTTCTCCCTCTTATACCATCGGTGATTGCACATAATAATACAGGAGCTTCGCTGTATGGCGGAGAGAAGACTTATGCGTGCGTTCAAAAGCGTGCGAAGCGTCAATTCCCGGCCCGATTAGGCCGTGCACAATATCATGCCCGGATTTGATCGCTGCTGAGGCGTCCGACCCGTAATACGGGTAAATATCAAGCTTATAGTCAATATGGTGCTTTTCAGCTAAATCGACCAAATGCTTTCTAAGCTGATAATGATACGGACCGCTCGAATCCTTCACACAAATCGAAACCGAATATTCGTCTGTCGCCTGGCCGTCACCGATAGCCCCCATATCCACCGCCAAGTATTCAACAGTTTCAGCAGGAATATTAGAGTTCCCGCCGTATCCGATTTCTTCATTATTAGAAATCAGAAAATGAGTCGTATACGGCAGTTCAACTTCTTCTGTTTGAATTTGATGGATTAAGCGAAGCAACAAGGCCACACTTGCTTTGTCATCTAAATGGCGTGATTTAATGAATCCGCTGGATGTGATCTCGACACGGGGATCAAACGAAACAAAATCCCCGACGCCAATGCCAAGCTCTTCCGTATCCTTACGGCTGTGCACAGGCTCATCCAGGCGGATTTCCATATTCTCTTGATTGCGCTCCGCTTTTCCCGCGTCTTTGTACACGTGCACAGACGTTTGATGCATTAAAATGGTGCCCGTATACGTTTTCCCCGAAGCCGTTTCAATTTGGCAATACTCCCCTTCTATCGAATTGTAGCGGAAACCGCCGATCAAATCGATTTTCAGCCGGCCGTCTGCTTTAATTTCTTTCACCATCGCGCCCAAGGTGTCAACGTGCGCCGTGAGCATTCGATGACGGGATGTATCGCGGCCTGGAAGCGTGGCGATCAAACCGCCCTTATGGTTCAGAACCGTTTCGACCTTCCATTCTTTTAAAAGGTCTTCAACGTATTTGATCACCTCATATGTATTCCCTGTCGGACTTGGAATAGAAACGAGTTCTTTAATCAGCTCCATCGTTTTACGAACGGACGTCATAGGACATTCCTCCTTTTATTTTCTATTTAAAATATACTCTTTTCCTGATAGACCCGTCCAATCTTTTCCTATCAATCTAGCATATGCTGTAGAGAGCATGGGAAGAGGAGGGATATCTATGTGCTGTCGTCATTCACATGAACGGAAACATCATTGTGATTTTTGGTTTGATGATTTTTGGTTCTTTGACGAGTGGTTCGATAAGGATTTCCACGACCATTGCAAGAAAGAGAAAGAATGCCATGACCCTTGCGAGAAAAAGAAGAAAAAGAAAAGACATTGCTCTTGCAAAAAACGCTGCCACTCTTGCTGTCATTGCTAAGGACTGAATCAGAAATATTCTGATACCCATGCCTACACGAATATTTCATTCATATTTTTCCAAGCAGGCTGTTACTGCTGCTTGGATTTTTTATTGAAACAGCCTTTTTGCCTTTACAATCCAAACCACTGATGCCGCGGCTATCCCAGCAACGATGAGTTCAACAGCCGCCGCATGTTCTATCACTCCTTTTTGGTATAAAACCGCCGGTACATTAAACAGCCCGTGTAAGAGAATCGAATACAGCAAAAACAGCGGCCGGCGGCTTTTAACCGCATACAGCACAAGCAGTGACAGACCGATTTGAACAGAGAGGGCGCTGATTCTTTCAATTCCGCCGAGCAGCCATTCATACGAAGGTGTATTCAGCAGCTGCGCCTGAATCGGCATAAGTGCCTGCTTCACATCATGATTCATCAAAAGCTGTTCAAAAGTGCCGCTATTGATCGCAAAAGCGTACACGATAAGCGTAATGCTGGACAAGCCGGTAATTAATATCGCCTCCAGACTGCCGTGGCCCGCTCCGAAGGCCAGACCGTCCGCCCAAGAAAGACGGCGCTTCATAAAGAAACGCATCATGATATACCTTCCGCACTCCTCAAAAATCCCGGCCATCAAGCATCCGTAAATGGCATACCAGACTGGATGCTTCATCACTTCTTTCGTCGTTTCATTCATTTGCAGCACATAAACATGAACGCCGCCCTCCAACAGCTGGGCAAAGACAAAAAACGTAAGAGCGCCAATAAAAAACACCTTAATCGGAGCATGATACTTTCGCCTAAACCATATCATCAGTCCGATCGGCAACAAAAACGCAATAACCCCGGAAATAATCATAGAGGCTATCGCTCCTTGACTGACCATTTTTTTCCTCCTTTTCTGGTTTTCTACTGACAGTTTCTCTTTTTTTATCAAAAATCCTCTTTTTAGTACCAGATACTAATATCTAGTGTTATAATCTGATAATAAAAGGAGTTGTGTTATTATGTCAAAAGCAAACATTACAGCAATCGGCACCTATGCGCCGAGCCGGCGTTTAACCAATGCGGACCTGGAAAAAATCGTAGATACATCTGATGAATGGATTGTTCAGCGCACAGGAATGAGAGAACGGCGGATTGCCGATGAGCAGCAGTTCACTTCAGACTTATGCATTGAAGCAGTTAAAGATCTCAAGAGCCGTTACGAAGGAACACTTGAAGATGTGGATATGATTCTCGTCGCCACAACAACAGCAGATTATGCCTTTCCGAGTACGGCTTGCCGGGTGCAGGAATATTTCGGCTGGGAGAACACCGGCGCGTTAGATATCAATGCGACATGCGCAGGACTGACATACGGTCTCCATTTGGCAAACGGATTGATTACATCCGGGCTTCATCAAAAAATTCTCGTCATCGCCGGAGAAACATTGTCAAAAGTGACTGATTATACAGATCGAACGACATGCGTGCTGTTCGGCGATGCTGCGGGCGCACTATTGATTGAACGAACTGAAGAGGCACCGGGATTCCTCGCCTCCGTCCAAGGAACATATGGAAAAGGCGCGGATATTTTGTACCGGGCGGGACTGCGGAACGAACTCAACGGCATGCCGCTTGCGGATTCCGGGAAAATGGTTCAAAACGGACGCGAAGTGTATAAGTGGGCCGCAAGAACCATTCCCCGTGAATTTGAACATCTTTTACACAAAGCAGGGCTCAGCCGTGATGATCTTGATTGGTTTGTTCCCCACAGCGCCAACTTGCGCATGATCGAATCGATTTGTGAAAAAACACCGTTTCCGATTGAACAAACACTCACCAGTGTGGAATACTACGGAAATACATCCTCAGTCTCTATTGTTTTGGCCCTTGATCTGGCAGTGAAAGCCGGGAAGCTGAAAAAAGACCAAACCCTGGTGCTTTTCGGCTTCGGCGGAGGATTAACGTATACCGGACTTCTGATCAAATGGGGATGTTAAATCAAAAAAGACCTTGTTTCCTGAGAAACAAGGTCTTTTTCATTAGGAAGCCGGCTGTTCTTCTGAAGTGTCCTCCTTCCGGCTTAAGATCGTAAAGTAGGTAATGCTCAGCGCGATCATGACTAGAGCAATGCCGATTAAGACACCGGCCATCTGCCACATGTAGCCGAAATCTCCGTTTGAAATCACCGCTCTGAACCCGTTTATGCTGTAGGTCATCGGCAGCGCGCCATGGATCACCTGATAGAAATTCGGAAGCAATTCTAACGGGAAGGTTCCTCCGCTGGCCCCGAGCTGCAGCACTAAAATAATGACTGCAATAAAACGGCCCGGATTGCCCATCGTCGTGGCCAAAAATTGAATTATTGCAAGGAAAGCGAGACTCGTAATGATCGTAAACACGTAAAATCTCCATGTGCTCTCCACCTCGAGCCCGATTCCCAGAAGAAGAACTGTCGCCACAATAAGTGATTGAATGATTCCCACCAG
Source organism: Bacillus sp. AF23 (assembly GCF_020861455.1). Taxonomy (NCBI): domain Bacteria; kingdom Bacillati; phylum Bacillota; class Bacilli; order Caryophanales; family Bacillaceae; genus Bacillus; species Bacillus sp. AF23. Next base: position 408,130 of record NZ_JAJHVY010000017.1, read on the forward strand.
CATCATGACATTAAATTTACTGAAGAACCACTCAAATCCGTTTCTCGGACGGCCTGATGCTTCTTTCAGCGGGAATACGACCGTCAGCATAATGCCGCCGACATACAAGCCCATTGATAGGATATAAGGCGTCAGCCCTGTTCCGTAGTTAGGGACGGAATGAATCGCGTCGTCATTAGTTTTGACCGGATCCGCAAACATACCGTATGTTTTATCATCAGCGCTGATATCTCCTGTTTGATCAGCCGCGTCATTCAGCTTATTAGACAGCTGTCCTGTGCCGTCCAGTAGCTTGCCTAAACCTGTATCAAGTGATGCAGATCCGTCTGCAAGTTTTGATGATCCGCTTTGGACCTGTTTAGACCCGTCTAACAGCTTAAACAATCCGCCGGATACTTGGCTGCTTCCTGTCACCAATTGCTCTGAGCCCGCTTTTGCTTTTGCGAACTGCTTATTATATTCACCGATACCCGCTGTCAGTTTAGTTTGGCCATCTGTCAGCTTCTGTGAACCGTTGTATATCTTATCAGCTCCCTCAGTTAATCTGTCAATTGCATCTTGGATTGTTTTTGCGCCGTTATAAAGCTTAGATGTAGCTTCCGGCATGGCTTTCACCTGCGCCACCTGCGCTTTCACTTCTTCAAGAGAGCTTTTTATCGTTGCGATGTCAGGCAGCTGATCAGCTGCAGGAAGTCCACTTAAAATTTCATCAAAATCAGGCGCATCAACTTTCGGAAGCTGCTTTTCAACAGAGCTGATCAACTGGCTTTTTTGCTCCGCTGTTAAGAAATCACTCGAATTGATGAGATTTTTGAATGCCTGATCACGGTTTTTTAAGCTGTGTTCAAAGTCAGACAGCTGTTTTTTAAATTCCTTCATCGCAGTTTCTGACTTTTCCAGGTTGTTCACAGCTGTTTCAAGCTGTGTTAAATCGAGCGCATTAATGAGCTTTTCCGCTTTTGCTGCTTTCTCAGAACCTTCTTGGGCTTTACTGTTGAGCTGATCCAGCCCGTTAGTCAGATTAGGCGTACCCTTCTGCACATTTTGAAGTCCGCCAAGAAGTTCATTCATCTTGCTTGTCAGCTCGCCTGATCCTGCTGCAAGCTGACCAGATTTATCATAAAGCTGGTTGCTGCTGTCCTGGAATTTTCCAAGCGAGCTGTCAAGTGATTGGATGCCGCTCGTCACCTGAGCCGCTCCATCTGCAAGCTGCGCTGTTTTGTCACTGATGGTAGCGGTGCTTTCCTTCAGCTTCGCCAGATTTTCTTTCAGCTGGGCGCTTCCGTTTTTCGCATCCTTAGTGCCGTCATCAATTTTCTTCGCGCCGCTGCTCGCGTCGCTCAAACCTTTTGCGATATCTTTAAAGTTATCAAAAATCACTTTCGTATATTGCTTGGTCACTTCTTTAGAAACAGAGGCTTTCAGTTTATCAATCGCTTTTTCGCCGATCGTTGCCCCTACATAGTTGGAACCTGCATTTGTATGGTATTTCAAATCCAGTTTTTTTGGATTTTTATCCATTACAGTGCTGGCGTTTTTAGAAAAGTCTTCTGGAATCTCGACTACTAAATAGTATTTTTGATTTAATAAGTCCTTTAACGATTGGTCGAGATCATTGGAAAAATGCCAGTCAAAGTTTTTATTATCCTTTAATTCTTTTACCAGATCATCACCGATTTGAAGCTTTTCTCCCTCATATGTCGTTCCTTTATCCTGGTTGACGACAACGACAGGCAGCTGGTCAACTGTGCCGTACGGGTCCCAATAAGCCTTTAAGAATACGCCGCTGTAAATAAGCGGGACAAACAAAATGGCGATAATGGGAATCAATAATTTTTTACTTGTTACGATGTCTTTCCACTGACTTCGTATTGTGTTCATCCTGATGCCTCCATTCTAAAACTGACTCATCATGAAAGATGGTCATTTTCTTGCAAAGAGAAAGGATTATCTAGTTGGCTGACAATCCTTTGACAACATACAATTCAAGCAGTCCCGCAATTGTCTCTTTATCAAGCGGGGGGTGTTGTTTTTCCCAGTCAAAAATGAGCGCGATATAAAGCTTCAGCATCACAAAGGCTGTCAGCTCAGGGTCGCACGGCTTGATTGCGCCGCTTTTGATCCCGTCTTCAATCTTACTTTTGATATAAGACAGTATGGCTCGCTCCATTTTCTGGATCACTTCCTGAACAGCCATTGTACCAATCTCGGCATTCTCTTGGAAAATTTTAATCGTCAGCTGATGTGTTTTCCTGAACTCCAGAATGGCAAACAGCGCTCTGTGCACATTTTCATGGAACGGAAGGTTCGGCTCCATCGCTTCATCCGCTTTTTGCTTCATTTCCTTTAATAAAGTAGTGAAAATCTCGTCAAACAGCTCTTCTTTGTTTTTGAAAAAAGTATAAATGGTTCCCTTCCCCACGTTCGCAAGTTTTGCGACAAGATCCATTGTCGTCGCTTTATACCCGAACTGCGTGAAAGACTTTGTAGCCGCCTCCAAAATGAGCTTTTTTCGATCTATTGACATTGTATTCACCTCGAAACTGACCGTTTGAACATTTTAGTCATTAAGTACATATGCAAATGTATCATACCATGCTGAACAATTCAAACATTTTTTACACAATATTGCCATCATCTTGACACAAAAAACCTCCGTACCGGGTACGGAGGTTTTTTAGTCGAATAAATATTTCAGCGCGTCTGCCACAGCTGCTTTTCCTTGATCGATACAGTCCGGGATTCCAACACCCTCGAAGGATGCGCCAGTCATGTACACACCAGGATATGAAGAAGACAGCGCTTCACGGAGCTCATTGATACGGCGTTTATGGCCGACATGGTACTGCGGCATGCTTTCATGCCAGCGCGTAACACATGTCATTTCCGGCTCACCGTTGATTTTCATTACTTTCTTTAGGTCTTCCAGTACAATGTTGATAATGTCGTTATCTGATAGGTCGACGATGGATTCGTCTCCGGCTTTTCCGACATATGCCCGAAGCAGTGTTTTGCCTTCCGGCGCTGCGTGCGGCCATTTTTTGTTCGTCCACGTACAAGCTGTGATCGCGAAATCACTGTTTCTTGAGATGACAAAGCCCGTGCCCTCATGTTCCATTTGGACGGCGCCTTCCGGGAAACCCAAGGCGACATTCGCCACAGATGTGGAATGCATGTTTTTCAGATTTGCAACAGCCGGTAAATCTGAAAGCATTCCCGCGGCAGCTTTATGCGGTGCTGTTACAATCACTGATTCGGCATCAAGTAATACGCCGTTATCAAGATCAAGCGAGTAGCCCGTGCCCTCTCGGCTAATTTTGGTAACCTTTGTGCCTTTGTATACCTTTGTCAGCTTTAGTTGATTTTCGATCTCTTCGACAAGCGTCTGCAGGCCTGTTGTCAGCGTCTGAAACTGCCCTTGTTTTTTAGCTGTCAGCTGCTGGCCGGAGCCTTGAGGCCTTGTTTTTTTCATCCCCAGGATCAGGCTTCTGTGCTTTTGTTCCGTCTGATAGAATTGCGGGAATGTTGACATCAGGCTGAGTTTGTCGATATCACCTGCATAGATGCCTGATAAAAGCGGCTCGATTAAATTCTCGACAACTTCATCCCCGACACGTCTGCGGAAAAATTCTCCCAGTGACTGATCCTCTTTTGATTTACTTGCGGGCAGGATGAAATCCATTGCAGCTCTCGCCTTCCCTGACAGAGAAAACAGCCCCGTTGACACGAACGGCGCGATTTTTGTCGGTATTCCCATTACAGCCCCCTTCGGCATCGGATGCAAAGTGCGGTTGACAAGCACGTAAGATTGTCCGGTCGCATTGTTCACAAGCAGATGGTCAAGACCTAAGTCTTTGACAAGCTGCGGAGCGCTTTTTTTCCGTTCCAGGAATGAATCAGGCCCTCTTTCGATGATATAGCCGTCCTTCTTGACTGTCTGGATTTTTCCGCCTACTCTCGGACTTGCCTCAATAAGCGTCAGCTCAAGCGGCAAATCTTTGTCTCTGATTTCTTTTTCCATGTAGAAGGCGGCGGCTAAACCGGTAATGCCGCCGCCGATGATGACTACATGTTTTTTGCCGTCACTCATGTTCATCGCCTTCTTTAACGTCCTAATTTTTTCAAAACGACTGTTGCTAAAGCATCAATAAATGCCGGCTTAGCGTTTGGCATTTCCGGCCGGTAATAGCTGGCGCCGATATCGTCAGTCACCACTTTGCATTCATAGTCATTGTCATAAAGCACTTCTAGATGGTCCGCGACAAATCCGACAGGCACATATACAAATGCTTGATAGCCTTTTTGTTCAAATAAATCACGTGTCAGATCTTGCACGTCAGGTCCGAGCCACGGATCAGGCGTATTGCCTTCACTTTGCCAGCCGACAGCGTATTCAGATACGCCTGCGCCTTCAGCGATCAGCTTCGCGGATTCATGAAGCTGATCCGGGTACGGATCTCCGTACTCTTTAATTTTTTCCGGAAGGCTGTGCGCGGAAACGATGAGCATCGCGTTTTCTCTTTCTTCCTTCGGCATTGACGCGTACGTGTCCTTCACTTGGTCAACCCAATATTTCACAAACTTCGGTTCATCGTACCAGCTTTCGACAGACGTAATTGTTAAGCCTCCGAGTTTTTCAGCCTCTTCTTTCGCACGCTTGTTGTAAGACTGCACGCTGAATGTGGAGAAGTGCGGTGCCAATACAAGGCTGACCGCCTCTGTAATGCCGTCCTTATGCATCTCTGCCACAGCGTCTTCAATAAACGGCTCGATATGCTTCAGCCCGATATACGCTTTAAACGTAATCTCATCCTGAATCTCGTTTAGGTGCTGTTCAAGCTTATAAGCCTGTTCCTCTGTGATTTTGGCAAGCGGCGAAATGCCCCCGATTGCTTCATATCTGTCTTTCAGATCCTGAAGCATTTCAGGCTCAGGCTTTCTGCCTCTTCTGATATGTGTATAATAACGCTCTATATCTTCTTCTTTGTAAGGCGTGCCGTACGCCATAATGAGAAGCCCCATTTTCTTTTTACCCACTGTTTACACCCTCTTTAGATGATCTATCACAAAACAATTTTGACAGGCTTTGATCCTGATACCAAAAAATATGCTCAGGAGTATTGGCCTATTTTCTTTGATTGAGAATATTCATGTACAAATGCAGTCAGCTTTTTCAGCACTTCCGGACTGACATCAGGAAATACGCCGTGTCCGAGGTTAAAAATGAAGCCGTCCGATTTTAAGCCTTGATCGAGAATCTCTTTTGTTCTCTTCTCGATCACTTCCCACGGAGCAAGCAAAATGGACGGGTCCAGGTTGCCTTGCACCGTTTTGGTGATGCCTTTTGATCTGGCTTCATCAATGCCAAGTCTCCAATCGAGCCCCACAACATCGAGAGGCAGGTCATGCCAATCCGTTGCTAAATGGCTGGCACCTACACCAAACATGATAAGCGGCACATTTTCCGTTGCCAGCTCAGAAAAAATCCGGTTCATCACCGGTTTGATGTACGTTCTGTAATCCGCTTGATTCAGCGCGCCAACCCATGAATCAAAGATTTGAATGGCTTTTGCGCCCGCCTTCATTTGCGCTTTCGCGTACACGATAATCATGTCGGCAAGCTTTGTCATCAGCAGGTTCCAGGCATCCGGCATGCTGTACATAAAGGCTTTTGTTTTATTGTAGTTTTTCGAAGGCCCGCCTTCGATCATATAGCTGGCAAGCGTAAAAGGCGCACCAGAGAAACCGATTAGCGGGACGTCAAGCTGTTCATTGACAAGCAGTTTGATCGTTTCGAGCACGTACGGCACGTCCTGTTCCGGCTCAAGCTTGCCGAGCTTTTCAATGTCCTGCAGAGAACGAATCGGCTGATCAATCACCGGCCCGATTCCATTTTTAATTTCAACATCCACACCGATCGACGGAAGCGGCGTCATAATATCTTTATAAAGGATTGCAGCATCGACTCCGTATTGCTCGACCGGAAGTCTTGTGACGTACGCACACAATTCGGGCTGATGTGTAATTTCGAACAATCCGTATTTTTCCTTCAGCTTACGGTATTCCGGCTGTGAGCGCCCGGCTTGTCTCATGTACCAAACAGGCGTGTGATCCGCTTTTTCTCCCCGCGCAGCTTTTAAAAACGTCTCGTTAAACGTTTCTCGTTTCCTCATCTGATTTCCACCTTTCATACTGCAACCATACGTTCGTGTTCCTTGACCATTACACTATACCTCGTTTTGGGCAAATGGTATAGAAATGCGGCTCAAAGTTCAAAAAATCGCCGAATTCCATTAAGAGGAAAACAGTTTCGGCTGAACGTAATCGGTTCCTTCTCCTTCTTTTTTTGTCTGTGTATTATAAGGCACCACTTTATAGGAAGCGCCCGAAAACAAATTAGCGTATGGGATCTCATAGCTTCCCTTTCCTTCAACAGAATCAAGAAGCGTTTCCTTGCCGTCCTTATTTACATAAATTCTGTACACTGCCCGATCATCCTCTTGCGCATCCCATTTTAATTCAATCGTAAACAGTCCCGCTGCCCTAAATGTATAGTCAGCCGTCAGCGTTTTGACAGGCTCAAGCTCAATAGGGCTTTCAAGTTCTTTTACTTTTTTAGGCTTCGCAAACGCAGAACCCGTTTCGCCAGCCTGTGTCAAAATATCCTTAAACATTCTGGTCGGATACGCGCTTCCGCCTTTTAAGTAATGGTTCTGATCTGTTTTGTCATAGCCCATCCAGACAGCTCCCGTTATGTTTGGCGTATAGCCTGCAAACCAGGCATCCTTTGTTGCGCCGGAAACGCCTGTATATGAAGTAGAACCGGTTTTACCGGCAAGATCGCCGTGATAGGTGCCGGACGTTGCTGTTCCGTTCTTAACCACCTGCTGAAGCATTCTCGTCATGTTCCAAGACGTCTGTTTGCTGAATACTCGTTTCCCTTCTTCTTTATGATCGGCTATTGTTTCCCCGTCTTCATCTGTTATGTTTGAAATAAAGTACGGCTCGGTGTATGTTCCATTAGCGGCAAACGTATGAAAAGCGCCGGCAAGCTGGAGGGGTGATACGCCTTTTTCCAAACCGCCGAGAGCCAGAGCAAGCCCTTCATCCGGTATATCAATGCCGTTTGCCTTCAAATAAGATTTCCCCGTTTCCACACCGATCTCATTCAGCGTCCACACTGCCGGCGCGTTTTTGCTGTAAGTGATGGCATCAGACATCGTGACTTCCCCTTCATAACGGCCGTCATAGTTTTTCGGTGTGTAATCTCCGTAGGATTGTAATTCATCCTTTAACAGAGAGTACGGCTTAAATTTCTTTTCCTGCATCGCCGGTCCGTATACGGCCAGCGGCTTAAACGTTGACCCCGGCTGGCGCCCAGCTGTCACACGATTATATCCTTTAGCCGTGTAATCTCTTCCGCCGATCGCCGCTTCCACACCGCCCGTTTTATTGTTGATAAAGACTGCGCTTCCTTCAGCATCTTGATCTGTTCCGGGATAATAGCTGCCTTCCTTCATGACTTGATAAGCCGTTTTTTGCAGTTTTGAATCAAGCGGCACCTTAATCGTGTACCCGCCTTGAAGCAGCTGCTCTCCGGAAATGGAATACTTGTCCTCCGCTTCTTGGATCACAAGGTCAATATAGCTGTCAAACCAAGGTGTTTCCGACTGTTTTTTCACGTTCAGCCCGAGCGTCCTCCCCTGCGCGCTGACAGCTTCTTTCGCACTGATATAGCCTTGATCATTCATCATGCCGAGAATCGTATCACGCCGCTCCTTGCTTTTATCAGGATGCAAAACAGGAGAATACGTAGAAGGCGCCTTTGGAATAGCAGCCAAGACCGCGCCTTCTGACACGGTTAAATCTTTAACTTCCTTATTAAAATAATAGTGGGATGCAGCTTGAATGCCATAAACCCCGTGTCCGAAGTATAGCTGGTTCAGATACATTTCCAGCAGCTTGTCCTTGCTGTAATCCCGTTCAAGGTTGATCGCTATGATCACTTCTTTCGTTTTTCTTAAAAACGTTTTGTCATGTGTCAGAAAAATATTTTTGGCAAGCTGCTGGGTGATCGTGCTCGCGCCTTCTACTTTTCCTCCTGCTAATATATCGCGGTACACCGCTCTTCCGACAGATTTCACATCGATCCCGTGGTGTTCATAAAATCTCTTATCTTCCACTGAGATAAACGCTTCTCTGACCTCTTTCGGAATTTCATTGATAGAGACCGGTTCACGATTTTCTGTATACAGACTTGCGACCTCATCCCCGTTTTGGTCAACAATTTTTGAAGATGCGTGAAGGATCAGCTTCTTTTCATCTATGACATAATGACCGAGAAAAATGATTGAAATATATCCTATTAAAGCGAGAAAAGCAGTTAACACTAAAATAATGATGGGAATGAAAAGTTTCTTTTTCTTTATCTTAAACATGAACTCACCTCGCCTTTCTACAGGTAGTATGGGAAAAATTGTTTGGATTTATGTTTGAAGCAGTCGCCAATAGAAACTTATACCATTGTTTTGATATACTAGCAAGCAGGAGGTGGCTGATATGAAGGTTTATATTACATATGGGACAGCCGATTTTTTGAAAAACATCGTGCAAAAACATTCCTCGGAAAATATGCTTTTGATGCAGGGACAGGAAAATGCGATTTTAATTCATGAAACAAACGGAGAAACGGTTTTTCAGGCCCCCCATTCCTATGAAGTCATTGACCAAGTCGGAAACATGAAGCATCCCGGTTTCGCAGTATTGAACAATATAGCCGTCACACAGGAAGGACGGCCGCTGTTTGAAAACAGATTTAAAAACAGAGCGGGAAAAGTCGAAAACGAGCCCGGCTTTGAAGCCATTCGTGTCCTGCGTCCGCTTGACAGCGACACGTACGTCATTCTCACCTTGTGGGAAACAGAAAGAGCCTTCCAAGACTGGCAGCAGTCAGGCTCATACAAAGAAGCCCACAAAAAACGCGGCACGTCTGCCGGAGTTGACACAACGTCCATTTTCTCCCGGCCTTCGTATGTCACCACATATGTTGCTGTCGAATAGCTGCCGGAATGTCCGGCAGCTTTTCTTATGGCAAGAAGCTAGATGAAGTATATTTGCCCAGTCTGCGGGTTTAAAGGGCTGACAGACCGGCATATGATGGACCAAGGGAATCACTCCTCGTGCTGCGGCCTCCAATTCGGATACGACGATTTTGAAATGACGCGTGAGGACGGTTCATATTTAGAACCTTCGGAAAGCATAATCGCCCACCGAAAAAACTGGCTTGCTGTACCCGCAGCATCAGCAGCAGGCTAAAAAAGTATTGAAGCACGAGTTGATCGAGCAGCTAAAACATATCTGTCTTATCTGAAGTAATATCTGCGGTCAGATGCTATCTGTCCCGGCACCTTCCGCCCGCCTATGAATAATCTGTAGGAAGCGGAAGGAGTGATCAATGATGGAAATCGGGATTATGTCTGTTCATGTTCTTTATGTGTTTTTTATTGGAGCGATCATTCTTTTTATGCTGCTGCGAAAAGATACAACCTTTATTTCGTTATTTGGGATTTTCATCATTTCGTTATGGGCCAGCCATTCGCTTTCAGCTTCGGTCAGCAGTTTATTCCACAGCTTCATCTATGCGGCATCTGAGCTGCTTCCTACGATTTTCATCATCTGTTTTATCGTGTCTATGAGTGATGTGTTAACGAAAACAGGGATAAATGAAGCGATGATTTCTCCCTTTGTCCGTCTTGTTAAAGGTCCTGTAATTGCATACTGGCTGATTGGCGGACTGATGTTTGCCATTTCTCTATTCTTCTGGCCTTCGCCGGGTGTCGCTTTAATCGGCGCCGTTCTGCTTCCGGCAGCCTCCCGTGCCGGCCTGCCGCCTATCGCTGCCGCCATGGCAATGAATTTATTCGGGCACGGCTTTGCCCTTTCAGGAGACTTTGTCATTCAGGCAGCGCCAAAACTGACAGCTGATGCAGCAGGCATCCCTGTCGGTGATGTCATCTCAGCTAGCATTCCGCTCGTTCTGATTATGGGCGTGACCACCACAACTGCCGCTTTCTTTATGATTCAGCGTGAACGCAAAAAACAATTGCGGCCCGCTTCTTTTTCCCCGATGTCAGAAGAACAAGACACTTCAATGTATTTGCCGAAACGTCTTCGGTCATTGCTGGCTCTTTTGATTCCTCTTGTATTTGCAGCTGATATCGCGTGTATGGTCATATTCAACCTTCAAGGAAATGATGCAACCGCGTTAATTGGCGGATCGGCCATTTGCATCATGCTGATCGTCCATTTCCTTGTGTATAAACAGAAAGGGCTTGAAAAAATTACTGGATATTTTATCGAGGGGTTTCAATTCGGCTTTAAGGTTTTCGGTCCCGTCATTCCAATTGCCGCTTTCTTTTATCTTGGTGATTCCGGCTATGAGAGCATCTTGGGTACTGAACTCCCTAAACCTTCACACGGCATTGTCAATGATCTCGGCATCGCCTTATCCCACGCCATGCCTATGTCTAAGGAGCTTGCCGCCGCAGCCTTGACTGCCGCTGGAGCCGTAACCGGACTCGACGGTTCAGGTTTTTCAGGCATTTCCCTCGCCGGCTCCATCGCCAAGCTCTTTTCATCCGCTCTCCATGCTGATCCAGCCGTCCTGACCGCACTCGGGCAAATATCAGCCATCTGGGTGGGCGGCGGTACGCTTATTCCATGGGCGCTCATTCCCGCTGCAGCCATTTGCAAGGTCGATCCATTTGAGCTTGCCAGAAAGAACTTCCTCCCCGTTGTGATCGGACTTTCGGTGACAACCATTGCAGCGATGATCATGCTTTGAAACCCGACCAGTTGAAATATTCAGACTTTTTCTATACAATCATGGAAAAGCTTAGAAAAGGGGGAAGGGGCTTTGTCCATAAAGACGCTGCAAAAAGAGATAAACAAACAGCTCGACAGCTGTTTCGATGAAATGGTGGAAATCAGGCGCCATTTCCATATGTACCCTGAACTGTCCAATCAGGAAGAAAAAACAGCCGCTTTTATTGCTTCCTATTACGAATCGTTAGGAGTCCCGATCCGCACCAAAGTTGGCGGCAATGGGGTTCTGGCTTATATTGAAGGCAGCGAACCCGGTCCTGCTGTCGCATTGCGGGCCGATTTTGACGCCCTTCCCATCCAGGATGAAAAAGATGTTCCTTACGCCTCCAAAGTGCCCGGTGTCATGCATGCATGCGGCCATGACGGCCATACAGCGGCTCTGCTTGCCGTCGGAAAGGTGCTTTATCAGAACAGGCATGATCTGAAAGGAACGTTTATTATGATCCATCAGCACGCTGAGGAGTACGCGCCAGGGGGCGCAAAACCGATGATTGAGGACGGCTGTCTTGAAAACGCAGACGTCATATTCGGCACCCATCTTTGGGCGACTGAGCCGATCGGAACCATTCTCTGCCGCTCCGGCGCCGTAATGGCCGCAGCTGACAGATTTACAATCAGCATTCACGGAAAGGGCGGCCATGGCGCTCACCCCCATGATACAAAAGACGCCGTCCTGATCGGCTCGCAAATCGTTTCCTCGCTGCAGCATATTGTCAGCCGCAAAGTCAATCCGATTCACTCCGCTGTCATATCGACAGGCTCTTTCATGGCTGATAACCCGTTTAATGTGATTGCAGACCATGCAACTCTCATTGGCACAGCTCGTTCGTTTAATGAAAATGTCCGCGACATTCTGGAAAAAGAAATCGAAGCTGTTGTAAAAGGTGTGTGCAGCATGCACGGCGCTTCCTATGACTACAACTATGAACGCGGCTACCCGGCTGTAGTCAATCACCCTGCGGAGACCGATCATCTGGTAAACGTCGCAAAAACCACAGACGGCGTTCAACAGGTTCTTCAAGGTGAACCGCAAATGGGCGGCGAAGATTTTTCTTATTACTTACAGCATGTCAAAGGAACCTTTTTCTTTACCGGCGCCGCTCCTGAACAGCCTGAGCGTATCTTTTCCCACCACCACCCGAAATTTGATATCAATGAAAAAGCGATGCTGACTGCTGCCAAAGTGCTTGCGGGCGCTGCAATTACTTACCATTTATCTTAAAAAAACAGCCGGAGTTTTACTCTCCGGCTGTTTCCTTTAATATTCTCAGATGAAAAACGTGTCTTGCTGTATCTCCAAGCTGAGCAAGCAGTTTATAATTGGCAATTCCGCCGACTGCGGCCCCTACCCCTGGTAAAAGCTGAAAAAGCTTGACGACATCAATATAATCGCGATACTCCTGCTGAAACACTCTCCAGTCAATATCCTTTTTCTCCGTCTCCCAGTTTTCAATAACAGAAAAAAGCGCTTTGCGGCAGTCATCACTTGAAAAAGCAAGCTGAAATACAAGAAGCAAAAACATCCTTTCATCTGCATTCTTCACATCAAAACCGTATATCGAGGACAAAGTGAATAAACATTTCATCTTAATGGAAAGCAGCAGCGGGAAATCGGCAATACCTAAAAAAATGCCGCCCGCCCCTGTGCCGACTCCTTCAGCAGCCGCCACTTTCTGATAAGAAGCAATCGTTTTTTTCGCAAGCTCGTTTTTTTCACTGAGTGAAAGCGTGCTTGTATCCTTCTTATAAGTGATGATATTAGATCCTGCCATCGTGGCTTCCACCATTTTTTTCACGCTTTCAGTTACCGCTGCATGAATTTTTTCAGGTATCCGTTCATTCACCTTTGTTTGCACACGCTTTGAGAAGCGTTCAAACATGGAATCCTTTCGCAATAAATGCATTTTCCATTGAAGAGCTTCCTGCATCAGCAGATTCTCGCTCATTAGACCTACCCCTTTTTTCAGATCACAGCTTTCCGTGTTTTTTTAATCTGGCGGTCATGTAAGACGGCAGAACGACAAAGATCAAGACAACAGAGCCGATCAGCGCGTACAGAAAACCTGCAGCGCCCGCAGCATACGCAGAGGCCGCTGCCATGAGCAGAGCCTGCACGCTAAGCGCAGTTTTTAATAGAGAGAAATAGCTTTTCAGCTTCGCTTCCTTTTTGACAGGATATAGCTCTTGAAGCGCCAGATGGTCAAAGTGGCCAAACAGCGGCAGAAGCTGAATGCCTGTGATAAATACGGTAAACACAGTCAAAATCCCTGCGATGATCGGGCTTGCAGATGCATACATCATAATCAGCGCGAAAATAACGGTTAATCTGACTTGAATGCCCAGATAATCACTTGAACGCAAAAACGCGCGGGCAAACATATAGGCAAACGTTTTACGCTGTTCAAACGGCACAAACCGCAGCAAAAAGTCGAGATACGCTCTCCGTTTCGCTTGTTTCTTTAAATGCGGCACATCTGTAAACAGGTTGGCAATCCGGTAAAAACGCTGCTTGCGTCTCAATTCGTGTTCTATATGGCTTTCCCATTTAAATGTTTTTCCTTTTGCAGCGGAAGACACATAAAGATAAAGAGCCGCCATAATGATATAGATCACAAGCGCATACACATAAACCGACTGAAAAACAAAATACAGAACGAGTGTATTAGCGGCAAAACGAATGACAAGATCCATCTGTTTCATGCTTCTGTCATTTTGAAACGTCATACGCCATTCCAAGGCCTGATTCCACGCTTTCAGCAGCAGAAGCTGTACAAATACCGCCGCGTACGACACGAGCGATGCTCCCGGCGTGACAGCGAAATAAAGCGGCATCGCTACGAGGCTCAATGCAATCAGCGGAAACAGCTGGGACACATAGCTGTAAACAAACGCCTGTCTCAAATACGGCTCCATCTTAGCCTCAAGCGGCAATAAGAAGACAAGGTCAGCCTCCTTTAAAAGCGTCCGCACATAAGATCCAGTCAGAACGAGTGAAAACAGAACGGCCATCACCCAAAAGGACGGAAAGTGAGCGGGAATGTCCCGTATCCATTTGCTGTACCAGCTCGCCGCACCTGCGATAAAAAAGATCAAAACGATAACGAGGTGATCGTTGAGCATATATTTCATGTACATTCTTGTTTCTTTAATATGCTCCTGCAGCCGTGACTGCCAAATATCCAGCATGTTATTCATGGCCAGCGTCTTCCTTTGTGAGCTCTAGATACAAATCATCCAGCGCCGCGTCCTTCATTCCAAACTGCTCTCTGAGCTCGGACAGCGTGCCGCGCGCCCGCACTTCGCCGTTATGTAAAATGATAAACGAATCACAATAGCGCTCCGCCGTTGCCAGGATGTGCGTTGACATCAGCACGCTCGCCCCGCTTTTCTTCGCTTCATTCATCCGCTCAAGCAGAGCATTGATTGCCAGCGGATCAAGTCCCAGAAACGGCTCATCAATGATGTAGAGCGCAGGCTCTGCCAAAAACGCACACATGATCATAACCTTCTGCTTCATCCCTTTAGAAAAATGCGCCGGGAACCACTTCAGCCTCTTTTCCATTCGGAATTCCTTTAACAGCGGCGACAATCTTTTTTCCATGGTTTCTTTTGAAAGGCCATATGCCATCGCCGTCAATTCAAGGTGTTCCATCAGCGTCAGTTCTTCATATAAAACGGGTGTCTCAGGAATATAAGTGAATTGGGACCGATAGCCTTCCCGATCCTCAGCAAAGGTTTTCCCGTTTAACTCAATAGATCCTTTATGCGGGTCCATCAGCCCGATGATATGTCTGATTGTTGTACTTTTACCTGCACCATTTAAACCGATTAAACCGACAATTTGGTTCGGCTCAAGGGTGAATGACACGTTTTTCAAAACCGGATTTCTCGTATAACCGCCGGTTAAGTCTTTTACCGATAGCAGAGACATAGTTTCTCCCCTTATATTGTTTTTCTTCATAGTACCAAAAACAAAGCCTGATTTGAAACAATTCCCTTTTAACAAATGATGAATTTGCTGTCATAAAGAGACAGGTTTCTGGACAATATAATCGTTGTAGAGGAAAAAGCATATCAACTGAAAAATGAGGTGTTTGTCAAAGACGTCTTAGGCACAGTTGGATAGAAAATAAACATGTCCTATGCTCAAACCTTTTTGCATTCACTGAATTGATGAATCTTCATTTCTGAAGCTGACTATCAAATGAGGTGTTTATCGCAGGAATCGTTAAGCATTAAACAAGTCTTCATTTTATTGACAAATGAGGTGCTTACCAAAGGCATATCACATTTTCTTTATAAAGCTGATTCCTCTGCATTCAGGGTGAACGCTCCGCCGTTCATCCTGTTTTCTATTTTCTTCATTTCTGTGGTACGATGAGTTTATACATAAAAAAACAATTTCATAAGGAGGAACCCTCATGCATAGTGCAGAGAATTGTATCTTTTGTAAAATTATCGCCGGCGAAATCCCGTCAGCAAAGGTTTATGAAGATGAACATGTGCTGGCATTTCTCGATATCAGCCAAGTGACGAAAGGCCACACCCTCGTTATCCCGAAAACCCATATTGAAAATGTTTACGAATTTACAGACGAATTAGCGAAACAATATTTTCACGCCGTTCCGAAAATTGCCCGCGCCATAAGGGATGAATTTGAACCGATCGGCTTAAATACGTTAAACAACAACGGCGAAAAAGCAGGACAATCTGTTTTCCATTACCATATGCATATTATCCCGCGCTACGGAAAAGGAGACGGATTCGGAGCAGTGTGGAAAACACATGCGGATGATTACAAACCGGAAGATCTCCAAGACATTTCTTCATCCATTGCCCAACGCCTGGCCTCATCATAAAGATGAGGTTTTTTTATTTGTGAACAATTCGCAAATATTCGTCATTTTCTTTTAATAATTCTAATTTTTTATCAAAAATACTGAATTTTTGTGATAGGATAATTGTATTATTTATTACATTAACGTGGAAAACAGGGAGAGATCATGATGGAACGTACAACGAATTTTAACGCAGGTCCTGCAGCGCTGCCATTAGAAGTTCTGCAAACAGCACAGAAAGAATTTATTGATTTTAATGAATCCGGCATGTCCGTTATGGAGCTTTCCCACCGCAGTAAAGAATATGAAGCGGTGCATCAAAAAGCGAAAAGCTTGCTGATTGAACTGATGGGCATCCCGGAAGACTATGACATTCTGTTTCTTCAAGGCGGGGCAAGCCTTCAATTCTCAATGCTTCCGATGAACTTTTTAACACCTGAAAAAACCGCTCATTTTGTGATGACAGGCGCTTGGTCTGAAAAAGCGCTCGCTGAAGCGAAACTGTTCGGAAACACATCTGTGACGGCGACAAGCGAATCAGACAATTACAGCTACATTCCCGAGGTTGACCTTACAGATGTAAAAGACGGCGCATATTTACATATTACATCTAACAATACGATTTTCGGCACACAGTGGCAGGAATTCCCGAATTCTCCAATTCCGCTCGTCGCTGACATGTCCAGCGATATTTTAAGCCGAAAAATCGATGTATCCAAATTTGACGTCATTTACGGCGGTGCCCAAAAAAACCTTGGCCCTTCAGGTGTTACTGTTGTCGTAATGAAAAAATCATGGCTGCAAAATGAAAATGACAACGTTCCGAAAATCCTTAAATATTCAACACATGTCAAAGCGGATTCTCTTTACAACACTCCGCCTACATTTGCCATTTATATGCTGAGCCTCGTCCTTGAATGGCTGAAGAAAAACGGCGGAGTTGAAGCCGCTGAACAGCGCAACGAACAAAAAGCACAGGTTCTTTACAGCTGCATTGACGAAAGCAATGGCTTCTATAAAGGCCATGCCAGAAAGGACAGCCGTTCACGCATGAACGTTACCTTTACGCTCCGTGATGACGAATTAACGAAAAAGTTCGTTCAGGAGGCAAAAGAAAGAAAAATGGTAGGCCTTGGCGGACATCGTTCAGTAGGAGGCTGCCGTGCTTCCATTTATAATGCGGTGTCACTGGAAGACTGTGAAAAATTAGCTGCGTTCATGAAGAAATTCCAGCAGGAAAATGAGTAAAAAGTCTGGCTGTGCAAACCATTCGTTTGGTATACTGTTTGCATAACAAATTCTTTAAGCCTTCGCAATAAATGATGAGCATATTATTGGAGGGCAAAAAGCTTAGCAGAGGAGAGCATAGTTATGAAAACAAAAGAGTTAGTCATTATGGCTCTGTTTGCCGCAATCGGCGCAGCGCTCCATTCCATTATTCCGCCCTTTTTAGGCGGGATGAAACCAGATATGATGCTGATCATGATGTTTATGGGCATCCTTCTGTTTCCGCGGGTGCAAAATGTACTCGTTATCGGGATTGTGACCGGAATCATTTCAGCTCTTACAACCGCGTTTCCGGCCGGACAGATTCCGAATATCATTGACAAACCTGTATCAGCGTTTCTGTTTTTCTTCCTGTTCCTTCTGGTCAGAAAGAGCCAGAAAACAGCTTCAGCCGCAGTGCTGACAGTCATCGGCACCATCTTATCAGGAACTGTATTTTTAACGTCAGCTTTATTTATCGTCGGTTTGCCTGGCGGTTTCGCCGCATTATTCGCCGCAGTCGTTCTTCCGGCAGCTGTATTGAATACAATTGCCATGATCATGATGTATCCCATTGTGCAAACCATTTTAAGACGCTCAAGTTTTATGGAAGCTGCAAAATAAATGTGACACAAAACCTCTTCCGCTTCCGGGAGAGGTTTTTTTAAAAAAAGAGCCCGCAGCATGTCAGCATGTTTTAAGCGAGGAGTTTTGTGAAAAAGATAAGACATAGTGTAAAGGCGGTTCCGGTTGAACAAACAAGCGCTTTCTGCCGGATGACTTTCTTCGGCGGATAAGAAGCAGCCTGGCTGAGAAGTCTGATATAGTAAATGGCGCCTGTTGCAAAGGCAAGGGTGATGCAGGATAACACAATCATAAAGACAGACAACCTTCTCCCTCCTTTTCACTTAAAAAATATGCTAAAATAAAGCAAGCTATGTATAGAAGTTCATTCTTCGAACAAAATTGAAAAAGTTGCATGTATCATATTTCAAGAAAAAAACGGGGTGATTTTAATGGCGGACGGACGTTCTCTATTAACAGGACTATTCGTGGGCGGCATCATCGGAGGTGCTGCAGTTCTTCTATCAGCACCTTCTTCAGGTAAACAGCTGCGTGAAAAGATCAAAACCAATTGCGATTCTTTTGAAGAAACGATCAAGCGCTTAAAATCAGACGGCTTAACTTTAAAGGACCAGCTAGTGAAAGCGGCAAAAGAAAGTGCAGATGTCATTAAAGACGTGAGCGGTGAACTGCAAACCTCAATTAAAAAATGGCAGGAAGAGATCAAACCTCATCAGCAGGATCTTCAAAAAGAAATCGCTGATATTGAGGAAAAAATCAAACAGCTGGAGAAAACCTTACAAAACTAATATCCTATTCAAAGGAAAAAAGTGCGGGTCAAAACATGACCTGCACTTTTTTTATTCGCAAAAGCCTTTACTAGCAACGGCTCAAGAATTTATTAAAAAATTCTTACATTTTCATCTTTATTAATCTTTATTTTATTGGCATAATAGAGAAAAAGATAAAGAGAAGCAGGTGACGTAATGAATCAAGTGGAACCGCCTTATGATGTGAAAGAGGCTCTGGTCTTCACCCAGAAAATGGCTCAGCTTAGCAAGGCTCTTTGGAAATCGATTGAGAAGGATTGGCAGCAATGGCTCAAACCGTATGACCTGAATATTAATGAGCACCATATTTTATGGATTGCTTATCAGCTGAATGGAGCTTCCATTTCTGAAATAGCAAAGTTCGGGGTCATGCACGTATCAACGGCATTTAACTTTTCAAAAAAGCTCGAAGAACGCGGGTATTTAAGGTTTTCAAAACGGCTGAACGATAAACGAAACACATATGTTCAGCTGACTGAGGAAGGAACTGAGGTATTCTGGAGCTTGCTTGAAGAATTTGATCCGACGCGCAACGCGGTTTTTAAAGGGTCACAGCCTCTGTATCATTTATTCGGAAAGTTCCCTGAAGTGGCAGAAATGATGTGTATGATCCGCCATATATACGGCGATGATTTTATGGAAATCTTTGAAACATCACTCACAAATATCGACAACGACTTTGAAAGCGTAAACGGAAAACTGAAGAAAAAAGCAACGGACACTGCTGCGGATGAATCAGCCGAAGAACTTGAACCTGTAAACAGTTAATCAAAGTGTCTGATAATGTCTATAAAAACTTCCATCAGTTCTTTATAAAGCCCCTGCTCATACAGGGCAAAAATCGTTTCATGAACATCTAATTTTTCGTTCAGCTGTCCGGCAAAAAGCGCAAGGAGCTTATCAAAGGTTACAAATCCTTGCGCTTTTTGTGCTGCCAGCTCCTCCGACAATTCACCGCATATGCGCACAACCTCTTCCCCTTCTTCTCTGCTCAGCCCTTTATCAATCAGCAGCGCATAGAAAGGGTACCTGTCCATATCCACTGTTTTCACTAATAATTGTATGTAATATTCCAATCGCTCAATGCGATGATCCATCGAATCCATCCACACCACTTCTTTCTATCTTTAATCTTATTTTAGCTGATAATTCACTGAGAAGAAAGTTCTAACCCCATATTTCATAGATTGTTTGCTCCTTTCAAAAAAATACCTATTGAAAGATATTTTTTCTTAAAAAAGCATTGATTTTTTTTCTTGGGAGGAGTAAATTATTTTGAGATTCTATTCAAGATGTACGGAAGGATGACTTTGATGAATTGCTGGAAAACCATAAATCTGATGAAAGATTATGGTGCCGTTCGCATAATATTGATTGCTGTGTGTTTCATGATTATGGTTTTTATATCTAACTTCTTAGCATTTGAGCTGTTGCGGCCTAAAACAAGCTTGAGCGATGAATATGTACCGCTGTTCGGCGTTTTGCTCGTCGTTATTTTATTTGTACATAAAGTCATCCATGTCCTGCCGATCATCTGCAAAAAAAGAAAAATAGAAAAAAAGATTTATATATGGCGTATGCGAACGTGGAAACGAATACCGAAAACGACGATGCTGATTTCACTGTTAAGCCCTTTTATGCTGATAACACCTGTATTATTTTACGCCGCGCTGGCGTTTCCGAATCACGCCCATTACTTCTGCATGATTTCAGGCATTCATGCAGGCTACTGTCTGCCGGACTTTTTGCTGGCTCTGAAGCTGATGCAAGCACCGAAAGCATGCTTTATCGATCAGGAAGCAGACGGCTTTGATATTTTGGTCGAAAAGTAGCTGACGCTTGGCGCTGTGCCGATTTTTCAGTTTACATTCTATCTTTTTTGATAAATATTTGGTAATGTAATATGGGAGCAGTTCAGAGAGAGGGGGAATCTCCCATCATTTTATTCTATTTTATCGTGACTGCCTTGTTTATTGTTTACTTTATAAACAGGCTCACCAATACATTATGCCTTGTCAGAGAGATTCCTGAAGAGCGCCAGGATAAGGTATTTCGATTTATCAATGTATGTATATTAATTTTACTGATCTCTTCATTTGTGGAGATATCCTTTACTGTTTAAATATGAAGGAAGTAAAGAAAGCATAGCTGCCGGTCTCGCTAGAACCGGCAGCTATGCTTTTTTGCATTGATTAGTAAAGCCAAGAAGCGCCGATGATAATCAACAAGATAAATAAGACGACCAATAAAGCGAAACCGCCTGCAAATACTTCACCCATCTTAAAAAGCACCTCCTGTAAAAAGCTTTATTTTCCAATTACATCTTATGCAGTTAATTGATGAAACGATTAGGCGCTTGTGAAAGCAAAGGATCGCTTATTCAACAAGCGATCCCTTTTGCTGCTTAGTAGATGTAAGCTGCACCTACAATGATAAGCAAAATGAACAGTACAACAAGCAAAGCGAAACCGTTTGAATATCCTCCGCTCATGTTACATACCTCCTTTTCTTGATCAATATATTTGTATGTCATCAGCGAAAGTTTGACTAGACGAATGCCCTTTATTTAAAATCTTTTTACAGAAAGCCACAATATGTTATGATACGCATAGGCAATTCAATTTGGAATGATTAGGAGTGTTTGAAAACAATGAAGAAAATCGCAATAGCAGCTATCACTGCTACAAGCATCCTCGCTCTCAGTGCTTGCAGCAGCGGCGACAAAGAAGTCATCGCAAAAACAGACGCAGGCGATGTGACAAAAGGCGAACTTTACACAAACATGAAAAAACAAGCTGGAGCGAGCGTCCTCACTCAGCTGGTGCAAGAAAAAGTTTTGGACAAGAAATACAAAGTATCAGATAAAGAAATTGACAACAAGATGAAAGAATACAAAACACAGCTCGGCGATCAATATACTGCGTTAGAAGATCAATATGGAAAAGATTACCTCAAAGAACAAGTTAAATATGAATTACTTACACAAAAAGCAGCTAAAGATAACATCAAGGTTACAGATGACGAAATTAAAGAATACTGGGAAAACTTAAAAGGCCAAATTCGCGCAAGCCACATCCTTGTCGCTGACAAAAAGACAGCTGAGGAAGTAGAGAAAAAGCTGAAAAAAGGTGAGAAATTTGATGCCCTTGCGAAGGAATACTCTACAGACACAGGCTCAGCTAAAAACGGTGGCGAACTTGGCTGGATTTCAAAAGATAACGAACAACTGGATTCCACATTCAGAAAAGCTGCATTCAAGTTGAAAACAAACGAAGTCAGCGACCCTGTGAAAACACAATTTGGCTACCATATCATCAAAAAGACTGAAGAACGCGGAAAATATGAAGATATGAAAAAAGAGCTGAAATCTGATGTTCTCGACCAAAAACTTAATGACAACACAGCTGTGCAGGCAGCCGTTCAAAAAGTAATGAAAAAAGCTGACATCGATGTGAAAGATAAAGATTTGAAGGATACATTTAAAACTTCTGCTTCTACTAGCGGTTCTTCAAACAGTTCTAAATAATAAAAAAAGCTGTGCAGGCTCACTGAGCTGCGCAGCTTTTTTTATGCGATGGAATGATTTTGGTTTTCTTCCTCACGCTGCTGGGACGTGCGGCGTTCTTTTTCTTTTTCCATCCTTTCAATATAAACCTGACCTTCTTTTTCAATAAAAGACTGGTCTAACTTATCTTCCTCTTTGGCTGCTGAAACCAGCTTATATGCACTGAAAATGATACCCACAATACAAAGATATACCCACCATGGAAAAAACAACACGGGCTTCTCCCCCTTTTGCATAGATTCTTTATTTTTAACCTTATGCAGGAATGAGACAGGTTATGAGCGGGAAAAGCATGTAAAAAAGGACTGAGCTGAACATGTCAGCATCAGTCCTTTTTGATTATTGATGAAAAGTCGGTTTATAAAAGGAACGGTTTTCAAGTGCGAATACACGTTCAGTGTACTCACCCGGCTTCACGCGCTCCAGCGCTCTGTCCATCATATTCATTTTCGCATCCAGATTATCAATATAGTGCAAAATTTCCGCTTCTTTTACCATCGGCGGTTTTGGGCTGCCCCACTCTGCTTTGCCGTGATGGCTCAGAATCAAGTGCTGAAGAATCAACACCTCTTCAGAATCGATTTGAAGCTCCTCAGCCGCTTTGGACAGCTCTGTGACCATAATGGAAATATGGCCAAGCAGATTGCCTTCTACTGTATAGGAAGTGGAAACGGGCCCGGACAGCTCTTTCACTTTTCCGAGATCGTGAAGGATAACTCCTGCATAAAGAAGATCACGGTCAAGAGACGGATATAAATCAGCAATTGCTTTTGCCAGATTCAGCATAGAGACGACGTGATACGCTAAACCTGAGACAAACTCGTGATGATTTTTCGTAGCCGCCGGGTAATCCATAAATTCTGCTTCGTGCTTTTTGACCAAATATCTTGTTATCCGCTGGATATTTGGATTTTTCATTTCAAATATATATTGAGTGATGGTATCCAGCATTTCATTTTTCGGAATCGGCGCAGTTTCCAAAAAATCATCAATATTGACGTTTTCATTCTCGCTCACCGGTCTGATATTTCTCAGCTTCAGCTGGGTGCGTCCGCGGTAATGGTGGACATCCCCCACAACCTTAACGATCGTCTGCGGCGCATAGGTTACTTCATCACTTTGCTTGGCATCCCACAGCTTGGCTTCAATATCACCTGACTGGTCTTGAAGCATCAGAGTTAAAAACGGTTTTCCATTGCTTGCAATCCCTTTTGTTAAGGATTTGATCAATAGATATTGGTCAACCTGTTCGCCAACCTCATGTAGCATAATCCCTTTAGCCATACTATTAAAGCTCCCTCCGTATCTTACATAATATCAGTATATCACATACCGATTTTCAGCTATATAACCTCATTTATGATACTAAATGGATGATTTGATCACTTTGAAACGCATTTTTTACATGTTCATGGCATGTAAAATAGAAAATCTGCCGTTCTCCTCCTGATAAAACAGCAAGCATTTCCAGCACACGGTTCAGACGTTTCTGATCGAAATGTACAAAGCTGTCGTCGAGCTGGAATGGCAGCATTGCCCCATCCTGACGAGTAACGGCCAGAGCGAAACGAATTGCTGTATACAGCTGTTCACACGTGCCCTGAGACAGCTCTTCCGCCTGAAATACCGTTCCAGCGCTGTTCATGACCATGATGGAATCATCTGTTTCGGAAAAATAAATCGATTGATAGCTGCCGTCAGTCAGCGGGCGGAAGAATTCTCCAGCCGTCTCCAAAAGACGCGGCAGGCCGACTTTTTTATGCCGCTCCATTTTGTTTCTGATCACATGTCTGACCATTTGAATCGATGCCCATTTTTTTGCAGCTTCTTTCACACGCTCTTTTTGCATTTCGGTTTGCAATTTGAGATCTGAGACCAATCCCGAAGCCTCTAGCTGTTCCTGTTTGACCAAAACCATTGCGATTTGAGCGCGCAGCTGTTTCAGCTCCTCATCGAGCCGTTCTTTTTTTTCATGTTCCTGCAGTCGTTTTTGTTCCAATTCAGAAAGAGTGCCGGAGCCCGCCAGATGAAGTTCTGCTGAGCTGACACCTTGAAGCTGCGCATTTACGTTATACAGCTTTGTGTCAATATCCTTCAATTTCTTGCTGATATCGGCTATGGCGAAAAACTCATTTCTGTCTTTTGCACCCGCCTCAGTGAATAATTGTTCGATCTGCGCTTGGAAATACCGTATTTCTTGCTCCAGCTCCAGCACCTGCTCTTCGTGATATTGGATATCTGTTTCAATTTCTCTTTTTTGTTTCTCGATCTCTTTTTCGCGTTCTGCATTTTTCCGCAGTGCGTGAAGGACATCAGCCACGGGGGTTTGAGAATCGTTTTTGTCAGGATGCAGCATTCTGACGCGTTCCTCAAATGTCCGCCGATGCTTTTGAAGTCTCCCGGCTTCGATCGTTAGCTCATGTTTTTTCTTCACTTCTTTTTTTACATCCTTCATTACATTGTAAGCATCCAGCAAGAAGGAAGGGTCTTCCTTAAATCCGAGTTCATTCATGAATTGCTCAGCTTGGCTGAAGGAGGGAGCCATATCGGCCTCCCATTGTTCGAATTGCTGGATGATCCTTTCGTAAGCTGCCTCTTTCTGCTGGAGCTCTGCCCGCAACGATGTGAGGTGCTGTTTATTGCGGTCATCCTCCCATAACGCTTCTCTAATCGCTTCGGCTTCTCGCGGAGAAATATCCGTCTCTGGCTCTTTCCTCTCCCTTACTTCTTCAGAAGACAGCGGCTTTCTGCCAGTTGTAAAGGCATACAGCATGAGTGCAGCGCCGACGCATATGGCTGGAATCCATTGCCCCAGCAGCAGAAAGAGAACCATGAAGAGAATGCCTGCTGCAATCATGATCTTCTTGTGTTTCGCCTGCTGCCTTTCGAAGAACTTCAGCTGTTCCCTCAGTTTCATCTGCTCTTGATGCTGTCCCTGTGCTTTATCATATGCTGTAAGAGCGGCTTCTTTTTCTTTTCTTTGGCTGTTTTCAAGTATAGCGAAAGATACGTCACGAACTGCCCTTTCAGCGTCTTCCAGCTCGCGCCGCGCCGCTTCAAACGCTTCGTCGAGCTGTCTTTTTCTGTCTCTTGCCTGCACGTAATGCCGCACCGCCTGCTGGAGCTGCCATTCATAGTCATAGGACGTGTTCATATTCAGCAGTTCATTTTCATCTGTTTTATTCAGCTGCTCCAGCCCGGCCGCTGCCTGTGAAGAGGACTGGCGCAGCTGAGCCTGGATGGCGGCAAGCTGTTCCCCGTAGGATTGGTACATATGAAATGCTGATGATAGCTCTAGAATAAGCGCTTCATTCGCCAATATATCCTCATTCGGGTTAAGCTTTTGCAGCTGTTTGTCCAACTCTGCAAGCTTTACCCGAAGCGCCTCCAGCTGTGCGGATTTCGGATGAAGATGGGATTCATACTTTTCTAATCGATGTAATCCGTCAGCAGGGAATTGCCCCGCATGCTCCGGATATTGTCCAACCGCCTGTTCCAGCAAAGTTTTTTCGATTAGCACCGGCTTCAGTTCAATGGCTCTGTCGATGTTTCGAATATGTTCCGCAGTCTCTTTCATCTCTGTTTCAGCAGCAGCAAGACGGGACTCGAGCGTTCTTTTCTCCTCAAGAAGCTGCTGATAGCCCGCCTCCTCCGCTTCAGCCTGCTTCAGCTTTGCTGCCAGCTGCTTCAGCGTTTCCAGCTCCTGATTCAAATGAGGATTTCGGCCGTTTGGTTTAAAGAGCCTTTCGCTTTCCTTCATCAGTCTTGAATCAAGCTTTGATACGGCTTCAGCGCCAAATAGACTGGAAAACAGCAGGAATTCTCCAATCTTGTCCCGATTAAAGGCGTGAATTTCCTGCAATCCGAATACGTCAAACGAATAAATGGCTTTGTACAGCGCCCTGTCCGTACCCTGGAACAGCTGCTTCAGAAAATCTTCCTGCTTTACTTCTCCGGTTTCTGTGTACACCCTTACCTTCTCAGCGGTTCCTTTCGTCCGTTCAATCTTCATCACGCCGTATTCAGGGTGCTCAGCCTCAAGAACACCGCCATACACACCGCCTGATTTCGGTTCATATTTTTTCGATTTCGGAAAACCAAACAGCATGCTTTCGATAAATGACATCATCGTCGTTTTTCCTGCCTCATTTAATCCGTAGATTAATTGGACAGGCGAGGCGGAAAAGTGAAAGGTTCGATTTAAAAATTTTCCGTATTGGTAGATATGTATTGATATGATTCGCATAGCTTTCACCGCCTCATGACTCAAGCACCTTAAGCTGTCTTTTCAATAAAACCTGTGCCTGCTCTTTTATTTCCTTTATTTCCCCTTGACTAAACCGGTCTGCGTGTCTCCTATATACAGGATGCCGCTCAAGTCCTTCAAGCACACCTGCAAGATCAGTCTGTTCAATGTCTTCCAATAAACCGCCGAAAAAAGGATCAAGGCTCTTAAGCTCTGCTTCATTTTCCGTCTCATCTTCCAATGAGAGCGGCCATATAAAATTCTCCTCGTCCACCTCTTGCTCCTGAAAGGCTTCAAGGAGCTCGTCCAGTGAACCTCTCGGCGCATCCGATAACCATTCTGGCGCGGTCCCCTGTAATACGAGCTTCACACAAGCAGGAGTCCCTTTTTTCCGCAGCTTTGAAAACGTGTCCTCGACAATTTGAAAGAGCGCGGTCATATTCTCTATCGCTGACACATCAACTTCTGCTTTCTCCCACAGGACGTCATGCGCTTTCTTAAATTCATAGGAAATATCTCCGCGCTCCACACGGACAAGATAAAAGCCTTTATCTCCTGTCTCCTTCATATGGCGCGCTTGAGGATTTCCCGGATATATCACGGCCGGCTTCCCGGCAGAAAGAACCTGGCGTTTGTGAATATGGCCAAGCGCCCAATAATCCATCCCGCTTTTCACAAGATCATCCTGAGTAAACGGGCAATATGGATCGTGTCCTTCAGATCCTGATAACGTGCCGTGGAGCATCCCGATATGAAAGGGCGCGTCAGTTGATCTCCGGTAGCGGGCGGCTTGGTTTTCCGTCACAGCTCTGGTCTGATAGCTGAAACCGTAAATGCTTGCTGCGCGCCTGCCATCCTTATAAAACGATTTTTCTTCAGGGACTGGGGATGTAAACATGTGAACATTCTCCGGCCATTCAATCGGCGTCCATTCTCCGCCGAGATGATCATGGTTCCCAAAAATCACATAGACTGAAATCCCGTACTCTCTAAGTCTATCGAACTGTTTTTTCAAAAAGAGCTGCGCCTTTAAACTTCGATTGGCCTCATCAAACAAATCCCCCGCCAGCAAAACGAAATCAACGTTCTCTGTGATTGCAGCGTCTATGATATGTCTCACGCTTGAAAACGTGCTTTCTTTGATCCGGGCAAAAATGGGTTCCGGCAGATGCGATATCCCGTAAAACGGGCTGTCGAGATGAAGATCTGCCGCATGAATAAAGGTTAGATCAGTCAACATTCTGCTCCTTTCCAGGATGAAGTACCCTTATTTTAGCACCGATTTCTTACGAATGCACGTTCTGTCAAAACGAATACAATCAAAAACAGCCTGAGCATCCCCAGGCTGTTTTCCAATCAGCTTTTTGACAAACGCAGCGCTTGTTTGATTGCTTTAAACGCGCTTGAGTTGCCGTAAATCAAGACGCCGCCTTTATAAATTCTGGCGCCAATGACGGCAAGTATGATAATGGTGAGCAGTGTTATCCCGATGCCGGCAGCCGCCTGCCAAAACGGAATATCAAGCATGCCGACGCGTAAGAACATAATCATCGGCGTAAAGAACGGGATAAACGATGTGACCGTAATAAATCCTGCGTCCGGAGCGTTTAGTCCGAACATGGCAATCATAAAACCGGCAACCACCAACAGCGTCATCGGTGTGATCGTTTGCTGCACGTCCTCTATTCTGCTGACGACGCTGCCAAGAAACGCGGCCAGTGTCGCATATAAAAAGTAACCGAGCAAAAAGAAAATAACAGCATATATCACGGTAGAAACGGGAACGTCGGTCAGATTAAGAAAACCGCCGACAGATGAAGCCGTTTCGCTCGTTTTGTTCAGCTTCAGCGATAGATATCCGGCAGAAATAATGACAGCAAGCTGTGTTATTCCGACGAGGCCGATGCCTAACAGCTTTGCAAACATTTGCTGGATCGGCGGCATGCTTGAGATGAGGATTTCCATGACACGCGAAGATTTTTCGGTCGCAACCTCCATCGCAATCATGCTGGCATACATAATAACTGAGAAATATATGACAAACAGCATAATGTAAACAAGCCCCATCGCCTGCCCCAGCTCTTCCTCAGACTTTGCCCCCTCTTTCAGCGCCTCCTGCCCGACAGTGACAGGCGCATAGAGGCTGCTGATGGCTTCCTGCGAAACGCCGAGCTCCTCTGTTCCAACAGCGGTTTTTGTTTGTGTTAACGCCTGCTGCAGTGTTTGATACGTGCTTTCATCCGAAATCGTTAACGCTTTGTACGTCCCTGAGATCGTCCCTTTTTCATCTCTTTTGATAATGAGCATCCCATCAAGCGTTTCCTCTTTGACTTGCTTTATAACCTTTTCCTCTGATTGCTTAGACTGCTTCACATCAAGATCGCTGTCTGTATCGACTGCTTTCAGCTGCTTAGAGAAAATCGGATATAATTCGTTTGTTTCATCAATAACAGCAATTTTCTCTTTTGTATCTTCTCCTTGAAACATGGAAATGATCGATTCTAAATTGGTGACAGCCAATACAAGCAGAACCGTAATGACAGTAGAAATAATAAAAGACTTTGCCATAATCTTACTTTTGTATGTATGAGAAAGCATGATCAAAAATTTATTCATAGACGGCCCCCACCTTTTCTATAAAAATATCATGGAGTGACGGCTCTTCAAGCTCAAACTTTCGAATAAATCCTTTTCCTTGGAGCATGGCGAAGATCTCTTGAGAGATGTCTTCATTGGCAATTTGCAGCTTTACGCCGCCGGCCGTTTCTTTCCATTGCGTAATTCCTTCATGCCCCTGTAAAAAATGCAGATCGTCGTCGGAATGAATGGTCACATTCTTTTTGCCGAATGAACGTTTAATTTCCTTCAGTCTGCCTTGCACAACAGGTTTCCCTTTTTGCAAAATACAAAGGTGCTCACACAGCTCCTCGACATGCTCCATCCGATGGCTGGAAAATAAAATCGAGACACCGCTGTTTTTCAAAGAGATAACAGCCTCCTTCAACAGCTCGACATTGACAGGGTCCAGCCCGCTGAATGGCTCATCGAGAATCAGCAGCTCAGGCTTATGCAAAACCGACGAAATAAACTGGATTTTCTGCTGGTTTCCTTTTGAAAGCTCTTCTACTTTTTTATTCTCGTATTCTGTTATATTGAAGCGTTCAAGCCATGTTCCGAGCTCTTTTACGGCTTCGCGTTTCTCCATGCCTTTTAATCTTGCCAGATAGACAAGCTGGTCCTTTACCTTCATTTTCGGATATAGTCCGCGCTCTTCCGGCAAATATCCGATTTTGTTGCTCATACTGTAGTTGACGGGACGGCCTTTCCAGCTGATCGTACCCTCCGTAATGCTTAATAAGCCGAGAATCATGCGAAAGGTCGTCGTTTTTCCCGCTCCGTTTGCGCCTAAGAGGCCAAACATTTGCCGTTCCGGAATTTCCAAATTCAAACCGTCAACCGCTTTATAATCTCCAAATGTCTTCGTTACGTGATCAATCGTCAGCACCGAATCTCCTCCTTCCCTGACCCATTATATACTATATTTGGTTAAAACATAATAAAGGATTTTGGTTTGCTATTTAGAATATAAATGAAGAAAGAACGATAAATGATGAAGTTGGAGGCGAAATATGATGGCGGAGTATTTTCTTACGGCTTTTGATCCTTCGGGAGAAACACTGATAAACGAGCGATTTGAGGCGGAAAACGAAGATGCGGCAAAACAGCAGGGTGAAGCCCTGTTAAAGGAAAAAGAGCTTCATAGTCATACCCATCGTTTAGTGAATGCAGCCGGAAAGCTGATTTTATTTCAGAGATGATCAGCTTCCCGGCTGATCTGTTATGCTTGAAACTTCGGCTCCCGTTTCTCTAAAAATGCACGGATTCCTTCCTGGTGATCTTTGGTCCTCCTCATTCTCTCCTGGGCTCTTCGTTCAAGAGCCAGCACCTTCTTCAATTCATCAATATGGAGTCTTTGAAAAATGGCTTTCGTCTCAATCATTGCCAATAGGGGCGAGGCTAAAAGCGTTTCAACATAAGGTCTTGCACCTTCCATAGGATCTCCGTTAAATGTTCCATCCAAGAGACCCATGCCAGCCGCTTCTTCAGCGGATAGCTTTTTCCCGCTCCAAATCAGCTTTTTCGCTTTCGCTTCCCCAATCCTTTTTTTCAGCAAATAATGTCCCCCGCCATCAGGAACAAGGCCGATGCCGATAAAGTTCATTGCAAGAACGGCATTTTTCTCCGCAAGCACAATGTCAGCACATAGTGCTAAACTCAAGCCCAGCCCCGCGGCAGCACCATGGACAGCGGCAATTGTCACTTTTTTCATTTCGTATAACGTTAAAGTAATGGCTTCGATCGTATCCATCAGCTGCCTAAATTGATCAGGGTCATGCTCAGAGGT
This sequence comes from Bacillus sp. AF23, assembly GCF_020861455.1. NCBI lineage: Bacteria > Bacillati > Bacillota > Bacilli > Caryophanales > Bacillaceae > Bacillus > Bacillus sp. AF23. The sequence goes on from NZ_JAJHVY010000017.1 coordinate 438,728, forward strand.
CATCATCCTTATATCGCCGCCTGCCGAAAAACCTTTTCCGGTACCTCTCAGGAGGACGATGAGCGCCTCGCTTTCAGAAACCTTTTCACACGCCTCCTTCAGCTCGAAAAGCATTTGCTCATTCAAGGCGTGATGAGCATCAGGGCGATTCAGCACAATTTCTGCCACAGGCCCCTTCAGTTCATATTGAATATAATCCATATGAAACACCTCCATGTATACGCTTTCTTTTTTTCTTTCTCATATACATTCCCCGCCGTCCTTAAAGAAACCTTTTTTATTTTTCAAGGTCAATAGATACTGAAAAATGCATATCATTTGAATGGGAACATAAAGTTTTATATAGTGAAATGGAAGGGATATAGAATGAGAAAGGGGGAAGGTAACATGGATAAATTGCTGATCAGCTTTCTATTAAGCTTATTTATGGTGTGCTTTCCCCCTTCTGACGTGGTCCTGCCCTCCCAGTTTGATGCAAGCACTGACAGCTATGTGCCAATGGCCTCATATCCGAAAGAATCACAATCAGCCAAAGCGCCTTCACCGGGCAGTCTGCATCTGGCGGAGTTTATGAAAGAGTACAATCCATTGGCGCAGTCGATCAGAACGTTATCTGTCAAGCCGCTTGATGATCCTCACATCAACAGGCTGGAAAGGGTTTGTGCCGTCCCTGTCAAATACCAGTCTAATTACCTCCGAATATGAATGTATACCGTTTTGTTTGTACCCTATCTTTTATGCCAACACTACATTCGGAGGGATTTTCATTGAATATAAAAGAAAACGATTTGCCGGGAATCGGCAAAAAATTTGAAATTGAAACAAGAAACCGCGAAAAAATGACGATTATCATTCATGATGACGGAAGAAGGGAAATCTATCGGTTTGATGACCGGGATCCCGATGAGCTTCTTTCCAATATTTCATTGGATGATTCTGAAGCAAGGCAAATTGCCGCCATTTTGGGCGGCATGGTCTATAAGCCGCAGGCGCTGGAATCCATCGAGATGGCGTTTAGCGACCTCATTATTGAATGGTTTAAGGTGGAAAAAGGCGCGAAGTCAATCGGGCGCACCCTCGGCGAACTTGATGTCCGTCAAAACTATGATGTCACTGTCATCGCCATCATTAAACACAACCAGCAAAAGTTTTTAAATCCGGGTGCGGACTCGGTGATTGAAGAAGATGATACCCTTGTCCTCTCAGGTGAAAGAAAGCATCTGAAGAAACTGACTCATGATTTTCTTTCTAGAGAGGGCGTGTGATCAGCGGATGGATCATCTTGTGTTTGAAGTCGGAACCGCGCTTGTGCTTGTGGCAATTGCCAGTGTCATCGCAAATAAAATTAAGTTTTCAATTATCCCGTTTCTCATTATTTTAGGGATGCTGCTTGGCCCTCATGCCCCTAAAGTCGGGATCATTGACCTCACGTTTATAGAAAGCAGTGAAATCATTGAGTTTTTCGGGCGGATGGGCGTGCTTTTCCTCCTTTTCTATCTCGGACTTGAATTCTCTGTCGGAAAGCTGATCAAATCTGGAAAATCCATCGCAATTGGCGGATCAATTTATATTTTGATTAACTTCACCCTCGGCCTGCTTTATGGCTTTATCACCGGGTTTTCTTTTCTGGAAGTCCTCGTGCTGGCAGGCGTCATCACCATTTCTTCAAGCGCGATCGTCGCAAAAGTGCTGGTCGATTTAAAAAGAACGGCCAACCCGGAAACCGAGCTGATTCTCGGCATTATTATGTTTGAGGATATTTTCCTTGCCGTGTATCTGTCTGTTGTTTCCGGCCTTGTGCTTGGAGACGCGACATCAGTCGGGGGTGCGCTTTTGTCCATTCTGATCGCATTTGGCTATATGCTGCTGTTTTTTATCGCGGCCAGAAAGCTCCCGCCGCTTTTGAATAAGCTGTTGGACATACGCTCAAACGAAGTGTTTATTATCGTCATTTTTGCAGCGCTCTTTTTCATCGCCGGATTTTCAGAGACAATTCATGTGGCAGAAGCCATCGGCGCGCTGCTGCTCGGTTTGGTCTTTTCAGAAACAGAGCATTCCGATCGGATTGAGCACCTTGTCGTTCCGTTTCGCGACTTTTTCGGCGCGATGTTCTTTTTCAGCTTCGGCCTCAGCATAGACCCGTTTTCGCTCGGTGAAGCGGTTTGGCTGGCATTGGGAGCTGTGATCCTGACCATATTCGGAAACTTTATCGCCGGAATGGTGGCTGGGCGCCGCGCAGGGCTTTCTCATAAAGCCTCATCCAATATCGGTCTTACGATCGTATCACGGGGAGAGTTTTCGATTATCGTTGCCAACCTCGGCATAGCCGGCGGCCTGTCAGTTACATTAAAGCCGTTCGCCGCATTATATGTCCTCATTCTTGCGATTTTGGGGCCGTTATTAACAAAAGAATCAAAATGGATTTACCGCCAGCTGAACAAGGTGTTTAAATGGAAGCCGGACGTTCAGCCTGTGAAAAAACTGCGGGGATAAAAAAAGCAGCACTGTGATCAGTGCTGCTTTGACGTTCTCTCAAAAATCCGCTCTAAATATTTGATCTTTTCGTCCGTGTAGTGCTCAAATCGGTCATTGTATGATTTCGGGTCTTTCGGATTGGCAAAGTGTGTAATTTTCCCTGTATCCGGATCAATAAATTTACTTGCCGCACCGCAGCCGATGCCGATAATCGTCTGCACCTCTTCCATAATCATAATGTTGTAGATGCTTTCCTGGCCCGGAATCGAGTACCCGACGTTTTCCAGATTTCCAAGAATATTTTTCTGGCGGTATAAATAATAAGGCACGTATCCATGCTCTTTCGTCCAAGCTACCGCATCATCCATCATTTGAGAAACTTCTTCTCTCCCGGCAACTTTGTATTTATGTTTGTTTCTTGTCATTTCTGACGCCCGCTTAAAGGAAAGGGTGTGAACAGTCAGCGATTCCGGCATCAGTTTCTCGGTTTCTGAAAGGCTGTGTCTGAACTCCTTCACGCTTTCGCCAGGCAAACCGATAATTAAATCCATATTGATATTATTCATGCCGTGCTGGCGTGACAGATGATATTTTTCAATGGTCTCTTCCACCGTATGATGACGGCCGATTGCCTTGAGCGTTTCGTTTTCATAGGATTGCGGGTTAATGCTGATCCGGTCAATATCGTATTTGTTCAACACGGCAAGTTTTTCTTCAGTAATCGTGTCGGGGCGGCCGGCTTCCACAGTAATTTCCCGAATGTTTTTCACATCCGGGAAGGAGCGGACCATTTCTTCATACAGAAGATCCATCTCTTCCGCTGTAATGCTTGTAGGCGTCCCGCCGCCAAAATATATGGTTGTGACCTTGACGTCATGCTCCTTCAGCCATTCGCCGATTTTCTGCATTTCGTAATGCAGCCCCCATAAAAATGAGCCGACTCTGCCTGCTTGTCCTTGGATGGCGTATGCAGGGAATGTGCAATACGCACATTTGGTCGGGCAGAAAGGAATACCGATATAAATACTGACTTCGTCCTTTACTTGATACAAATCAGGAACTGCCGCCAGCTGCCTGTCGACAATTTGCTGCATCAATTCGATTTTCTCATCATGAATTAAATAGTCTTTTTTCAATTCTGCATGCGCCTGTTCCTTCGGCATCCCGCTTTGCAGCTTTTTATGAAGCAGCTTCGTCGGACGGATTCCCGTGAGGATTCCCCACTTTTGCGTCATGCCCGTATGCGCTTGAAGTAGATTTAAGTAAACATAAGAAATTGTGTTTTTCACTTGTTTGAAAGCTTCTTTTTCATTCATATCAGGAGAAAAAGCTTTAGTATGGTGTTCCTTAATTCCGGTTCCTTTCACTTCTCCTGAAACCGTCACATGCTCATCCGTTTGCGTGCACGCTAAAGAGATGACAAAATCCGCCGGCTCCTCTCCGCCGTAGACAAGATCGCATTCCTCATAAAACAAATTTGCGATATTTTGCAGTGGCCGATGAAGGCGGTCATCGTGTATGCCTTCTATTTTCATTTGCAACTTCATCACCTAATTTATCAGATTCAAAACTTTCTTTAGTGTACAGAAATAAACAGCTAAAATCAATCCGGCAAAAAAGCCGCCGCACCTGTTTGGGCGCGAGCGGCTTTTTTATACGCGTTTCATGTGGAACTTATCGAGGAACCCTTTTCGCTGCTGCATACGGAAATATTCCTTCATCATATATGCGACGCCTTGCTCGTCATTTGACCTTGTGACCCAGTCGGCTTTTCTCTTAATATCCGGTGCAGCGTTCCCCATTGCAACCCCAAGTCCGGAAAGCTCAATCATCGGAAGATCGTCTTGCTGATGGCCGATAGCGACTACATCCTCCATCCCCAGCCCCAGTTCCGAAGCAACAAGTGCAAGGCCCGCTTCCTTCGAAACTCCCTTTGGAACAATGTTCATCTTCTCATCGTTGACGCGAATCACGTCAACCGCCGGGAAGGCTTTTGTAATCGTTTCTGTAATGTCTTGCTGAATATCGTGTTCTGTATATACTTCGATGACGGGCGCACTCACCGGTTCATCCATCAGAAGATCGCTTAACGATTCAACAAACTGAACCGGGTAAAAGATGGGATCTGACGGGTGGATCAGCGCTTTCCCAAGCAAATTTGAATTGACCTTTTTCTTGTTTCCAATTGAATATTTCTCGTGAAGAAGCCTGATGTTGCATTGATAGCTCTCAAGCACTTGAACGATATTAAAAGTATGATCGTCAGAAATTCTTTTTTCAAAAAAGGGCGCGTCTATTTTCTCAGCGATATAGGCGCCGCTGTGGGTGATCAGCTTTGCATCAAGCTTCAGCGATTTTGCTATTTTCTGAGCTGAGCGAAAATGACGGTTGGTGACAAGTGTGACGTAAATCCCTTTTTTCTTAACATATTCAATCGCGTCTTTCGTTGCCTGATGAATTTTCCCGTTCGACCGAAGCAGCGCTCCATCTATGTTTAAGGCAAGCAATTGTTTAGACACAGAGATGTCCCCCTCCTTGATGACTGTACTTGTGTATAGGATATGACCCTGTCTCTGTGTTTAGAACAACCTTTTCTGTACAGCAAAAAAAGCCTGACTCAGCAGACTTTATATATGCAATCATAATAGGATACGATCGAAGCAGCCATTCTCCCTAATATCGTTATTTCGATTTACGAAAAATCATGTATCAGGAACCCCTTATTTGACCAATGATGCGCTCCGAACACTTACTCTCTGTTGCTTATCCCCTCTATATAACGGCATGATATGCGACCGTATCCATTTGAAATAGGTAAGTGTAGGCGCTTTCAATGTTATTATCCCAGTTTTCTCTGCAGATGACAAGGGTTTTTTTAACTAAAAAAAGCAACCAATATCTGTGTAACTAAGGTAGCGTGTAATGTTAATTATTGGATTTCACCACTTGAATAGGAACGTACATTCGTATACAATATAAACATTAAATGAAAAAAGCGGTGGTCCAATGACTGTATTAAAAGAAATTTATAATCAAGAACTGATCTCTCGATTGACAGATACTGTAAAAGAAACCTATCCAGCATTCAACAAAGACAAATTCGAGGAACTCTTAATGACGGGAGAATGGCCTGGGCTCGCATTAAAAGAACGCATGCGCCGCATTACCGTTGCTTTATACGAAACACTGCCGAAACATTATGGCGAAGCGCTTGCAGTATTATGGGATGCAGCTCCTCATTTTAAGGGACTCAGCGGAATCATATTTCCTGATTATGTGGAGCAGTATGGGTTAGAGCATTGGGATGATTCAATAAAGGCATTAGAATACTTTACGGCATATTCCACTTCAGAATTTGCTGTGAGACCTTTTTTGCTTTTAAATCAGGAAAAAATGATTGCACAATTCCTGATATGGTCTAAGCATGAAAATGAGCACGTAAGAAGACTTGCAAGTGAAGGAAGCAGGCCCCGCCTCCCATGGGGAAAATCGATACCCGCTTTGAAATCGGACCCCTCCCCCGTGCTGCCGATCCTTGAGCAGCTGATGCAGGACGAGTCTTTGTATGTGAGAAAAAGTGTGGCCAACAACCTTAATGATATATCAAAAACGCATCCTCACTTGCTGAGAGAAGTCGCAGAACAATGGTATGGAACACATCCTCATACAGACTGGATCATCAAACACGCTTACCGGACCTTGTTAAAAAAAGGCGATAAACAGGCTTTATCGCTTTTTGGCTATCACGATGCTGACTCGATTCAACTGCAAGAATTAACGTGCGAGTCCAACCGTATTTCTATTGGCGAAACCCTCAAGTTTACTTTTCACATTCATTCAGACAGGGATCAGAAAGTAAGAATTGAGTACGCCATTGATTACGTAAAAGCCAGAGGCCAGCATCATCGAAAAGTATTTAAAATAACAGAAACGAATATACGAAAAAACGAAACAAAATCATATACCAAAACACAAACCTTTAAGGATTTATCTACAAGAAAACATTACAACGGAATTCATACATTATCAGTGATCATCAATGGAGAGGTAAAGAAATCGCTGGATTTTCTAGTTTGCTGAACGAATAAAAAAATCCCTTCTTATCCAGAAGGGATTTTGAATGATTAGCCTTCGACACTGCCGTAAAGCTCTTCTAAAGGCTTCATGATGATTTTGTTTAATTCGCCGATCAGCATACTCATACGCTGCTCCGCTTCCATCAGCTGAGAGATTTTTTCGTGCTGCTGCACAAGCGCAACGGTTTTTTGAGCCTGCTGCACTTCGTCTTCTGTAATTTCTTCTCCAGCCATTTGTTTCTGCTGAAGTCTCAGCTGCACATCACGGAAGTTTTCAAACATCCGTTTCGCAGACTCGTCTGCGTTTACTTCATCATACAGGTTTTTCAAACGGGTAAACTCTTCGCTCCCGCGCAATGCATTTTCCAGATCATACGCTACATCGTAAAAATTAACAGCCATTGTAAATAGCTCCTTTCATTATTGCCGATTGACATACCACTCCACTATAACAGACTATGGAGCTCCTTTCATTAATCGAAACCCGTTTCTTCTTAAAAAAGGATGACAAACAACGCTTGAATTGCACCTATGATTCCGCCGAGAAGGCCGCCCAAATAGGTTATCATTTTAAATTCTTTTTTCGAAATCGACAGCACCATTTCTTCAAGACGCTGTACCGGGAACTGATCCACCTGCTCCTTTACAATTTCCTCAAGGCGCATTCGTTTTAATACACTTTCAAGATTGGTTGAAATCCCCTCAAGCAATTTGTCTAAAAGCGCCGGCAGGATACGATGGTTCAGATCATTTTCATAGCGGGCTGTAAGCGAGCCAATCGTATTTTCAAAAAACGGAGCAGTTGAAAATGCTTGCAGCACTCTTTGTTTCAGGCTAAAGATTAATACTTTTGCGTTCCATTTTTCGTCCGCTTCATTAAATGTATACTCCTTCAGCTTGCCCCATTCGTTTTTCAGAAGATCAGAAAGCAGCTTATTCGTTTCCTCATTCCGCAAAAACTTCAGAAGCTCCGGCAGCACGCGATCAGCAAGGCTTGAATTGCCGAGAAACATTTGCACCATGCTTCCAAGCATACCGCGTTCTTTTAAGAAATCATCAATCATATTGCCGAGACGGATTTTTCCTTCTTCACTTTCAAAATAATGAATGCTTCGCGACAAAATATAGCCTGAAATCATCGGTATCTTCTCTTCAAGCTTTTCTTGCACTTCCAATGGCAGTGCTTCTTTTAACGTTTGATGCTCATATCGGCGGAAAAGTTCATTCAATTTATCATCCGTCCAGCGGCTGATCCAGGCGTCTGCCGCTTCACCCGGATGCTTTACTCCGGCTTTTTCAAGCGCTTCTTTTACTGTCATTTCAGATAGCGACAGGTTTTGAATCAGCTGTTCTCCGACTTGAAGCGCCTGCTTTTTGGCTGAATCTGAAACAAGCCGCTTTTTAATACCCTCAGGCGTTAATAAGTGGTTTACCACCATCAGCCCCATTTGTTTCGCAAGCTCATCACGTCTTCTCGGAATCAATCCCGGAGTAAAAGGGACTCGTTTTCCAAACAAATAATATGCCTTATACGGCCTAAATAGCATTTGAATTGCTAAATGATTGGTCACCGCGCCGATCACTGCGCCGATCACGATCATAAATATAAAGGTTCCTGCAATACCCATTCCTGCTCATCTGCCTCCATCTGTGCTTTTACTTTTTCATAAATAGAATGACCTATTTGTATTATAGAGGTTGGCGTGATCACTTAGCAAACAAGGAGACAAAACATATGGCCATAAAATCAGCTTGTTTAACAGGAATAGGGCAAGATGCTGAATCGTAATCTGTAAAGTAGACTACCGACAGCTGTGTTCCTGATGTTTTTTGAAGCGTAAAGCTGCTGACACCCGCCGGCAGCTTTTTAATAAAAGGGGGAGTCTCACCATGATAACACTCGGTTTTATGTCCTTAACCCGCCAGCACGAGCAGGATTATTCCGCAGAATTGGCCACAAGAGCGCCCGAATTCGGCATACGTTTGATCCGCTTTACACCGTTTGACATTTTGCCCGACACCCTGCGTGTCAAAGCGCTGGTATATCATCCAGCGAGCAGCAATTGGAACGAAACAGAACTTGCGATTCCCGATTATATTTATGACCGCTGTTTTTATGGGAAGGATTCACAATCACAAAAAGCAAAGCCGATCGTTGAATGGCTCAAAAAATATCCGAAAACCGAATTTATCGGGCGGGGTCTTCCTGATAAATGGACTGTGTTTCAAGATTTGCAGGAGCATTCTGTGATCAATCCTTACATTCCGGAAACCATGAAAGTGAGCCGATTTGAACAAATCCATTCGTATTTATCGAAAGAAAAAGCCTGTATTTTAAAGCCAGCGTTCGGTGCTGGCGGCAGAGGTGTGATACTTCTGGAGCTTGGCAAGAAAAACATAACCGCCACCTACCATATCGGAAAGGATAAACAGACAAAATCCTTTTCCAACCAAGCTTCATTTAAAACTTGGTGCAAAAAAGTGCTTCAGCACCAATATTTGATGCAGCCTTATTTAAATATCCAAGATAAGGAGCAATACCCTTGTGATATCCGGCTGTTTATGCAAAAAAATGAGGACGGTGAATGGCATACCGTCGGAAAGGCAGTGAGACGCGGATACAAAAACGGGCTGCTGGCCAATTTATCAGGCGGATCGGATACGCTTACATTTGATACATGGTTTGAAAATATCCCGAAAAAACAGCAGGTAGTCTTACTGGATGACGTATTCTCGATTACCCAATCGGTTCCGTATTATCTTGATGAGCGATACGGTCCATTATTTGAACTCGGTCTGGATATATGCCTTGCGAAGGACGGGAGGATCTGGATCCTGGATATCAATTCTAAACCAGGCAGAAAATCAATACTTCATGTTTCTCCTGAGAAAAAAGAACATCTATATACTTGTCCTCTTAAGCGATGCAAATATCTATTTTCGCTGCAAAATCAGAAAGGAGTCCTTCCGCGTGAATCGTAAACGGTTTTTAATCGGCATAGACAAAAACAGTGAAAACACTCTGTTTCTGCCCTCCGCAATGAAGCAAGACGGCCTTTTGTCTGCCTCATTCGGAACGAAGGTTGTCAGATGCCATGTTACTTTCAGACGAAATCTCGAACAGACAGTGGTCCTCTCTGAAAATCTGTTTCACGAACTGCTGATACCGCATCGCAGCCGGGCTGATATTCTCATTCATGATCATTCGGTGCACATTGGTCCGTTAATCGGCATCTTCACCGCGGGGTTTACCGCATCACTTGAGCGCCCTTTTAAGGACCGTTCTCTCTTTTTTTCTAAACTGCTCACTTTGCATGAACAAACAGGAAGCTATTGCTTCGTGTTCGGCGCGCACCAAATCAATTGGCAGGAAGGGACGATTGAAGCGCTTCTATACAGGGAAAATGGCTGGGAGAAACACATTGTCCCGCTGCCAAACGTCGTGTATGACCGTTTGCCGAACAGAAAAATCGAGAACTCAATTGTCTTGCAGAATACAAAAAACCGGCTGATCAATGAATATCAAATCCCATGGTTCAATAAAACATTTTTCAACAAATGGGATGTTCATCAATTGCTGGAAAAAGACCCGAGAACGGCTCCTTACTTACCGAAATCAATCCTTCATCCTACTGTTGAGCGGATTGAAGAGCTGAGTGATTCATTTGGCAAGGTTTATATAAAACCGGCGGACGGAGCACTCGGCACCGGGATTTATCAGCTCGCCAAAACGGAATCCGGTTTGACTGTGAAACATACAAATGATGCCAAATCTTTTTCTTCAATCGACTATCCCGATGCTTCCGCATTTCTGGATGAATTTCAAAAACAGCATGATCCCGCTGTCTTTCTCGTTCAGCAAGGGGTAAATTTGATTGAATTTCAGGGAAAACCAGCCGATTTCCGCGTTCATACGAATAAAAACAGTAAAGGCAAATGGACTGTGACCGCCATCGCAGTAAAAATTTCAGGAGAAAACAGCATTACAACACACCTATCCAATGGCGGAAAAGTGAAAACGCTGGCCGAAGTATACGATGATCCGGCGGAACGAATACATGTCATTAAAAAGCTTTCTGCGGCGGCATTGACCGCCAGCCAAGTGCTCCATGACCATATCGAAGGGTTCATCGGCGAGATCGGGTTTGATTTTGGCATTGACCAAAATGGTAAGGTATGGATGTTTGAAGCGAATTCACGTCCGGGCCGCAGTATTTTTTCTCATCCGAGTCTGCAATCTGTCGATTCTTTGACAAAACGAAGAAGCTTTGAATATGCTTCATATCTTTCGAAGATGGCCATTACCTCCCATGAATCGCTGTGGCCATCCTAATTTGCCCGCTTTATGTAAAAGCGGGCTTGAAGTTTATTCAACACAAGGACAAGTTCATCATAAAGCCCCTTCAATGATGTTTTGCAACAATGATACAATGAATGTAATTCGTCCGTATCCATGTCAATTGATATCAATTTCAAGGAGCGTGGCCCCTGATGATTTCTCATTTCAGCTGGAAACCTTTGTTTCAAAAACAAAAACTGCCCGGATGGACAATTTCGTTTTACTATAAAGGCATGCATTACGAGGGCATCTATCATAAAAGCGGCGAGATTGAATGGGGAGATTTGTTTCCCGCCAGTGCTGATGAGCCGGCACTCAAAAACGAGATACATGAATTGATGCTTTTTCATATTTACGATTAGCTTAGCCTGAGCGGCTAAGCTTTTTTTATGCCTTCTCAAGATTTACCACTAAAATCCCCGCATGAGTTTCAGTCAAATCTAACATAATACGTAGTAACAAGCCGGCAAAGCATTGGGTTACGCCGAGACGGCAGTGACACCCGAGGCGGGTCCACAGACTGGTGCAACTCCAGTTAACCCAACCATATCAAATAAAAAAGGAGATTTTACACATGGCAAACCAAAACTCTTCAAATCAATTACTAGTACCTGGCGCAGCTCAGGCTATCGACCAAATGAAACTTGAAATCGCTTCTGAATTCGGCGTTAACCTTGGAGCGGATACGACTTCCCGCGCTAACGGTTCTGTCGGAGGAGAAATCACAAAACGTTTAGTATCTTTCGCTCAGCAGAACATGGGCGGCCGCGTACAATAACAATTCAATAAATGGCTGACAGAAGGCGCGGTTTCCGCGCCTTCTTTATATTTGTCACCCTTTTTTCCTACACCACATATCCTAGGAGAAAAGGGAGGGAATCAAGATGCCATTCATCGCTATTGTGAATTGGGAGCTGGTGCAGTTCGTAAGTATATCCATGATTAATGAATATGTTTCCCATCGTTCTGTCTTTTTGTACAGGTATTCTTTCCCGCGCTGTTCAAACTGAGTACCTCCTTTTATAATGAGGGGCGAGGAGGTTTTTTCATGAAAATTGCCTTATTTGGCGCAACCGGCCGTGTCGGACAAGCCTTTTTAAGATTGGCAGGCACCAATGAACAACTTGATATTTACGCTCTGATCAGGTCATCGAATGATAAACTTGGCCTGCCGAAAGAACGAATCGTTATCGGGAATGCCCGCTGCCGGGAAGATGTGAAAGAAGTCATGAAGGATGCTGAGATCGTCATCAGCTGTCTCGGTACAGATGGCGACGATACGTTGTCAGCTGCCATGACACATATTCTTGCCATTATGCAGGAACAGCATATCAAACGGCTTATCACGATCGGCACCGCGGGCATTCTTAATTCACGATGTGAACCAGGAAAATACCGATTTGAAACAAATGAATCAAAACGAAAGCTGACCCGCGCTGCCAAGGAGCATGCAAAGGTATATGACATGCTTAGAGATTCGCCCTTAGACTGGACCATGATCTGCCCCACATATCTCCCCGACGGAGAAGCAGCAGGTGATTACCGTGCAGAGCGCAACGTCTTGCCGGCGGAAGGCAAAAAGATCACTGTCGGCGACACTGCGGCTTTTCTGTATCACGAGCTTCTTACAGGAGACTATATCGGCTGCCGGGTAGGACTGGCTTATTAATGCGTACAAAAACCCAAAACATTGAATGTCTTGGGTTTTTGAAAGCTATGCAATAGAGTGCTTCTGTCCTTTTTGCAGCTCATACATTTGATAATATTGCCCTTTTAACGCCATTAGTTCCTCATGATTCCCTTTCTCAACAATTTCTCCTTTTTCAAGCACTAAAATTTGATCCGCGTTTCTGATGGTTGAAAGCCGATGGGCAATGACAAATGTCGTGCGCCCTTGTTTCACTACATCCAGTGCCTTCTGGATCAAAGCCTCTGTCTCCGTATCAATATGCGCCGTTGCTTCATCCAAAATCAAAATGGCGGGATCGTACGCCAGAGCTCTCGCAAAGGAAATGAGCTGCCGCTCTCCTGATGATAGTGTGCTGCCTTTTTCTATGACAGGTTCGCTGATGCCTTTCGGAAGCTTTTCAAGAAGCGACTCAGCCCCGACTTGCCGCAGTGCTTCTATGATGTCTTCTTCTGAAATTCTTTCATCCTCCAGACTGACATTAGAACCGATTGTTCCTGAAAATAAGTACGGGTCCTGCAGCACAATCCCCATATGAGATCTAAGTTCCTGCCTTGACATGCTGTAAATGCTTCTCCCATCGATGAGCACATCCCCTTTTTGCGCATCATAAAAGCGGAAGAGGATATTCAAAATCGAGCTCTTGCCTGATCCGGTATGGCCGACAAGCGCTACAGTTTCGCCTTTTTGTGCTGTAAAGGAAATGTGTTTCAAAACATTTTCTCCTTCTTGATAAGCAAATGATACGTCTCTAAATTCAACCCGCCCCAGCGCGCGCTCCTTCGCCGGTTCACCCGTTTCTTCCGTTTCCTTTTCTTCAAGCAGTTCAAAAACACGCCCGGCGGACACCCGCGCCAGTTCCAGTTTAGAAAACTGATTGACGATACCTGTAATTGGCTGGAATAAGCGGTTTAAGTAATCCACAAACGCGTACAGCACACCGATGGAAACAATTCCTGCCGCGTTTAGGCTTGCGCCGCCAAAATGCCAGATCAGACAGACAAACGCAAGGTTGCGGATCACATTCACAAGGTTGTGTGACATTAAGGAGTTTAAATTCAGCATCCTGTTCTGATAATAATAATGAGATTCATTTAATTCCTCAAACTCTCTCATTGTTTCTTTTTGATGGCGAAAAGCTTGGATGATCGGCATGCCTTGAATGGACTCATTCATTTTTGCATTAATGTCACTATTGATCGAACGGATTTGATGATTGTAATAGGAAGCGTATTTCCGGTAGATAATCGACCACAGCCAGATGATCGGCACAATCGCCAAGCATAAAAACGCGAGCTTTACATCCAGCAGGAACAACGCCGTAAATATCCCGATCATATATATGCCGCTTGTCACAAACGTCGACAGCACTGTCACATATAAATCTCTGATTGCCTCGGTATCATTTGTAATTCTTGCGACTACTTTGCCCGCGGGAAGATTATCAAAATAGCGGATCGGCAGTCTCTGAATGCGTGAAAACACATCCTGTCTCATCTTTTGAATAATGCGGTTGGCACTCATCTGCAATAAATAATGCTGCCCATATTGGAAAAATACCGAGAAGACAAGCAAACCGGCATACAGAAAAATAAGAAACGTCATCCCCTTCATTTCCGGCTTATAGAACTGAAAAATCTCCTGCTTTGTCAGCTTTTCGGCAGGATACGTCCGGCTTTCGTTCCCATTAGTGATCGTCAGCTTTCCGTCAGAAACCGTTCTGTTCCCGTCAAAGCTGACAGCCTGATCAATGAAATAAAACGCCATTCCCACTTGATAAATATGCGCTTCTTTCTCTTTAGCAGCCGCTCCCTGCATCCGGTCCTCCCTGACATAGGAGGTGCCGTCAAATTCAACTGCATTTTTATCTTTTTTCGAGACCTCATACCATGTTTTTTCAATGCCGAGGATGTGGTCGTCAATCATTTTTTTGCCGATAAACGGTCCGGTCAGCTCTGCCCCGACTGCAATCGCAAGCAACAGGACGGCAGTGATCAGCAATTTTTTATATAGGAGTGCGTATCTCCATAATGTTTTTCCCGTGTTCATGCCCCTGCTCCCCCTTCTTCTGCAGTGAACAGCTGCTGCCTTTCGTATTGTTCCCGATACCATCCGTTATTGGCCATCAGCTCTTGATGTGTGCCTCTCTCAGAAATCAGGCCGCCGTCCATCACAAGGATGAGATCGGCATGCTCCACAGCTGATAAACGATGCGTCAGAATAAATGTCGTTTTCTCTTGGCGGTTTTTCCTGATATTGCTGATAATAGCCGCCTCCGTTTTCGCATCTACAGCGGAAAGAGAATCATCCAGGATTAAAATCTCCGGATTCGCCATCAGTGCCCTCGCGATTGAAATTCTTTGTTTTTGCCCTCCAGAGAGTGCGACGCCTTTTTCACCCACCATTGTCTCCAGACCGGCCGGAAGCATTTGCAAGTCTTTATCAAAATGAGCTTCTGAAACAGCCTTCTTTACCTCAGCATCACTTGCGTCAAGCTTTCCGTACAAGATGTTTTCTTTTACAGACCGCGAAAACAGCAAATGATCCTGCGGCACATATCCAATCCATCCGCGGAGCCGGTCAAGAGGAATCTGCTCAATCGGCACACCTGAACATGTGATGCTCCCTTCACCGGCTGGATACTGGCGCAAAAGCTGCTTAATGATCGTCGTTTTACCGCTCCCTGTTTTACCGGCAATCCCGACAGTCTGCCCTTTTCGCACGGCAAAAGAAATATCTTGAATATTCACATTTGTTGAGCTTGGATATGTAAAGCTGACATGGCTGAAAACGATATCTCCAGGCTCTTTTAAATCAGACGGCCGCTTTGGATCTCTCACGTCCGGTTCATAAGAAAGGGTTTCATTTACCCGATCTAAGGACGCGTTGCCGCGCTGCATCACATTAATTAATTCGCCGATCGCAAACATCGGCCAAATCATCATGCCCAAATAGACATTAAAGGAAACAAGCTCGCCAAGCGTCAGCTCATTACGGAAAACAAGAAACGCTCCATACCCCAGCCCAATCAGATAGCTGGCGCCGACAAGCAGCTTAACAGTCGGCTCAAACAGAGAATCGATAAAGGCTACCTTCATATTCTTCCGGTACACATCGGCCGTCATTTCATTAAAACGGCGTTCATCATTCGTTTCCTGCACATAAGCTCGAATCACTCTCACACCCGAGACCGATTCGAGCACCCTGTCATTCAGCGCTCCGAAAGAATTTTGTGCCTCTGTAAACCTTTCATGAATTTTACTTCCGTATATGCTGATCGCAACAGCCATAATGGGAAGCGGTATTATGGCTGCAAGCGTCAGCTTCCAGCTGATCAAAAACCCCATCGTCAAAAAGATCGTCATCATAAACATTGTGGAATCGACTAATGTCAAAATGCCAAAACCTGTCGTTAAACTGACAGCCTGGAGATCATTTGTCCCCCGCGCCATTAAATCTCCTGTTCTGTATTTTTCATAAAACGGCGGCGCCATTTTCAGCAAATGGCCCATCAGCTTTGAGCGGAGAATTTTTTCCATCACATTCGCCCCGCCGAACAGCTGGTGCATCCAAAAATAAGACATGATATACACCACCGCTGTCAAACCTAAAAATACGCTGACATAAAACAGCAGCCCGCCTGAGGTAAACTCCCCCGATTTCATATCATCAATGGCGTTCCCCAACAGTTTAGGCGGAAACATCTCAAGTACATTTACACATAATAAAAGCACAATCGCAATGGTATAGCGCAGCCAGTAGGCTTTAAAAAACCAGCCCAGCTTTTTCAATACTGAAAACATCCATCCCCATCTCCTTTATCTCGTCAGCCGCCTTCTATTTTTTCCTTGCAGCTCTTTTCGTTCAGGTTGTCATAACCAATCCTTGCCTCTGTATTTGTCTTCACATCCGATACACCTGTCTTTCTTAAGATTTTGTATATAAAAAAGGCACGAAGCGTCAGCTCCATGCCTTTTGTTATCGATTATGATGTACAGAGCGCTTTTCGGCGCGCGGATTAACCCAAATCAAAAAAACAGAATAAGGGTTTGCCGCGCCAATATGAAACTGTTCTGTAAGACATATCATTCCTTGGCATAGCAAACCCTCCATTCATTCTGATTTTTCACTCTTTTTTCATAATATAAACAAAACCTTTTTTTGTCAATCATTACTTGAACAGAGAAAAGATTAAATAGATATGATGTCGGGTATTGTATTGTACGACGTTTTTTGAAAGGGTGAGAATGATGTTTCATGCTGACCGTATTATTGTTGCGTTTGACGGAAGTGAAAACAGTAAGAAAGCGCTTCAGACTGCCATTGATCTTGCGAAAACGGTAAATGCAGCCATTACAGTCGCCCATTCACATGATATGAAAGACAACCAGACCATCATCGACCCGCCGAGGCCCGCAGCAGGGGCAAGCTATATTGGCGGAGGCATGACAAGTGTTCCTGACCCGCTGATATCAGATGTTGCACCACCGGAGCCAATGATTTATGAAGACCGTACGGAAGAAGTCATCGCCGAAGCCAGAATGATGCTGAATGATCAGCAGACAGAGGGAGATATCGATATATTGGAAGGTGACCCGGCTGAATCAATTATCGAGCATGCCAACCGGGTTTCAGCCGATCTGATTGTAACCGGAAGCAGAGACCAAAACAGACTGAAGAAACTTTTGTTTGGAAGTGTAAGTGAAAAGCTTTCGGCGAAATCAGATATACCGGTTCTGATCGTAAAGTGAGCACGCCACGTGCTCACTTTTTTATATTCATAATTGTGAAAAAACACGGATTTTCGTTTTTTTCTGATATAATGCTTTCGTGCCCAAAAGCACAAAAGCATTAAAGAAAATGATGGGGTGTTGTTTTGGATTCTCAAAAGAAGCTGACGTTTCCGTTAGCCGTCGGTTTATTTATATTCATGTTAGGAATCATTATCTCCTGCTTATTTTTTCTTCATACAGAACCGCATATCCCGCTGTTCCTATGTGTTGTCCTGCTTTCAGCAGCCGGTTTATGGTACGGTTTTTCCTGGAACAGCCTTGAAAAAGGAATTGTTAACGGGATTAAAAACGGTGTGCAGCCGATCATTGTTCTGGCACTGATCGGTATCTTAATCGGCGCTTGGATGTACAGCGGCGCCATACCGTCCGTTACAGTTTATGCTTTGTCCTTTATTGAACCGAGCCATCTTCTGTTGACTGCTTTGTTTTCCTGCATGATCATCAGCACGCTAGTCGGCTCAAGCCTGACAACTGTAAGCACAATTGGCGTGGCACTGATCGGCGTGGCGAGCGCGGCGGGCGTTCCGCTCGAATGGACGGCGGGGGCAGTCATTTGCGGAGCCTGCTTTGGTGATAAAATGTCACCGATGTCGGATACAACAAATTTCGCTGCGGGTATAGGCGAAATATCTATCTTTGAACACATTCGCCACATGATGGGCACAACTATTCCCGCCTTGCTGATCACCGTTGTCCTTTTTTACTTTCTTGGTTTATCAGTCTCAGCAGACACTGCTTCAACAGATGATATTGCACATGTTATTGCCGGAATAAAAGATGCAGCAAACGTCACACCGTGGGCGCTTCTTTCTCCGCTCTTAGTTGTTTTGCTGGCGATTAAGCGCGTGTCCGTTATTCCCGTTCTGACTGCCGGGATTATTTCCTCGGGAATTTTGACTGCCATTTTCGTTCCCGACAGCAGCATTCAGGCTTTTATGTCAGCCCTGCAAAATGGCACCATGTTCGAAACTGACAATGAGGCAGCCGCTAAAATCATCAACAGAGGCGGACTGCAATCCATGATGGGCTCAGTTTCTCTTATTATGATCGCTTTTGCACTCGGCGGTTTAATGGAGAAAATCGGCCTGATCTCCGCACTATTGGAGGGTGTGATGAAAGGAGTCCGTTCAAAAGGCAGTCTCATTGCAGCAACTGTCTGCTCCAGTATCGGTGTCAATCTTGCAACAGGCGAACAGTATTTATCTATATTAATACCGGGACAGTCATATAAATCCTTATATGACAAACAAAACATTCAGCGGAAGTTTTTATCAAGATCATTAGAGGACGGCGGAACATTGATTAATCCATTGATCCCTTGGGGAGTCAGCGGGGCTTTTATGGCAACCGCGCTTGGTGTTCCCGTCATTGACTATATCCCATTTACGTTCTTCCTCTATATATCGCCGATCATCTCGATTTTAGTTGGATTTGTAAAAAAATAAAAAGAGCGCCGCTTGCAAAGCGGGCTCTTTTTTAACATTAAAATGATATGCGGGCTGCCTGCTGAATGCTTTCTTGAAAAGCCGCCTGCAGCTGTTTTGTCACCGGTCCGGGCACTCCGCTTCCGACTGATTTTCCATCAAGCGTCACAACCGGAACAATCTCTGCCGTCGTTGAAGAAATAAAGATTTCCTCCGCCTGTCTCAGCTCTTCTTCAGTAACGGGCTTTTCATCAAGCTCTATGCCGTTCTTTACGATGAGATCCAAAATCTTCATTCGTGTAATCCCATTGAGAATCATTCGGTTAGCCGGATGCGTCCGCACCGTACCGTTTAAAACAGCATAAACATTAGAAGATGTACCTTCTGTAACAATTCCGTCTCTTATTAAAATGCCTTCAAATGCTCCCGCTTCATAGGCTTTCTGCTTTGCCATCACATTATACAGTAAATTCAGACTTTTAATATCGCATCTCAGCCAGCGAAGATCCTCATCCGTGATGGCTGAAACGCCGTATGTCTGCTCCTGTTCCGGCTTTTTAACAGAAAATGTATAGGCCGTCGTCTGCGGCTCAAGGCCCGCTTCATATTGGTGTTTTCGCGGAGCAACCCCTCTTGTGGTTTGAATGTAAACCGCTCCGTCGCTGACCGCATTTTCCTGCACAAGCTTTTGCAGGTCCCACTCTAAATCTTCTAAACTGAACGGCAGTGAAATTCCGATCTCACCCGCGCTTCTGAATAAACGCTCCGCATGCTCGCGCAAGCCGAATAATACCCCTTTATACACCCTGATAACCTCATAGATTCCGTCTCCAAACTGATAACCGCGATCTTCCACATCAACGGATGCCTCGTTCCGCTCCACCAGTTGGCCATTGACTAAAATCTTCATATAAGCCCTCCCTTTTTCGTATTTATCCTGATGTCTAATCAAGCTGTCATTGTCACTCATTCTACCATATCAAACCAGCTGAAAAACAGAAAGATCAAGAACTCAATAGCTGGGAAGGAGATTATTTTTTCCTTAAAATCTGACATTTCGACATTTTTTCTATGTTCTTTCCAGTTTTATTCCTGTATACTTGATTCGTAATACATAGGTTGTAAACAATGGCACCTTCAGAGCTGCCAATACAGCGGTATGTAGAGATTTTATGCCACTGGAGAGATTGATATGCGACAAACGAGAGGAGACGCTTCTCCTTCTGCAGTTTCGCTTGCTTTTAAATTTGCAAGTTTAGCAGTTTTATGTGTGCTGCTTTTGCTTATGGTAATTTTAGGTTATTCCAACAGTTCCTCGAAAGCAAAGGAGATCACTGTCACAACAAACAGCCAGCTTCGTGATGAGAAGGAAAGCCTGAAGCTGAAAGACGACTCCCCAGGCCTGCTGATAAAGCATTTGCAGACCGAGCAGAATATGGGGGACAAAACGGTTTATTTAACCTTCGATGATGGCCCGTCAGCCTCTACAAACCGCTTGCTGGACGTACTGAAAAGCGCTGATGTAAAGGCGACATTTTTTATGCTGTCACCGCGAATGAACGAATTCAAACACGCGGTTAAAAGGGCCGGAAATGAAGGGCATGCACTCGGTTTACACGGGGTCACGCATAATAACAAATTGTTTTACCAAACGCCGACATCACCGCTAAAAGAAATGGTGCAGGCGCGTGACACGCTGGAAAGCATTACAGGCTATCGCACTGATCTCGTCAGAACGCCCTACGGCAGCAAGCCGTCTCTTACAGATTCACAAATTCGCAATCTAGAAAAAGACGGTTTTGTGTACTGGGATTGGACGATTGACAGCATGGACTGGAAATACCGCAACTCAAAATACGTAGCAGAAGTACTGCAGCAGCTTGACAATATGGAACACAGCCACTCAAATCGGCCGTATGTGATTCTCATGCACGATCTTCCTGCTACAGTAAACGCACTGCCGGTGCTAATCCATAAACTGAAAGAAAAGGGCTATTCCTTCGGTGTGTTAAAGGATACAATGGTTCCGGTTCATGAATAAAAAAGTGAGGCGCTTATCTGCGGCCTCACTTTTTTATGCCCCAGCTCCGGGCAAACTCTCCGATTTTTTGATGGATGACGAAATCAAACAAACTGTCGCAGTACGTCGGCTCCAGGTTAATAATGGCTTTTTTAATGCCTGGAATCCGGCTTGCATCCTCAGGCACAAATCTGGCGGGAGCAACCTCAAGAGACGTGCCGATCACCAATAATAGGCCGGCTTTATCCAGCTTTTCATAAAGCGTGTCAAAATGCAAAACGGCATCGCCAAACAGAACGACATCGGTTTTTAATACCGTTCCGCACACCTCACCGTCATTTCCGACCGCTGTACACTCCGGCACATCATGCTTCAGCAAATGAGGGAGATCATATCGGGCGCCGCATGAGAGACAGCTCGCTGTTTGGATAGAGCCATGCAGCTCGTATACATGTCTGCTTCCGGCTTTTCTATGAAGGCCGTCAATGTTTTGTGTGAATATATCCACCTGCTTCCCTTGTTTCTCCAGTTCTGCCAAAAGCAAATGCCCTTCATTCGGTTCATAGCTCCCGCTCATTTTCATTTGAAACAATTCTTTGAACTTAGGCCAAAACAGACGCGGATAGCTTAAAAAATAATCAAGGCTCATCGCCTCCATCCTTGAGGCATCCTCAGTCCAGATGCCGCCGGCTGAGCGAAAATCGGGAATGCCTGATTCTGTGCTCATTCCCGCTCCGGTCAGCACGACAATTCGCTGCGCTTCATTCAGCATGTTTCTGAATGCTTCCAATTCAACACCGCCTTACAGTCATTTTTCTCTTATTTTACCATGAAAAAGACTTCGCCTCTTTACAGACGAAGTCTTTCTTTTTTAAGCCCGTTCCTTTTCCCCTTTATTGAGATTTACTTGAAACGGATCGTGCTGGTGCTTCTGGTTGACATACACCATTTGTCCGGGATAAGCAAATTCAACCCCTTCAGCGCCGAGGATTTCAATAATTTTGTAGTTGATATCCTCTCTGACATGAAGGTTCTCTGCCCAAACCGTTGTTTTTGTATAGAAGTTGAAAAATAAATTGTAATAGCTGTCAGCAAACGTATCGAAATTGACCATGATTGTATCATTATCGACGCCTTCATGTTCAAGCAGCATCTTTCTGAGTGAACGAATGCAGCGTTCCAAATTCTCAATCGGCGTTGCGTAGGATACATGAATGGAAAATGTAATCTGACGCTTGGTCATTCTCGTCCAGTTCGTGATGGCTTCCATCGACAGCGTGGAATTCGGCACCGTTACAAGCGCACCCTGCGCTGTTCTGAATCTTGTGCTTCTGAAGGTAATATCCTCCACTGATCCGGTTACTGTCGCCGTTTCCACCCAATCACCGATCGTAAACGGCTTTTCAGTGATAATGATGATTCCGCCAAAGAAGTTGCTGATCGTGTCTTTCGCTGCTAGCGCAAAAGCCAATCCGCCAAGCCCAAGGCCCGCCACAAACCCATTGACGTCATAATTGAATTCTTGTGCGATTACGCTCACACTGAGCGCTATAATGACAAAACGGAGCAGCTTAGACAAAAACGGCGCCAGAATATCATCCATATCCAGTTCGAAGCGCTGATTCACTTTATGAAAAATAAAAGATGATGTAGCGGTCAAATTACAAAGCCCCCAGCACAACAGCGCCACAATCAGCGAGCGGTATATTTTACTGATCAGCGGCATCTGTGCATCTAAAAACGGTGAATAGCGAATCGCTAAAAACAGCCCTAAGGCAACAAAAAACCATCTGGCAGGCTTATCGAATGCCACAACCACCTGTTTAAAAATTTCGGTTTTCGGTTTGTTTGTTATATTAAAAAGCAAATTAAAGAAATATCTTGTAAACAGTTTTCTTAGTATAAGAAACAACAGCAAAATTGCCAAACTGATGCCGGTTTGTATAATTTTATCTAGCGTGAAATATTGCTGCAGATGATCTAGCATGGCAGTCTCCCCTCTATCCCAATCGAATGTTATTATACTAAAACATTCGGCAGAATGCTTCTCTAAATGTCTTTATAAAACACAAAACCCCGGCAGAGCGCCGGGGCAATTTCTCATTTTAACCATTCAGCCAGATTCAATAGGGACAGTCACTTACTTTTTTTCGTTTGTGTCTGATCAAGGAGAGTTGCTTTTTGCATTTCAACATCTGTTTCGGCTTTAATTCTTTCCTCCACTCTGATTCTCCCTTTTCCCATGATCTCGCCTCCTTTTTTGCTATTATAAAGTAACAGAATATTTTGTGAACATGTCGAAAGCACTATTTTTCTGCCGAAATATGCTCGGATACGGTGAGTGTTCTTGTTTCAGTTATACGTTGTTTTCAGCTTGGACTATTCAAACATGACAGAAAAAAATTCACAAGTTGGTATCGCGGTGCATATATGGATTTGATACAATAACAGAAATGCCCATATGAGGAGCTGACAAGCTTGTACACCATTGCCCACCGCGGAGCATCCGGCTACGCTCCCGAAAATACAATTGCTGCATTTGATCTCGCGGCAGAAATGAATGCAGATATGATTGAGCTGGATGTCCAGCTAACAAAAGACAGGCAGATTGTCGTTATACACGATGACAGAGTGGACCGGACAACAAACGGTTCAGGCTTTGTTAAGGATTTTTCGCTGAAGGAGCTGCAGGCACTCGATGCAGGAAGCTGGTACGGCCCCGCTTTTCAAGGAGAAAAAATCCCAACTCTGGAGGACGTGCTCAAGCGCTACCATAAAAAAATCGGGCTTTTAATTGAACTAAAGGGCCATCCTTCGCAAATTGGAATTGAAGAAGAAGTGGGACAGCTGTTAGGACAATTTTCTTTTTCTATTAACAATATTGTTCAATCCTTTGGATTCCGCTCCATCCAAAGGTTCCGCGAGCTTTATCCATCGATTCCGACAGCCGTTATTACAAGGCCGAATTTTGGCATGCTGTCCAGAAATCAGCTGAAAGCCTGCAAGTCTTTCGCAAATTATGTCAACATCAAATACACACGTCTCAATCGTCTCATGATCGCTTCCGCCCATAAAAACGGATTAAAAGTGTTTGCATGGACAGTAAGGCATCAGAAAACAGCAGCCAAATTGCAGGCCATGGGCGTGGACGGTATTGTCACAGACTACCCGGACTACGTATTAAAGGATGGAAAACATGAATAGATATAGTGTAGTTTTTATCGGAGGCGCCCTTGGCGCTTGTCTCCGATACGGATTAAACATCGGCATAAACAATGACATACTTCCGGCTGCAACTTGGCTGGAGAACGCGGCAGGCAGCCTTCTACTAGGCGTTCTGACCGGCTTTTTTATGATTAGGGCGAAACGGCCTTTGCTATCGGCTTTTTTAGGCACCGGTTTTTGCGGAGGCTTTACAACCATGTCAACATTTTCTAAAGAGACGGTCATGCTGTTGCAATCCCATTCGTCATTAGCTGTTTTGTATATGGCGTCCTCATTCATATCCGGAATCGCGCTTGCCCTCTTTGGCGTTTTGGCAGGACGGCAAATAACCCGATTTCAAATAGGAAGGGGGCGGAAGCAATGATGACACTAGCTGGTATTTTCGCAGCGGGAGGACTCGGTGCTGTGCTGCGTTTTTGGCTCGGCAATGTCATAACATCTAAAACCGAAAGCCTTCGTTTTCCAGTCGGCATTTTGACCGTTAATATACTGGGTGCCCTCGGTCTTGGTCTTTTTACAGGGCTTCACGTGACAAATTCATCTGCAGCACTCATCATCGGCACCGGCTTTTTTGGCGCCTTTACCACTTTTTCCACTTTCAGCGTTGAAAGTGTTCAGCTCTTGCTGGCCAAGCGTGTAAAGGAAGGCATCCTATACATCGGCTTCACGCTTTGCGGGTCCCTCTTGGCGTTTTGGTGCGGCTGGACGCTGCTGACATAAAAAAACCTTGAGCTTATTTCTCGCTCAAGGTTGCACTGTTCAGCATGACCGGCTCGGGCATCGGCAGCGTATGGTGGGCCGTAACCCCGGTTGTTTTGCTGATTTCTTCTTTTATATCTATTTGCTTAATCAGACGGCCATCCATCTTCAGCACCTTTATTGTATATGATCCGATGCGAATGGATTCGCCAGCCTCAATATCAATGTTTTCTTTCAATATCAGGCCGCCGATGGTGTCCACGTCTTCTTGAATCGATGTGCCAAGAAGGCTGTTCACCTGATCCATGCGAACCTTTCCATCCATAACATAATGGCGGTCGCCAAGCTTTTGGATCAACGGCTGTTCGTCTTCATCAAATTCATCTCTGATCTCGCCCACAATTTCTTCAAGAATGTCCTCTGTCGTGACAAGTCCCGAGGTTCCGCCGTATTCATCCGACAAAATCGCCATATGAATGCGTTCACGCTGCATTTTAATCAGCAGATCATGAACCGGAATTGTTTCAATGACTTCGATCACTGGCCGCACATACGGATGGATCGTCATTTTCATTCTTTCCTCTTCTGTCATAAACAGCAAATCAGAAAACAAATGCTTCGTATTGACCAAGCCGATTACACTGTCTTTGTCCCCATCTGTGACAGGCCAGCGGGTGTATTTTTCTTTCAGCATAACCTCCAGCATCTCGGCCATTGTCATATCTGTTGATACAGCGGCCATTTCCTTCCGCGGTATCATAATTTCTTTGGCAATGCGGTTATCAAATTCAAAAATCTTATTCACATATTTATATTCAGACGGATTAATCTCTCCGTTTTTTAAACTCTCAGACAACAGCATTCTGAGTTCTTCTTCAGAATGAGAACCCTCATGTTCTGACGCCGGCTTTAAACCAAACATGCCGCATAAAAGCCGCGCCGATCCATTCAGGATCCAAATAAACGGAAACAGAAGCAAATAGAATAGTCGCAACGGACCCGCTATCAGCAAGGTTAGCTGTTCAGCCTTTTGAATCGCGACCGTTTTCGGGGCCAGTTCACCTACAACAACATGCAGAAATGTAATCAAGCCGTACGCGACCGCAAAAGAGACTGCATGAGAAACCGATTCCGGCAGGCCGAGCTGTTCAAACAATGGGTGCAGCAGCCGTTCAAATGCCGGCTCCCCCAGCACGCCGAGTCCAATTGATGTCACTGTAATGCCCAGCTGGGATGCAGATAAATATTCATCCAAATCTGTAATGACACGCTTTGCGAGTATCGCCCGTTTGTTTCCTTCTGTTATAAGCTGATCAATTTTGGATCTCCTTACTCTAACAATCGCAAACTCACTTGCGACGAAAAATGCAGTTAAAGCAATGAGCACACCAATTAAAATCAGACTGTCAATATCGTCCATTTAACCTTATCCCCTCATTAAAGGATAAGGAGTCACCTCCTGATATAATCATTTTTCCTTAACATTGAGGTACGCGGTGTATTGTTGCCTAAGCAGAGGGCCCCATCATACCACCTCCAAGTCAAAGTTTGATTATAAATTGTATATTTTATTGTAACACAACTCATTCCAAAAATGATTTTTAATTTTTAGACTTTTATCATAGGACAGACTATTGATTTATCTGGCCAGCAGGTACTCAATATCCGATATAGCCTTTCAACCTCTGGCTCTGCACCTGTAAAGATGCTAAAACTATTGGCAAGACGCTGTTTACTGAAATATCAGACATTTATCTGTTTTTCAAGCTGAACCCCGTTTAAGACGGAACAATTGGTGACCGTTAGATCATTTGAATGCTTAAAAGATGCGTCTGTCACGCAACGCAGGCAAGGGCCAGTAATTGACTTATCCAGTTTACATTATAAATGGGTTTTTCTTCATTTTGATAGCTCTGCTGTTATGATTGAATTTGGCGGTTTATCTAAAGGAGAGATAAAATCAGGAATTGAAAAACGGGGCAAAGCTTGGGGCATACGACAAATAAAAAAGATAACAGCCTCAAATAGCTGTTATCTTTTTGTCTGAGATGGCCTATGAAAAATCTTTATATAAGGCAATAAAGATGTCGCGTGATTTTTTGATCTGCTCCAGCGGCACACTGAAGGATAAACGGAAGTGCCCTTTCATCCCAAAACCGCTGCTCGGTACAATTAACAATTTATACTTTTGCGCTGCATGCACACAAAATGCGACTTCATCTTCAATTGGCGACTTCGGAAAAACGAAGAAACCGCCTTTTGGCATTTCAAATTCAAAACCGGCTTCCTTTAAAATATCAACCATGAGATCCCTGCGCTCTTTATAAGCGCTTGCGTCTATTCTTAAATCATCCATTCTCGCCACAGCCCGCTGCATCATGACAGGTGCATTTACAAATCCAAGCGTTCGATTGCAGTACACAAAAGCGTTTATCAAAAGGCCGGCATCCGGCATGCTGCTGTCTAAGCCGATATAACCGAGCCTCTCCCCTGCTATGCCGAGGTCTTTACTGAATGAGCTCGCCAAAATGACACGGTGATACGATTGAAACGGATTTGCCAGTTCTTCATCATAAATCAGCTGACTGTACGGTTCATCAAACAGCACATAGATGGTTTGGCCGTTTGTCTCTTCGATCTTTTTTAACAGAGCGCCTAGATCATCTATATTTTTCTGGCTGAGTACGGTTCCCGTCGGGTTATGCGGTGTATTCAGGATGAGACCTTTCGTCTGCGGGGTGATCGCCTGCCTGACCGCTTCAATGTCAATCTCGAACCGGGCTGTCAGCGGGCAGCTGACAGCCTTCCCGCCATAGTTCTCAATATACAATTTATATTCTGCAAAATAAGGAGCGAGAATGATGACCTCTTCTCCCGGATTTAATATACTTTTTAATGCCACATTCAATGCGCCGCCCGCACCTACTGTCATGACAACGCGCTCAGCTGAAAACTCGGCAGCAAAGCGGCCTGCCAGAAATTGCGCGACTTTTTCTCTAGCTTCAGGAAGGCCCTGATTTTGTATGTATCCGTGGTTTCCTTTTTCAGCTTCTTCTATTAATGCTCTCGTAAAGGCTTCAGGCGGTTCAACGACCGGGTTGCCGATTGAAAAATCAAACACCTGGTCATTCCCGAACTCTTTCTTCAGTCTCGCTCCTTCATCGAACAGCTTTCGAATCCACGATCCTTTATTTAGGTTCTCTTCAATTTGCCGCGATAAACCAGCCAATCTCATCTGTCCCTTCTGCACATATAAATTGAAAATTCTATCTATCTATGTTACTTCAAACAGAATTCGGATGCCACAATTTCCATATCCGGCATCTCAAAAAAACAATAAACTTGTGTAAGGCACCCTTCATATATTAAACTATTCTCATAACTATAACGTGATGGTTGGGAGGGATTTAGATGGGGCTGAGACTTATCGTATCAGTGAACTAGCGGCACTTGCCGGGGTAACGAAACGAACAGTTGATTATTATACGAATCTTGGTCTGCTGACGCCGGCCAGATCCTGTTCAAATTATCGTTACTACGATGAAAACGCACTTAAACGACTCATATTTATTGTAGATTGCAAGCAGCAGCGATTGGCCCTGTCCGATATTAAAGATCGACTGGAGAACCAGTTTCCCTCTTCAGCCATAGATCGTGATGAAATTGGAAATCTGGCATCTGAAATTGATTATATGAATCAAAACATCTCCGGAATCTTGCATCGGTTTGAACGGCTGGAGCCTAAGGATCGTGACAAGCTGAAAAGCAAACTTACACCCGAAAAACTCGCCGTATTCCAATCATTTATGCTGCTGTTAAGTTAAAACCATTTTACTAACAGGAGGTGTTACCTTCATTCTCATTGTAGAGTGAAGGTTCTAATTGGATATTGTTAATTTGATTTTAGTCGCCGTTTTAATCGCGCTGACGGCATTTTTCGTAGCATCTGAGTTTGCCATTATCAGGATCAGAGGCTCACGGATTGATCAGTTGATCGCGGAAGGAAATAAATCAGCCATTGCCGCAAAAAAAGTGACCACGCACCTTGATGAATATTTATCAGCGTGTCAGCTGGGAATTACATTGACTTCGATTGGATTAGGGGTTTTAGGCGAATCGACGATTGAAAGGCTTCTTCACCCGCTTTTCGTACAGATGAACATGCCAGGTTCACTGTCTCACGTCATCTCATTCATCCTTGCCTACGCCATCATTACTTTCCTGCACGTCGTTGTGGGAGAATTGGCGCCTAAGACGGTCGCAATTCAGAAAGCTGAAGCAGTGTCCATGCTGTTTGCCAAACCGCTGATTTGGTTCTACCGCATTATGTTCCCATTTATTTGGGTGCTAAACAACTCAGCACGATTATTGACGAAAGCTTTCGGCTTGGAGACCGTTTCTGAAAATGAACTGGCTCACTCCGAAGAAGAATTGCGGATTATCTTATCCGAAAGCTATAAAAGCGGAGAAATCAACCAATCAGAATTTAAATACGTGAATAAGATATTTGAATTTGACGACAGGCTCGCGAAAGAAATTATGATTCCAAGAACCGAAATTGTCAGCCTGCCGCACGATATTACGATCGCTGACATGATGGAAATCATTCAAATTGAAAAATATACCCGATACCCTGTAGAAGAGGGCGATAAAGATAATATTATCGGGGTTATTAATATTAAAGAAGTGCTGACCGCCTGCATCAGCGGCGAGGTTTCTGTTGATTCCACCATCTCTCAATTCGTGAATCCGATCATTCATGTGATTGAATCTGCGCCGATCCATGATTTGCTTGTCAAAATGCAAAAAGAAAGAGTCCACATGGCAATCCTGTCAGATGAATACGGCGGAACTGCCGGACTGGTGACCGTAGAGGACATTATTGAAGAAATCGTTGGCGAAATCCGCGATGAGTTTGATATTGATGAAATCAGCGAAATCCGCAAAATCGGCGAAGGCCATTACATGCTGGACGGTAAAGTCTTGATCGACCAAGTGAACGACCTGCTCGGCATTCATTTAGAGAATGAAGAAGTCGATACGATCGGCGGCTGGTTCCTTACTCAGAAATACGATGTTGAAAAGAACGATTCAATTATCGAAGAAGGCTGTGAATTTATTATTAATGAAATTGACGGCCACCACGTCGCTTATATTGAAGTGAAAAAGCTCGCAGCAGAAGAGCTGATAGAAGTTGGCGAGTCGAAAGAAGCATAATTTGAAAAAGACACCCTTTATTGAGGTGTCTTTTTTTATTCTGGTTCGTTTTTGACGTGATCATACCTCTTTTCTGAAAACTGCTGCTAATAAATCGGTCATCCGCGGGAACTCTAAAAAGGTGCAACTGCGAGAAAAAACGAACATCTCTGCATGATTATCGAAAAGGAGCGAAAACATGAAAGTTGTCGTAACTGGAGCAGCAGGTAAAATCGGACGCTGGGCTGTCAGAACAATATTAGAGGCCGGCCATGATGTGACAGCATCAGACAGAGTATTAAAAGAAGAATCCGCATCGAAAAAATTTATTCAAGCTGATTTACGGGATTACGGTCAGGTATGTCAGCTAATTATGGGCAGTGACGCTGTGATTCACCTTGGGAATATCCCTACAGATGTCAGGAATACATCACAGGCGATATTTGAAAATAATATGCTTGTTAATTTCAATATTCTGGAAGCCTGTAAAGATTTTAAAATCCGTAAGCTTGTGTGGGCTTCAAGTGAAACGGTGCTGGGATATCCATTTGTGCCGGACGAGCTCAGTTACCTTCCCGTAGACGAGGAGCATCCAACGATCGTAAAGTCATCTTATGCGATGGCAAAACGGCTGACCGAAATCCTCTCAGATATGTATTCAAAGCTGATCAATACACAAATTGTCACTCTCCGCTTTGCGAATATATATGAGCCTGATGAGTACGAAAAAATCCCAGGCATGCACTGGAACGAGCAGCAAAAGGATATTCAAAAGAAAAATGCATGGGCGTATTGTGATGTCAGGGATGCTGCACATGCTTGCCTTCTAGCACTCGAAAAAAACAATCTCGGAAATGACGTCTTCCATATTACTGCACCCGATACCATCATGAAAGAGCCGAGTGAAGACTTAGTAAAACGATTTTTCCCCGATGTATCTTTAAAGAGAGATATAAAAGGATATGAAACGCTGATGGCAATCGATAAAGCCAAAAAGGTCCTTGGCTATGAACCGCGTTATACATGGCGTTCTGTATTAAATAATGACGGCTCTCTTAAAGCACTGCCAGAGGATCAGCTATCATTATCAAAAATATAAACATCACAAAAAAGCAGCAGGCGATCACCGGACTCCTGCTGCTTTTTTTATATCATAATCATCTAAATTGATATCCAAATCCATTTTGAGGGCCATCTTTGCCAACTGCTCCCCCATATAGGGGCCCATTGTTAAACCAGACGATCCAAGGCCGTTTGCCACTATGATCCCATTCCAGCCGGGAAGAGATCCGATCACCGGCACATCTCCTGGTGTAAAGGGGCGTAAGCCGACTCTTGCCTCTTGAAAGGTGCTGTTCGCTAAGCCGGGAGCCATTTCTAATCCTTTGCTCAGAAGTTCCTGCAGCCCGCCAGCCGTTATCCGTACATCACGTCCGCCTATCTCATCTTCACGTGTCGCACCGATCGCTATTCTATTGTCATGATAAGCTAAAAGATATTCTTTGGAAGGCGGCATCACTGCAGGCCAGCTGTCGATATGATTTACATTCGGCACCTGCACATACACAATTTGCGCTTTTTGCACACTTACTTTGAAGCGAATTCCCAAAGGCGCTAACAATTGGTCTGCCCAAACACCGGCACAAACAATAACCTCGTCAGAAGAATAGATTTCATTACCGACAGTTACGCCTGTGACATGATTCGAATGATGTCGAAGCGCAGCATCACCTTTTAAAATGACTGCGCCGTTTCTTTGAGCAGATCTCAATAATGTATCTCGCAGCACTTCTCCATCCACGCGGGCGGCTCCGCTTATATGAACAGAATGGTACCGTTCAGCCAGCAGAGGAAACAAATTAGCGGTTTGGTTTTCATGAAGAGAGGTAATCTCACCCATTTCCGCGGCAGCTTGTTTACGCTCCCGCACACGTTTTTCGATCTTTTCTATCTTTTCTTTATCGTGATGAATACTGAGAGCACCGACTTGAGCATAACCAATGTCCGTCTCGCCTTCTTTTCTAAGTTCTTCTATGAACCGAGGATAAAAGCGCGCTCCGTCCTTTGCCAGCCGGTACCAAGCCTGATCACGGCGAGGAGACAGCCATGGACAGATAATGCCTTTCGCTGCATGGGTGGCCTGGCCCTTATCTTTCCGATCTATAACCAGAACCTCTGCACCCATTTTGGCTAGCTGATATGCTGTTGATGCTCCCAAAATTCCAGCCCCGACTATTATAATTTTTTTCATGATTCGTAACCTTTCCCAATGATCAATACCTCATTTAGTATAGCTAATGGACCAGGAAATTATAAACAATCGGGAAATGGATGAATGCAATGACTGATGAATTAAAGTTGTTCCAGCTTCTTTTCAAGCTCTTTAATGCTGTTATTCAAAGCCTCTGTCATAGCCGCCAGCCTTTCCTTAGACGGAAGATGGGCAAAATCGGCCTGCTGCAAAGGTTTACCGATAATCAGCTTCATTTTTCCTTTTTTGAACAACGCCTTTCCGCTTGAAGGTCCTTTATAAGCGGCCGGAACAAGGGGCGCTTTCCCCATTTGCGCAATTGTCACTGCGCCTCTTTTTAAAGGCACATCCTCAGAGGTTCTTGTTCCGCTTGGGAAGATTCCGACAATTTCTCCTTCTTTCAGCAGCTTAATCGGCGTTTTAATGCTGCTTGGCCCGGGATTTTCCCGGTCTACCGGAAAGGCATGAATTTTCTGCAGAAACGAACCGATCCATTTATTTTGAAAAAGCTCTTTTTTCGCCATGTAGTGTATTTGATAAGGAAGAATCCCGACTCCGAGTGTGATCACATCAACCCAGCCAGAGTGTGTACACGCGATGACAAAACCTGAATCGGCCGGAAGGTTTTCTTTGTTATACACCTTCACTCCTCCGCGAAGAGAAAGAATAACTTTTAAAGCATTTGCACAAAACTTATACATATCGCACTTCCTTTGTCGTAATCAATGATTCTTTCTGTTACTTATTATAACAACATTTTTTATTACCTGGTACTAATTTTTAAGATTTCTCTTTTCTTAACGTCAAAAAGCTGAGGAATCATCCTCAGCTTTTTGTTATATGCCCTCTCTTGTCGGAGGCGCCATAAATTCCGGTCCGACCGGGTTTGATATCGTATGTTCCAATATGGTATTGATGTCTTTTTTATCTTCACTGCTCAGCGTCCAACCGGTAATTTCGGATACCGCTTCTATTTGCTCAGGTTTTCTAGCCCCCCAAAGAGCGATTCCCGCTCCCGGCTGGTCTAAAATCCATCTGACGGCCAGATGAATCACTGATTTTCCATACCGTGTCTTCGCCAGCTCATCTAATTGATTGACAGCAGAAAGATACTCTCTAAATCTTGGCTTCTGGAATTTCGGATCGTGATTTCGGAGATCGTCTCCCTCAAACGATTGATCTTCTGTCATTTTTCCTGTTAACAGCCCTCTGCATAAACTGCCGTACAATAGTGTTGTCATCTGCTTGTCTTTCGCATACGGGAGCACATTCTCTTCAATTTCCCTTTCAAACAGATTGTAAGGAGGCTGGATTGTATGAAGCGGCGCAACAGCCCGAAATGTATCCATTTGTTCAACCGAAAAATTACTCACGCCGATTGCACGGATTTTCCCGGCATCATATAATTCCTTCATCACTTCTGCGGTTTCCTCTATCGGGACAAGCGGATCAGGCCAGTGCACCTGATATAGATCGATATAATCCGTCTGAAGCCGTTGCAGGGAATCCTCGACCTCCTGAATGATTCTCGCTCTGTTAGCATGGCGGAACAGCTGATTGTTTTTCCAATCCAGCGCCGTTTTAGTGGCAAGAACAACCTGATCTCTTGCCCCATGCTGCTTGATCGCCTTCCCGACAATTTCTTCGGACTGTCCGAAGCCATATGCCGGCGCGGTGTCAATCAGTGTGATCCCCTTATCAAGAGCGGCGCGGATGGTTTCGATCGATGTTTTTTCATCAGTGCCTCCCCACATGGTTCCGCCGATCGCCCATGTGCCGAGTCCAATTCGGGAGGCTTTTATTCCTGTGTCTGAGATACTGGTATATTCCATTGTGCCACTCCTTCACTTTTTCACTATGGTTTCCCTGATGGAAAAAATGTTAAACATTTCTCACCACTATCTTTCAGGGCAAATTTTCGGTACTATAGAGTAATGGTGTTTGATTACGTATTAAAAAGCCGTTTGCATGTAATGTGCAACTTTATACCTTTCTTATGCGTGTATAACATAGAGGGGAGAAAAGGCAGTGACGATCGATGAAATTTACCAAATGTACATGAATGATGTTTACAGGTTCCTGCTCTCCATGACAAAAGACAAGCATCTTGCCGAAGACTTGCTGCAGGAAACCTTTATGCGGGCATACATACACATTCACTCCTATGATCACAGCAAAGTAAAGCCCTGGCTTTTTCAAGTGGCGCGGAACGCCTTCATTGATTACGTCAGAAAGCATAAGAAAGAAGTAACCATTTCTGATGATTTGATTGGAAGTCTCTTTCAGACTGCTGTTCAGAGCCCTGCCCATCAGGTAGAGATAAAGGAAGTGCTGACTGGTTATATGTCCGAGCTCCCCGATAACTATCGGGAGGCGTTAACACTATATTATTTAAAAGAATTAAATTACAAAGAAGCATCCCATATTATGAATATTTCAGAGGCGAATTTTAAAAGTGTTTTGTTTCGTGCCAGACAGCGGCTGAAAGCACTTTATAATAGAGGTGTTAATGATGAATGAAGAATTTAAAAAGCGTTTTGATCAATATAAAAACGGTGAAATGAGCGATCAGGAAATGACCGCGTTTGAAGAGGAACTTGAGAAGCTCGAAGTGTATCAGGAACTGATTGATAGTGAGCTGCCAGACGATCATGATTGGGATGTCGACATCAGTCCTGAAAAACAAAAAGCCATTCTGGCCTACGGCAAACGGAAGTCATATTTGCGTATTTCCGCGCTTGCCGTCATTTCGACATTAATGATTTTGCCGCTATGTACGCTGGGAAGCTACCTCTATTACGGAATGGGAGGAAAACACAGCACCGGCAATGAATTTATGGAAACTGCCGCAGTCACTGTAGCCCTGACTATGCCAAATGTTCTTGTCGATACTTCTGGACTGAAGAGCCAGGTGAAGCTGTTTGGCATGAATACAGAATTCCCGCTGCAAAAACAGATTGGCACGAAAACGGCCGCCGTGGGGAATGAACGGGTGGAAATGTTTTATGACAGAGTGAAAGCGCCGGTCGTCAACTACTATGACTTAGAAATCCATAAAGCTGGCCATTACTTTACACACCCATCAAGCGGATCTGAACAAACAACCGCAAAAGCGGAAAAAACATTAAAAACTTTGCCTGAAGGGACTGTTTCCGAGGTCTACCTTTCTTATGACCGGGCATATCCGACAAAAGAAGTGTATAAAAAATTCAGCGGCTATGATGTAAGCTTTTTGTGGAACGCGGTTGAAACAGAGAACAATACAAAGGATACCCCTTACGCAGAGCCGCTTGGCTACCCAGGGAAAGATTCAAAGTTCCTGACTGCGCTTAATACAAAAGGCAAGTCAAACGGCGACCAATTTATCGATGCTTTAACTTACATATCGAAGCACGAGAAATGGGCGCAGGTCATCTCAAAACGAAAAGATTTAAAAGTGGACTCCCGGTTGGATTATGTAGAGAAAAATGGTGTTAATGTATACGGCTCAGTCGTTACAGGACCGACCAAGGAAATCCAGCGCATGCTGAAAAACAAATCAGTAAAATCAGCAAATGTCGGCGAGGTGGAATTATGGAATTGGTAAGAATTTTTAAAGAACATAATGTATTTGGCTGGATATCTGTCGGGACAGCAATTCTGTCTTTGCTCTTGCTTAATTTGGCGATTATCAGCAATGTGACCTCTTATTCTTATCAAATGCTGCCGTTTGCCATGGCCGCCGTTCCGTTTGGCGTTATCGAGCTTTTCATCAAAAGAGGACGCACGGGTCCCGGTCTGCTCGGCGTTGTACTTAATCTCTTTGTGATTATCTGTGTGTATACGATCGTATCTGTGGATACCAACTTACAGTTTGGCTTTTAGCAGAAAAGACGCCTGAAACGGCGTCTTTTTTTATTACAGTTGTTTTCTGAATAAATAGCTTTCAATCGTAAATCCCATTTTATCCGTATAAAATCTGTGGGCGTCTTTGCGCTGAAGGCCTGATGAAAGACCGACAAGAGGATAGCCCGCATCTCCCGCCCAGTTTGCCGTATAATCCAAAAGAAGTTTGCCGTACCCTTTAGATCTGTAAAGCCCGCTTGTGACAAGATCCGCTATCCATACGTACTCTCCTTTATGAAGCGAAACCCTTGGCAGCGCGCCGCACAGCGCCCTGATCGCTTTATCCTCATATAAGGCAAACAGCATATACGACTCTTTTTGGACACAGCGTTCCAGCCTATGTAAATACGTCTCTTCATCCAGCTCTGTTCTTAATTCGTGCATCACCGGATAAGCTTCCATCCACTCTTCTCTCTTCGTTAATTGTTTGATATGAAGCATCTTATCAATCCCCTCTCCATTCGTTACAATGATGATATCCGATTTATGGCATTCACCAAATAGCCAAAACCTGAAAAAATGACCACGCCAGATGCAAAGGAGAGATAAAATGGATATCACGCCGTTTCTGGACAAAACAAGCAAAACACCGCTGTATGAACAGCTTTACACCTATTTCAAACATGAAATGATACATGCCAGAATCACCAAGGGAATGAGGCTTCCGTCAAAACGAAGGCTCTCCGGCTTGCTCGGTGTCAGCACGGCAACGGTAGAACGCGCCTACGAGCAATTAACCGCTGAAGGATATGTCAAAAGCCAGCCTAAAATCGGCTGGTTTGCGGCAGAAATTGAACCTGAGTTTCCGGCTGCTCCAGTATCATATCAACCGCCTCCTCAATTGGTCACTCATAAAGAAATAGAACCTGTTATTAACTTTCACCAAGGAAATGTCGATCCGGTCCACTTTCCCTTTAACGCTTGGCGAAAAAGCATAGTGAAAAGTCTCGATCTGTATTCTGAACAATTTCACACCTCAGGCGATCCTCAAGGAGAACCTGCACTCAGAGAAATGATAGCCCGATTTGTCAGACTGTCACGCGGTGTCAATTGTGACCCCAGCCAGATTATTATCGGAGCAGGCACTACCGCCCTTCTGCAAATTCTTTGCCTTACGCTACAGCCGGGAACAAAAATCGGTTTTGAAGAACCGGGATTTCACCGTTCAAGACGAATGTGTGAGGCCAATCACATGAACGTGATTCCCATTTGCACTGATGAAGAAGGAGTCCTGCCGGCTAGCCTTACACACGAGAGCCCGCATCTTGTCTATACGACTCCCTCGCATCAATTCCCGCTCGGGAGCATAATGACGATCGCCCGAAGACAGGAACTGTTATCTTGGGCAAAAGAGGCAAACTCATTTATTATTGAGGATGATTATGATGGAGAATTCCGCTACAGCGGGCAGCCCATTCCATCTCTGCAAGGCCTTGACCCGAATGGCAGGGTCATTTATCTCGGCACTTTTTCAAAATCATTGCTCCCTTCCTTGCGGATCAGCTATATGATTCTTCCTGCTGCACTTATTGAACCCGTAAGAAAAAATGCGCTTTTGATGAAACAGACGGTCTCTTCCCATAATCAATTGGCATTGGCAGATTTCATTGAAAACGGCGAATGGCAAAAGCATTTGAACAGGATGAGATCCTTGTATCGAAAAAAACATGCTGTTCTGCTGGAAGCGATACGAACTGAACTGGGAGACAGTGTGGAGGTTCTCGGAAAAAACTCGGGGCTTCACATCCTGCTCCGGCTCATGTTTTCAGCCAGTGAGGATGAAGCGATAAAAGCCGCTGCCAAAAACAGAGTGAATGTCTATCCGGTATCTCCATCGTACAAAAGCCAGCCGCCGTATGTTTCTGTCTTAATCGGTTATGGAGGGCTTTCTGAAGAGGACATCTGGCTCGGTATCAAAAAGCTGAAAACCGCATGGGAGCCGCTGATGAAATCATAAAAAACAAAAACACAGGCCCCCATCGGAGCCTGTTTTTCTAAAAGGATATAATGCCGATTAAATTTAAGAACACAATAATAATAGCCAGCGGCACAACGAAACGGAGCAAATAAAACCATATATAAAAGAATGCTTTTCCGGGATGCGATCCTTGTCTCATTTCTGCCCACAGCTCCTGTTTTGATATTTTCAGCGGAATGAAAATAGAAATTAACAGGGCGCCTAATGGTAGCAGAACATTGCTGACGGTAAAATCGACAACGTCAAAAAACGTCTTATCAAATATGCGCACATCGCTCAGCATGCCATAAGATAAGCAAGATGGGATACCGACTAAGAAGATTAAAAACCCGCTTGTCCATGACAGTTTTTTCCTCTTCGTTTCATCGCCTTTGCCGATAATGGCTACAATCATTTCCACCATTGAAAAAGCAGAGGTCAGTGCGGCAAATAAAAATGCGACAAGAAAGCCGATGAAAAACAGGATGCCGAACGGAAGCTGTTCAAAAACGGCCGGAAGCACTGTAAACAGCAAAGTCGGACCTTCATTCGGCTCCAATCCGAAGGAGAATACCGCAGGAAAAATAGCCAGGCCTGCCAAAAGTGTCACAATGATATTCATGACGACAATGGAGGCTGCAGAACGCGGGATATTTTGCGTTTTCGGCAGATAGGAGCTGTAAGTCACCATGACCGAAACCCCCAGTGTTAACGTAAAGAAAGCCTGTCCCAGCGCAAATAAAACAGACTCCGGCGTCAAATCGCCGAAATGAGGCACAAGCAAAAATTTCACGCCTTCAATCGCATGATCCAGCGTGAGCGACCGAAGAACAAGCAGGACAAACAATATAAACAAAATCGGCATCATCACCGCGCTTACCCGTTCAATCCCTTTTTGAACCCCTCTGGCGACAACCAGCACAGTCAGCACCATAAAGATAAGCTGAGCCGCGAGCGTCTGCACGGGATTTTGAATAACAGAACCAAAAAGTGCACCGTACTGTTCCTGGGTGAGTCCGGACAGTGAACCTGATGCTGTTTTCACTATATATAGTAAAATCCATCCTCCGATAACACTGTAAAACGATAAAACTAAGAAACAAGCCGCTACGCCGACCCATCCTGTGAGAAACCAAGCGGTTCGCGGCGCTTCTTTTTTATATGCATCAATGGCATTCGTTTGGTTCCGTCTTCCAAAGATAAATTCTCCCACTAAAAGCGGATAGCCCAAGAGAATGGTAAATAGCACAAAAATAAGGAAAAAGGCGCCTCCTCCATTCGTCCCCGCTACATAAGGGAACTTCCAAATCGCGCCTAAGCCGATGGCTGATCCAGCGGCAGCCATGACGAAACCGATTTTTGAAGCCCATTGGACTGGTTTTTGCTCAGACAATGATGTCACTTCCTTTCCAGCCTATATTATCTCTTATTTTCATGCTTATTTCTATATATTCATTTGATGAGAATAGAAAAGAGAGCGGCCAGTGTAAGCCGCTCTCTTCTTTGAGAGTTATTGATTTAATTTTGAATGCTTTCTTGAATATAAGAAATAGATCGCCAAGCCAATTAACAGCCACACAAGGAAGCGGACAATCGTCACCCATCCAAGATTAAAAATTAAAAACAGGCAGAAAAGAATTGCTAAGCCCGGGATAACCGGAACCCCCGGACATTTAAAAGCTCTCGGGAGATCAGGCTGTTTCTTTCTCAATACGATAACCGCCACAGAAATCAGCACAAACGCTGACAGCGTACCGATGTTTACCAGCTTGGCAAGCTCATCAAGCGGAACAAGTGAACCGAGAAGCGCCGACATAATGCCGAAAAACCAAGTCGCAACATAAGGTGTTTTATGCTTCGGATGAACCTTAGAAAGCGAGCCCGGAACCAGACCGTCACGAGACATAGCAAACATAACGCGTGTCTGTCCATAAAGCATCACAAGCATAACCGTTGTCATTCCCAAAACCGCGCCGATATCGATAATGCCTGCCACCCAGTTTTGCCCCGCGCTTTGAAGAACGAGAGAAACCGGATGATCGACGCCTGCAAACTGGACAAACGGAACAACCCCTGTCATGATGGCTGATACAGTCACATATAAAATCGTACAAGCCAATAATGAGAAAATAATTCCTTTCGGCAGATCCTTCCCAGGGTTTTTCGTCTCTTCCGCAGCAGAGGATACAGCGTCAAATCCGATAAAAGCAAAGAAAACGAGCGCCGCTGCGCTGAATACGCCGCCAAAGCCCATTGGCATAAACGGCTGCCAGTTATCCGGCTTCACGTAAACAGCTGCCACCGCAATAAATAAGAGAACGACCAGCACTTTTAAAATTACCATTATGTTGTTGACTCTTTTAGATTCTCTGATACCTAAATAAAGCAAATACGTAATCGCAAGAACGATGACGAACGCAGGCAGATTAAAAATGGTAAATGTTCCTTTTACAGCCCCCGGAGCAGCCGTTAAGGCAACCGGAAGATGAATGCCCAGCCCGGACAAAAATGATTGAAAATACCCGGACCACCCGACTGAAACGGCACTTACCGCCAGCATATACTCTAAAATTAAATCCCACCCGATAATGAAGGCCAAAAGTTCTCCCATTGTAGCATAAGTAAATGTGTACACGGAACCTGAGACAGGCACACTTGAAGCAAATTCAGCATAAGACAAAGCAGCGAATAAACAAGCCAGCGCTGCGACAACAAATGAAACGGTCAGTCCGGGTCCGGCAGTTACTGCCCCTGTTCCCGTCAGTACAAAAATCCCAGTACCAATAATGGCCCCAATCCCAAGCAGTGTTAAGTCAAATGCCCCCAATTCTCTTTGTAAGGATTTTTCCCCATTTGTTGCAGCGATTAAATCTTGTATGCTTTTCTTCCTAAATACGCTTCCTTTCATTCCCCTTCAACTCCTAGCTGATGTATTCTTTATATTTTATTTGAATTTTCTGAATTCATGAGCGGTAATGGCCGTTTTTCTTTTTTTCTACTATATTTGTACTGGTGATAAATCATTCCTTTCTCCTACTCAATATTATATATAAAAATCCGAAAATGAAAACTAAATTTTTTAAAAATTCGACAAATTTCTGCAGGAATCTATTTTCATGCACAAAAAAAACCAGCAGATTTGCTGGTTTTTTTGTACATTATGTTGAAATAAAACGGCCGCCATTTACATGAATCGTCTGTCCCGTCATATAGGAAGATTCGTCAGATGCGAGCAAGACGTATGCCCCCGCATGCTCAACCGGCTGTCCCGGTCTGCCCATCGGTGTATCAAGTCCATGCTGTTTCACTTTTTCTTCCGGGAATGTCGCCGGAATCAGCGGTGTCCAAATCGGACCGGGCGCCACCGCATTCACTCTGATGCCTTTATCCGCAAGAGATTTGCTCATTGATCGTGTAAAGGAGACAATTGCCCCCTTTGTACTGGAATAATCAATTAATGCGGTATCCCCTTCATAAGCGGTAATCGAGGTCGTATTAATGATTGCGCTACCTTCTTTCAAATGGGGCAAAGCTTTCTTTGTCATATGAAACATTGAAAAAATGTTCGTGCGGAAGGTTTTTTCAAGCTGCTCTGTTGAAATATCAAGAATACTGTCCTGCGGGTGCTGTTCAGCTGCGTTGTTAACCAAAATATCCAGCTTCCCAAAATGGTCTACGGTTTGCTGTACAGCCTGTTCACAATGCTTCTCATCTCCGACGTCACCCGGAATCAGCAGGCAGCGGACGTTTTCCTGTTCAATCTGTTTTCGCGTTTCCTCCGCGTCAGAATGTTCGTCCAGATAAAGAATGGAGACGTCCGCCCCTTCTTTTGCGTACGCGATTGCTGCCGCTCTCCCGATTCCGCTGTCGCCTCCTGTAATGATTGCGACTTTTCCTTTCAGTTTTCCGCTTCCTTTATAATCACGGTCCTCTGATAAAGGAAGCGGATTCATTTCGGACTCAATACCCGGCTGCCGGTCCTGCCGCTGCGGTTCTTGTCCTTCTGTTTGTCTGTCCATTGGGTTCATATTGATCACTCCTAGACATGATAATACTGATCGTTTACCACATCACAGAAGCGAATAAACTGCAAAATATGTTTATAAAAGTACTTCTTCAGGAATAGCCCCTGTATATTTAGCTGACGGGCGGAAAATCATGTTGTTTTCTGCTTGTTCCAGCACATGTGCGCACCAGCCTACCATTCGGCTTGCGGAAAACGTCGGTGTAAACAATTCATCATCAAAATCAATCGCCTTCATGACAGCAGCTGCATAAAATTCAACGTTTGTGTACAGCTTGCGGCCCGGTTTGTAGATGTCCAGCAAACGAATCGCTTCTGCCTCTACATGCAGCGCCAGATCCAAATCACGGTCATCGCCTGCAACCTCTTCAGCTTTCTGTCTCAAAGCTTCTGCCCGCGGATCTTTCGTCTTATACACGCGGTGCCCAAATCCCATCAGGCGTTCTCCTTTTTCAAGCTTTGCTGTCAAATACGCTGCAGCATTCGCTTTTTCTCCAATGTCTTCAAGCATTTTCGTCACAGCAGATGGAGCCCCTCCATGAAGCGGGCCTTTCATCGTGCCAAGCGCCGCGGTAATGGCCGATACCAAATCACTCTCTGTAGACAAAGTGACCCGTGCCGAGAAAGTTGATGCGTTCATGCCGTGCTCCATGGCCAGAATCATATATGTTTCAAGCGCTTTCTTTTTTGCTTCTGAAGGCTGTTCACCGGTGAGCATATAATAATAGTTTTCGACATGTCCGTACTGGGAAGATGGCTCAATGGCTTGCTCGCCGCGCACCCAGCGTTTTCTGTAAGCGATAATGGACGGCGTGATGGCAATCAGCCGAATCGCTTCTTCTATTTTTGGATAAAACGTGTACGTATTTTCCCCT
Source organism: Bacillus sp. AF23 (assembly GCF_020861455.1). Lineage (NCBI taxonomy): Bacteria > Bacillati > Bacillota > Bacilli > Caryophanales > Bacillaceae > Bacillus > Bacillus sp. AF23. Next base: position 481,654 of record NZ_JAJHVY010000017.1, read on the forward strand.
AATGCTGAAACAACCGTTCTCAGTACCGACATGTCGTCCATGTTGTTTGGCAGCGACTGAATCAAACGCCCGATACGGTCAGGCAGGTTTCGCTCCGCAATCAGCTTTTTTTCAAATGTCTGTAATTCATCTGATGCCGGCAGTTTTCCAAATAAAATCAAGTAAGCGGCTTCTTCAAAGCTATGATGCAGCGCGATGTCTTTTGCATGATGCCCTCTGTAGATAAGCCGGCCTTTTTCGCCGTCAATATGGCTGATTGATGTGTCCACACATGTAATTCCCTTTAATCCGTAATGTACCATTTGTATTCCCCCTATCCTTTTCTGTTATTATAGTAAATATAATATTTAAAAAATATTGAATATTTTAAAGGGAATTAATTAAAAATCTTAATCAGAGGGAGAATGGAAATGGATTTCAAATGGCTTCACACCTTTGTGACCGCAGCGAAATATGAAAACTTCAGAAAAACAGCAGAAACGCTTTTTTTATCTCAGCCCACTGTAACCGTTCATATCAAGCAATTAGAAAAAGAAATCAGCTGCAAGCTGTTCGAGCGAAAAGGCAGGCAGATTCAGTTAACCGATGAAGGCAGGGCTTATTTGCCATTCGCACTGAGGCTGCTTGATGACTATGAAAACAGCATGGCAGAGCTCCACAGAGTGAGACAAGGCTACTCTCAAACCTTACAGCTCGCGGTTTCGCCGCTTATCGCCGATACCGTGCTTCCATCTGTTATGAAACGATACACTTCAATGAATACCGAGACAGAAATTGCAGTGAAAATTTTTGAATCGGCAGAAATCTCGTCTCTGATTAAAGCCGGCGAGGCGGATATCGGACTGAGCTGTTTAAAAGTCCAGTCTTCTTCTTTAACATGCCACTGTTTATATAAGGACCCTGTCGTCCTCGTTGCGCCTCCTGATCAGCGTTTCACATCAGACGAAGAAATTGATGCCAAAGAGGTGCTTGAGCAATACCTGCTTTTGACCCACAATCACCCTGACTACTGGGACGACTTACTCCGTCAAGTCAGAGTGACTTTTCCATTTGTGAGAACAATGAAAGTCACACAAACCCATATAACGAAACGGTTTATAAAAGAAGGACTTGGCGTTTCATTCCTCCCCTTATCTACAGTAAAGCGCGAATTAGAGGAAAAACAGATGATCAGAATCCCTTACCATTCTGTGCAGCTGCCCTATGCCGGTGCTTATGCGATCGCCCTTTATGAAAATAAGAAGGAAAAAAAGTTTTTGGACTTTTTATCACATTTTCATTTTTAGATGTAACCAAAACGAAGATGCTCCGTCTAATGAAAAAAACCCGTTCTATGAACGGGTTACTTCGTAAAATTAGAATCTTTTCGCACCGAGGTAGCGAGGCTTCCAGTAGCTGTTGTTCAGGCTGCTGATTTGTACGCCGTCAGATCCTGCATGAACGAAACTGTTGTTTCCAATGTAAATCCCCATGTGAGAAGGGCCGGATTTATATGTTGTAAAGAATACGAAATCACCGACAGACGGGCTGGCAATGCTCTTCATGGAACTCCAGTATCCCGCAGTGCTCGTTCTTGCCACACTTGTTTGTTTGTTTAATACGTACCAAATGAATCCGCTGCAGTCAAAACCGGAAGTTGTTGTTCCGCCCCATTTGTACGGCGTTCCAGTTAGCGCTTTTGCATCAGAAACCAGTTTGCTTACGTTAAGTGATGTAGATGATACTTTGCTGCTTGAACTAGATGAAGGCTTAGAGGAAGTGACAGGTTTAGAACTTGTTCCTTTCACCTTCAATACTTGTCCGACATAGATTAAATCTGATTTTAAGCCGTTGAGACTCTTTATTTTGCTAACCGTTGTGCCGTATTTTTTCGCGATTTTAGATAGACTGTCGCCGCTTACTACTTTGTATGTAGAAGTTGCAGACGTAGACACGCTTGATGAGCCGGAGCTGCTTGAACTGCTTGAGCCCTTCACTTTCAGAACTTGTCCGATACGCAGAAGATCTGATTTTAAGCCGTTCAGTTTTTTCAGTTCATTGATCGTCATGCCGTATTTTTTCGAAATTTTCCAAAGACTGTCGCCGCTCACTACTTTGTATGTAGAAGAAGATGAACTGCTTTTTGAACCTGATGCTGCCGATTTACCGTTAATAGATAAAGTCTGCCCTGCGTAAATAATATCAGAATGAAGCTTGTTTTCTGATTTAATTTTACTTATTGTGGTGCCGTATTTTTTTGAAAGATCCCATAACGTGTCGCCTTTTTTCACTTTGACGCTTTGTGCAGATGCCGCTCCTGCAAATAAGGTCGATCCTAAAACTACTGCTGTTGTAGCTGTAATGATTTGCTTTTTCATGTTTTCCTCCCTAAATATGTATATCTATTATTATCTCTTTTTTTTAATTAATCATCTTGTTTTCTATTATAAGGATGGATTCCCAACAGAAATAGTCTTGACTTCACGTGACAAATTTCTTAATTATTCGTTTTCAAAAAAAGTTTTTAAGGGTATTAAATATTTCATTTTCATTTCAAAGGTGACAAAAAACGAGTGCTTTTGTCATGTTTTTTGGGCGGTTTATCAACATTTAGGAAATAATTGAAGAACATTTTGGGGATTTATGACATAGCGAAAGAATGTGGAACTTATAGGTTTCGATAAAAACTGCGGGCATCCGCAGTTTTTTTATTTAAACAACCATATCACGCATAAACCATGAGGTAAAGATTTTTCAGAAAAAATGAATGCTTTGATGAAAGAAAGGCAAGATAACGGACACAGACAATTTATATTCATCACAATCCTTTACTTAATGTTTACAGGATCAACAGCCGCACTTAACAAACATTCCATATCGTAATAAGCAGAACAAATTAAAGGAGGCCTGCAAAAAAATGAGTCTGTTTCAAAAAATGAAATCAAAATTGCTGCCAGTCGCAGCTGTTTCCGTGCTTACAGCCGGTATATTCGCCGGTGCAGAGCTGCAGCAGACCGAAAAAGCAAGCGCCAAAAAACAAAACAAAGATGAGATCAGAAATGTCATTGTGATGATTGGGGATGGCATGGGAACATCATACATAAATGCCTACCGTTCCATGAAAAATAACGGTGAAACACCGAACAACCCAAAGTTAACTGAATTTGACCGGAACCTGACAGGCATGATGATGACGCACCCGGATGACCCTGACTATAATATTACAGATTCAGCAGCCGCCGGAACAGCATTAGCGACAGGCGTTAAGACATATAACAATGCAATTGGTGTCGATAAAAACGGAAAAAAAGTAAAATCTGTGCTCGAAGAAGCCAAACAGCAAGGCAAATCGACTGGGCTTGTCGCAACGTCTGAAATTAACCACGCCACACCCGCAGCATACGGCGCCCACAATGAATCGCGGAAAAACATGGACCAAATCGCCAACAGCTATATGGATGATAAAATAAAAGGCAAACAAAAAATTGACGTTTTGCTTGGCGGCGGAAAATCCTACTTTACCCGCAAGGACAGAAATGTAACGAAAGAATTTAAACAAGCAGGCTACAGCTATGTGACAACAAAACAAGCGCTGAAGAAAAATAAAGATCAGCAGGTGCTCGGGCTTTTTGCAGACGGAGGGCTTGCTAAAGCGCTCGACCGCGACAGCAAAACCCCATCCCTGAAAGATATGACTGTTTCAGCAATTGACCGGCTGAATCAAAATAAAAAAGGATTTTTCTTGATGGTCGAAGGCAGCCAAATTGACTGGGCCGCTCATGACAATGATACTGTCGGAGCCATGAGCGAGGTTAAGGATTTTGAACAGGCCTATAAAGCCGCTATTGAATTTGCGAAAAAAGATAAACATACGCTTGTAATTGCAGCTGCTGATCATACGACAGGCGGATTTACCATCGGTGCAAACGGCGAAAAAAATTGGCATGCGGAGCCGATTTTGGCAGCGAAAAAAACACCTGAGTTTATGGCCAAAAAAATCAGCGAAGGCAAACCGGTCAAAGATGTGCTCGCACGCTATACAGATCTGGATTTCACACGTGAAGAAATGAAAAATATTGAAGCCGCTTCACAGGCTGACAAAAGCAAAGGCGCCTACAAAGCCATCATCAAGATTTTCAACACCCGCTCTAACAGCGGCTGGACCAGTACCGATCACACCGGTGAAGAAGTGCCGGTATACGCGTACGGCCCCGGAAAAGAGAAATTCAGCGGACTGATCAACAATACCGACCAGGCAAAAATCATATTTAACATTTTGAAAACAGGTAAATAAAAAGGATGCAGAAGACTGCATCCTTTTTTCTTATAAATACCTGCGGTGAACCCCTTTTCCGTCATACGAAAACATCACTTGCTTATCCTCCAGCACAGATTCGATATGCACGCTTCTTCCCCACAGCTGGTATAAATAAGGAAGCACTTTCTCCAAGTATTTCAAATCCAGTTCTATGCCCTCATACCAATGCTTAATTAAGAGCTCGTTATTTTTCAGATAATCGCCTTCGTTTACTGTCAAATACGGAAATCCTCCGTTTACCCGCATGCTCACAAGCTGGTCGCGGACAGCCTCCCACTCTTTATCGACGATTTTGTAGTCTCTGCCCTGCTTTTGGAACAGGTAAAGATCCTCGCGCATCACTAAATCTTTTGTTAAATAATTGCGGATGAATGAGATATCTGATTCAATCTCTCTGACCTCAAACATTTTCTCCCGGCCTGAGTTCGGCTTGACGCCTATTTTCTTCATTTCCTCAGTCGGATTGTTATACCGTTCCTCAATATCTTCAAAAATCTTCAGTCCCAAATAATAAGGATTGATTCCTGTTTTTGACGGCTGGACAACCCCGGCATTCAGCTTGGCGAACTCTATCGCTTCATCAGAGGTTAAATCAAGCTCCCGGATAATTCTTTGATGCCAGTATGAAGCCCATCCTTCATTCATAATTTTCGTTTCCAGCTGAGGCCAGAAATAAAGCATTTCTTCTCTCATCATCGTCAAAATATCACGCTGCCACGGCTCAAGTTCCCTTGAATGCTCTTCAATAAAAAGCAGAATATCTTTCTCGGGCCGCGGCGGGAAAGGTTTTTTTGATTTTTTCAGTTGTTTTCTCGGTTTCTTTCCATCTAAATTCCATAGATCATCGTACGGCGTAGCCATTTCCTCAAACTCTTCTTCCTCATCATCCACACTCCACTGGAGCTTCGGACGCACCAAAGAAGGATCGATATGCTCCTGGATTGAAAGGATCGCGTCTAAAAAGGCCTCCACTTCCTTTATTCCGTGAATCCGTTCATAATACTTAATTCGCTCCGCCGTTGCCGCCATGCTTTCCACCATGTCACGCTTCGTGTTTTGGAAGCGGCAGTTGTTTTTGAAAAAGTCACAGTGAGCGAGAACATGGGCGACAATCAATTTATTTTGTATCAGTGAATTGCTGTCCAGCAAAAAGGCGTAGCATGGGTCTGAGTTAATGACAAGCTCATAAATTTTGCTTAATCCAAGGTCATAATGCAGTTTCATTTTATGAAACTGTTTCCCGAAGCTCCAGTGGCTGAATCTTGTCGGCATCCCGTACGCGCCGAATGTATAAATAATTTCAGCCGGGCAGATTTCATATCTCATCGGATAGAAATCAAGGCCGAATCCTTTTGCAACTTCGGTAATTTCCTCAATTGCCCGCTGTAATCCCTTTTTCTCCTCCGCGTTCAACCGAATCCCCCCTACTTGGACTTATCTATAATGTATGAGCCCGCCTGATAAAAGATGATAAGTCACATTTTTGCCTGAAAAAAACTCGCCCTGCACATTGGCCTGTTTGCCAAATGTGTCAGTGGGTAAAAACAGACCATATTACGAAAAAAAGGAGCGATACCAATTGAATGCAGCAGACATGTTTTCTTCTTATCTCAGTAAGTTGCCAAACCTCATCATTGCTTTGCTTGTCTTATTAATCGGATGGGCTATCGCCAAAATCATTGAAAAAGCGGTGTACAAAGGGCTCAGAAAAACAAAAATCGACGACAAGATCTTTGCTGAGAAAAAGCCGTCACGCTATTCATCAGAAAAAATCGTAAGCAAGGTCGTTTATTTTATCGCTTTGATTATCGTCTTTATTTTATTCTTTAACATTTTGCACCTGACAACAGTGGCTTCGCCTTTTGTCAGCATGCTTTCTGCTATTGCAGCTGCTGTTCCGAGCCTGCTGAAGGCCGGATTGATTCTGCTGTTAGGCTGGGCGGCAGCTTCTGTGTTAAGCTTTCTTGTCAAAAAAATCGGGATGAAGCTGAACACGAGCGAAAAACTGCGCAAATGGAACTTGGTATCTGAAGGGAAAGATATTCACCAGGCAGTTAACGCCGCTTCACAAATTGTCTTTTATCTTGTGCTGCTCATATTCTTGCCGGGAGTCTTATCTTCGCTGAATATCAGCGGAATTTCAGGCCCGTTTACAAATATGATGGAAAGCGTACTCGCTTTTCTGCCGAAATTATTCGCTGCGGCGCTGATCGTTTTAATCGGCTGGCTCATCGCCCGCCTGGTCCGTGACATCATCACGAATTTCCTAGCAAGCATCGGTACAGAAAGATTCGCTGCTCGTATGGGATTATCCATTTACTTAAAGGATACAAGCCTTTCTGCTGTCATCGGAACCATTGCTTATGTGCTGATTTTCATTCCGGTTGTCATTTCAGCGCTTGATCGTCTTGATGTCGCCGGCATTTCTCAGCCAGCCGTCTCTATGCTCAATACCATCTTAAACATGCTTCCGAATATCATTATCGCCATCGTACTGATTTTAGCCGGTATATGGGCCGGAAAATGGGTAAACACAATGGTGTCCGGACTGCTCCGCCGTGCAGGCTTTGATTCTTTATTAGGAAAAATGGGCGTAGAACCTGGCGCATCCGCAAAGCTGTCACTCTCCCAAGTTGTCGGTATGATTGCGCAAATCATTGTGATCCTGCTGTTTACAGCCGAGGCGCTGCAAGTTGTTCAGCTGCATTTACTCGTTGAGATCGCTGGCGGCATCATCGCGTATCTGCCGAATGTCCTTGTCGCAGTATTTATCCTCGGAATCGGCCTTTACGCCGGAGAATTGGTGCGCAAGGTACTGGCCAGCATGATCAAAGGTCAGGAGTTCAAATCTTTAGCTGCGATTGCAAAGTATACAATCATCGCACTGGCTTTCTTTATGGCCCTTGATCAGCTCGGAGTCGCTGACACAATTGTCAATTCCGCATTTATCATCGTGCTTGGCGGATTCGCACTTGCATTCGGTTTATCATTCGGTCTTGGCGGAAAGGATTTTGCTTCACGTTATCTTTCTAAATTCGAACGCAAAATTCAAAACACTGAAGTTGATACGAAAAACCGTTCAAAACAAAATCCTTCCAATGACATGAATTAAAAAAATGCGTGTGCCCAGCAGGGTGCACGCTTTTTTAGGGAAATTCCTTTTTTTTCATTTTATAATAGATTATGATAAGATATAGAAAATGTCTTATTCCGAGGTCTTAATATGAAGTTAACAAATTATACAGATTATTCATTACGAGTTTTGATTTTTCTTGCTGCAGAACGTCCCGGAGAACTTTCAAATATAAAACAGATTGCCGAAACGTATTCTATTTCAAAAAATCATCTCATGAAAGTCATATACAGGCTCGGTCAGCTCGGATATGTAGAAACGATACGCGGACGGGGCGGCGGCATACGTTTAGGCATGGATCCTGAAGACATTAATATCGGAGAGGTCGTCAGAAAAACAGAAGACGATTTTAATATTGTTGAATGTTTTGATGCGAATAGAAATCTCTGCATTATTTCTCCAGTGTGCGGCTTAAAACACGTGCTTAATGAAGCGCTTATGGCCTATCTTGCCGTTTTAAACAAATATACGCTGCGAGACCTTGTCAAAAACAAAGAGGAAATTATGCAGCTTTTGAAAATGAAGGAATAGTTGATGATTCCTTCTTTTTTTATGCCCTTTTTCCTGCTTTCTGTTAAGATAATATGACTGATTTTTAAAAAAGGCAAAACGATGAGTTGAATCTGCCGATATAAAAAAGAAACAGCATATTCAAAATCATTGGGGGAAAAAGGAGAGCTCAGATGAAAAAGAAATTAGCAGCAGGGCTGACAGCATCCGCGATTGTCAGCACAACACTAGCGATTACACCCGCTGAAGCAGCAACGATTAAAGTCAAAAGCGGAGATTCCTTATGGAAGCTGGCGCAAAACTACAACACAAGTGTAGCGGCCATCACATCCGCCAACCATCTTTCGACTACCGTCCTGTCAATCGGCCAGACGCTTACCATCCCAGGCAGCAATTCCGGCACTTCATCATCTTCTTCAGGCTCAACAGCAAAGAAGAGCGGAAATTCTGTTTACACAGTGAAAAGCGGCGATTCACTATGGCTGATTGCCAATGAGTTTAAGATGTCGGTACAGGAACTGAAAAAGTTAAACGGATTGAGCAGCGACATGATTCGTGCAGGGCAAAAATTAAAAGTATCCGGAAAGGTTTCTTCAAATTCCAGTTCCGGCACTTCAAGCAGCTCTAAATCATCTAAATCATCTAAATCGAGCTCAAGCTCTTCAGCTTCGACTGGCACTTACAAAGTGCAGCTAGGTGATTCGCTTTGGAAAATCGCGAACAAAGTCAATATGTCCATCGCTGAATTGAAGGTATTGAACAATTTAAAATCAGATACCATTTATGTGAATCAAGTGTTAAAAACAAAATCAGCGGGTTCTAATTCGTCATCCAAAAACAATTCATCCAAATCGAATCAATCAGCGTCAGCAACAACGAAGTACACCGTAAAAAGCGGAGACTCACTTTGGAAGATCGCAAACAAATATAACCTGACTGTACAGCAAATCCGAAACAGCAACAATCTGAAATCAGACGTTCTGTACGTCGGACAAGTGCTGAAGCTGACCGGCAAATCAAGTTCCAGCACATCAACAACACCGTCTTCGTCAAATTCAAGCTCCGGCACAACGACGACTACATATACGGTGAAGAGCGGTGATTCCTTATGGGTGATCGCTCAAAAGTTCAATGTGACAGCCCAGCAGATCCGGGAGAAAAACAACTTGAAAAACGATGTCTTACAAATCGGCCAGAAGCTCACGATTACAGGCAAAGCTTCATCTTCAAATTCAAGTTCCGGATCTTCAGGCAGCATGATCTCAACAAGCGCGAAGATTAACAAAATGATCGCGGCCGCTAAGGAGCACCTTGGTGTTCCATATCGCTGGGGAGGAACAACACCGGCCGGATTTGACTGCAGCGGATTCATTTACTATGCGCTAAACAAAGTGACTTCTGTGTCCAGATTAACGGCGGCTGGCTACTGGAACACCATGAAACCTGTCAGCCAGCCTGCAGTCGGAGACTTTGTCTTCTTTTCGACATACAAAGCCGGCCCTTCTCATGTCGGGATTTACCTCGGAAACGGGGAATTCATTAATGCCAACGACTCAGGGGTTGTCATTTCAAATATGAACAACTCATACTGGAAACAGCGCTACCTCGGAGCAAAGCGTTATTTCTAAAAACAAAACTGTATGGCCTTTGTCGGCTGTACAGTTTTTTTATTAAAGACGAAACACATTGATGCTGATCATATGTTTTGTCACAGGGTGAAAATAAACTTCCGCACGCACGGAAAATGTTTCATCATTCTGTTTGACGGTCACCCGAAAGACATCCTTTGTCTGCTGGTCATTCACCTCGGTCCGCCCCATATAGGCGTAATCGGAAAAAGAAGCCCCTTTATATTCATCTTGAATTTTACTCCAAGCGAGCTGTTCCCACTTTTGAACAGACTCGTTCATGTTTTCTGAATGCCCTTTTGCAGCCATCGATAAGATGAGTAAACCGCAAAACAGAAGCGCAATGGCATACGGCAGAGATTTCATGTTTTCAGTCTCCTGTACCCAGATTATTTTCATCTTAGGTTTTCCAAAACCGCTTGCTTCATTCAGACATTTTCATTTTATGTCTCCCTCATATTGCTACCCCAGTTCTGACGCAGACGCCAAGTTTTGCCCCGTCAATAACAGCTGATGCGGCATAAACTAATCCTGAACTTCTCACACAGGAAAGGAGAAGCGATTGATATGGATTATGCTGATTACGACAAAGCATTGTATTACACCCATCGTTCCCAATGGGATAATTTATTAATTTTAATGGTGCGGACAGAGGATGATTTGTTATCAAAACGAATAGAGCATTTTTTGCATGCATACCATTTTGAACAGGATTATGCTGTATTAGAAAAGGTGCTGTATTCTCTTCTCCGCTATATTGACCATGCCACTGAGCTGACATATGAGGATCAATTAGCGCTTCTCACATAAAAAAACCCCCGGTGTTTAGACGCCGGGGGTTCCTGCATTTGCGAACATGTGCAATTCTTCCATCAGCTCTTTTATGCTGGCCGCCATGCGTTCCGTTACTGTTGCGTTTTCCGCATCAATCGTTACCGGATCAAGCACAAGCTGCCTCGGTATGGCATTGGCATATAAGCCCCTCATCACGGTTCTCATATCGTTCAGCGCATTGATTCCGCCTTTTCCGCCGCCTGCTGCTGCCAAAAGAGCTACTGGCTTATATTTAAATTGTTCGCTGCTTAAAAAATCCAGTGCATTTTTTAAAGCGCCGCTCATGCCGCTGTGATATTCAGGAGATAGTAATACAATCGCATCCGCTTTGCTGACGCGCTGTTTCAGCTCTTGTACCCGCGTAAGCTCGGCCTGTTCGGCTTCACCGTTAAATAACGGCAATATAAATTCGCTCAAATCAATCAAATCCGTTTGATACACAGCTGAAATATAGGCTGCCGCAATTCTTGTCCTGCCATGTGTTCTCGGCGAGCCGCTAATCACTAATATGTTCACTTTGTGGTCTCTCCATTCAGGTTGTATTTCACTGCAAAAAGCGCTGCTTGTGTGCGGTCCGCCAGCTCAAGCTTTGCTAAAAGATTAGACACATGAGTTTTTACTGTTTTTTCTGAAATAAACAACGACGCCGCGATTTCTTTATTGCTTTTTCCGCAAGCAATTTCATTTAGCACATCTCTTTCCCGCCGGGTTAATTGATAATATTTTTCTTTTTCCGGTTCATTCTGTTTTTTCATATGTGTCAGCACATGGGGCATAATAGCTGAAGACAGCATGTATTCACCTGAATAGACCTGTCTCAATGTTTTCACCAATTCCTCCGGCTCTGTATCCTTCAACTGATACGCCTTCGCTCCTGCCTGAAGCGCAGGGATGACATGCTCCTGATCGGAGTAGCTCGTCAGTATGATGATATGCACGCCGGGAAATTGCTGTACTGCTTTTTTTGTTGCCACTATTCCATCCATTTCCGGCATGGACAGATCCATCAGCACAAGATCCGGCTTTGTTTCTTCAATGACACGGAGGGCCTCAATTCCGGTTGCCGCTTCTCCGACAACGTCAATGTCGTCCTTAGTGGCAAAGAAAAAACGAAGCCCCTTCCGGACAACATGGTGATCATCCGCAATGACAATTCTCATCTCACTGTTCTTCCTTTCTGATTGGTAAGCGGAAGCCTGACGGACAGCTTCGTGCCCGCTCCAAGTTCTGATTCAATGGAAAATTCCGCGCCGGCTTTTTCTGCCCGTTCTTTCATTCCTTTGATGCCAAGTGAAGGCAGTCCGGCGTGCGCTTCATAACAAAATCCTGCCCCATGATCGATAATATCCAGTTCTGCATAGGACGAAGAAGAAGCCATTCTGACATATGCCGTATCAGTCCCGGCATGCTTTTTGCAATTATTGAGGGCTTCCTGCGCGACACGCCACAGCATATGCTCCTCTTCATCACGAAGGACCGGACATCCGTTTTGTGTAAAGACGACATTCAATCCGATCAGTGTGCCGTAGCTTTTAATGGCTTCAGCCAGCCCTTTTTCTAATCCTCCGGGGCGAAGCTGCCAGATTAAGGACTTCATTTCAGCCAGAGCATCCTGCGATAAAGTTTGAATAAAATCAATCATTTGCTGCAGGGTCTCTTCTTGTGTTAATGTCTTTGCCGCTTTTGCTGTTAAACTGACGGAAAACAGCATCTGGTTGACTGAATCATGCAGCTCCTGAGCGAGACGGTTCCGCTCCATTAAAAGAGCGTTTTTTTGTTTGTATTCAGCAAGCCTCATCCGCTGTATCGCCGTTCCGATCTGAAAAGCAACTGCCTCCAGCAAATGAAGCTCCTCCTCATCAAAAAGTGTCTTTCCGGCCGCCGCCACATTTAATAAACCAAACCGTCTGTCTCCATCTTCTAAGGGAACGGTTGCATGATGCGTAATCCCTTCTGTGTCAAAACAATGCAGCTCTTCAGCTGATTCTATGCGTTTACAGTTCATAATATTGGCTGCTTTTCTAAGTCCGCCGTTATTGAATTTCGTCAGGCAATAGCACTCCCCTTCACACATCAGCACTTTTTCCCTCCTGCTTAAAGCAGGCGGCAGGTATGCGTCTGCCGCTAATGTATAGGAACCGTCCTCTTCAATGAGAAAGATCCATCCAGACTGAAGATTCGTTAAGCTCAGCAATTCTTTTAACACTTCATTCAGCGTTGCTTTGACATCGTGTCCTTGATTCAAAGTCTCGGCAATGGTTTTCAGCGTTCTTAATTTTTCCACCCTCGGTTTGGTCACGTCTCTCACTCCGGCTATGGTTATTATCTAAGATTATACCAGTTTTTTGAATATTGTTACTTCACATGAAGGATGATTTTCTTTCAGACTTTTGGATGAGAAATAGAAAAAAGCCGGATCACATTGCGTGATCCAGCTTTTTTCAAATTATTTTGCTGTTGCTTCGACAATTTCGTCAACTGTCTTCATGACATCGTCAGAAAGTGCGGCAAGACGCTGTTCACTGTCTTGTAGGGATGTTCCTTTTACAGCGAAATAAAATTTGACCTTCGGCTCAGTGCCAGAAGGACGGAGGCAGAACCAAGATCCGTCTTCCAAGAAATATTTCAATACATTTGATTTTGGCAGGTCGATGGCTTCTTCTTTATTTTCCGTCAAAACCATCCGTTTGCTTACAGCGTAATCCTCTGCTGAGACAACCTGTTTTCCGGCCATTGTTTGCGGCGGATTTTGTCTGAAGGAAGCAAGAATCGCTTCAATCTGCTCCGCTCCCTGTTTTCCTTTCAGCGTCAGTGATTTCAGCCCTTCACGGTAAAAACCATATTCTTTGAAGATATTCATTAACGCTTCGTATAATGACGTTCCTTGTTTCTTATAGAACGCGCAAACCTCAACTGCCAAAAGTGCGGCCTGAATGGCATCCTTGTCGCGGGCGAAATCTCCGATTAAATAACCATAGCTTTCTTCATATCCGAATTGGAAAGTGTACTGGCCTGAGGCTTCGTATTCTTTAATCTTTTCACCGATAAACTTAAAGCCCGTCAGTGTATCAATCGTATCGAGTCCGAATGAAGATGCGACATCGCGGCCGATTTCACTTGTTACAATTGTTTTCAGAACGACGCCATTCTCAGGCAGGATTCCTTGTTTTTTCTTTTCAGAAAGCAAATAATGAAGCAGCAGGGCACCGGTTTGGTTTCCTGTCAGCACTGTATATTTGCCTTCATCATTTTTCACCGCAATGCCAAGGCGGTCCGCATCTGGATCTGTTGCAATAAGAATATCTGCATTTTGCTCTTCGCCGAGCTTAATAGCGTATTCAAAAGCAGCATGCTCTTCTGGGTTCGGAGATGTTACAGTTGAAAAGTCCGGATCTGGCAGTTCCTGTTCCTTCACGACCGTGACATTTTGATAGCCGAGGGCTTCGAGTCCGCGTCTGACCGGTTTGTTTGCGGTTCCATGCAGCGGAGTGAAAACCACTTTCACATCCACTTCTCCGGATAACTCAGGATGAACGGAAATAGATGTCAGTTTTTCAGTATAGACCTTATCAATCTCTTCACCGATGATCTTTATTAAGCCTTTTTCTTTTAACGCTTCTTCATCTTCGACTGTGATTGTCAGTTCATTTTCGATGGCGTTTACCTGCTCAATGACGATGTCTGCTTCACGCGGAGGCAGTTGGCCGCCGTCATCACCGTACACTTTGTACCCATTATATTCAGGCGGGTTATGGCTAGCCGTCACGACAATTCCTCCATAAGCGTTCAGTTGTCTGACAGCAAATGACAGCTCCGGCGTCGGACGAAGCTCATCAAATACGTACGTTTGGATGCCTTGTGCAGCAAGCGTTTTTGCCGCTTCCATCGCAAACTCCGGTGATTTATGGCGGGAATCATACGCAATGACAACGCCCCGTTTTTTCGCTTCCTCACCCTGCTGCAAGATGTATGCCGCAAATCCCGCTGATGCCTTGCGCACCGTGTAAATATTCATCCGATTCGTACCGGCGCCAATTTCTCCGCGCATACCCCCAGTTCCGAATTCAAGGTTTTTATAGAAGCAGTCTTCAAGAGCCTGATCATTCCCCTCTAATTCAGTGAGGAGCTTTTTTAATTCAGGATCTAAATTTTCTGTCTGTTTCCAGCGTTCATAGCTCTTTCTCCAAGTCATAATTCGTCCTCCTATGTATCAGCCATATGCCATTATTTTAATATGAAGAGAGCGTCTCTGTCACTTGATATCTTGAGATCTGACGCTTTCTGGCTCATAAAAGAAAAAACGGGCTGCAGACAGCCCGTTATTTTTATTGTTCGACCGGTACAACCGCATCGTGTAATAGCTTGTTAAGGTTTTCTGTATGTTTGTTTTGCGTCTGCTCATCCCACTGGAATCGCTCGCTCATAAAATCAATAACGGCGTCTTTATATGTTTTTACCCAATTGATATCAAAAAATAAACGTCCCGTTCTGCGGACAAAGAAGTCAGCAGGCGTTGCAGTCAATTCTTCTTCAATGCTGTATTCTGCCTCGGCAAGGATATGAACCGGGATATTTCGCTTCACAGCCTCGTCTTTCAGTGCCTCGACCCGATTAAAGACACGCTCTACGTTGGAGCCGTATCTGATAGCCAGCTGTTTCGCATCCTTTTCTGATAAGCCGGCCGCAATGCCTTCTTTCGTTTTCGCCGTCACGAAGGATGCAAGGTTTTTAGAACCGCCGACGTGCCCGCCTGAAATCGGCATGTTTTTCGTTTTGCATGGGCCGAAATCCTTTTCGCCTTCCTCTTTTAATCGATCACGAACAAGATCGACAATGTGCTCCGCCATTTTTCTGTACCCGGTCAGCTTACCGCCGGCAATAGTAATCAAGCCTGAATCTGACGTCCAAATTTCATCTTTGCGTGAAATCTCGGAAGGGTCCTTCCCTTCTTCATGAATGAGCGGACGCAGGCCAGCCCAGCTTGATTCGATATCATCCGCTTTAAGATTCAGTTCCGGGAACATGTAATTGATTGAATTGATGACGTAATCGCGATCCTCAGTTGTCATGCGCGGATGCTCCAGGGCCTCTTTGTAAACAGTATCGGTTGTGCCCACGTATGTTTTGCCTTCACGAGGAATAGCAAACACCATGCGGCCGTCCGGTGTATCAAAATATACCGCTTGTTTCAAAGGAAAGACAGATTGGTCAAATACAAGGTGAATACCTTTTGTATGCTGAAGGTGCTTTCCGTTTTTAGAATGGTCTTTTTCTCTGAGCTGGTCTACCCAAGGGCCTGTCGCATTGACGATTTTTTTCGCGTATACTTTATATTCCTTTTTCGTCAAAACGTCTTCAATTAATACACCGACTGCTTTGCCTTTTTCATAAAGGAGTTCTTTTACTTTGGAATAATTCACAGGCTCTGCCCCGAATTTGACCGCTTCCTTCATGACCTCTATTGTCAGTCTCGCATCGTCAGTGCGGTATTCAACATAGTAGCCGCCGCCTTTTAAACCGTCTTTTTTCACCAAAGGCTCTTTTTGCAGCGTTTCTTTTGCTGAAAGCATGCTTCTGCGTTCTGATTTTTTTACGCCGGCTAAGAAGTCATAAACTCTTAAACCGATAGAGGTTGTGAATGAGCCGAATGTGCCGCCTTTATGAAACGGAAGCAGCATCCATTCCGGTGTGGTAACGTGCGGGCCGTTTTCATAGACAATCGCCCGCTCTTTCCCTACCTCAGCGACCATTTTCACTTCAAATTGTTTTAAATAGCGCAATCCGCCATGAACCAATTTTGTTGATCTGCTTGATGTTCCAGCCGCGAAATCCTGCATTTCGCTGAGTGCGACCTTCATGCCCCTTGATGCCGCGTCAAGAGCTGTACCAGCTCCTGTAATTCCTCCTCCGATAATAAATAGATCATATGTTTTTTTCGTCATGTCTGTCAGCATGCGATCCCGCTCAAGACTTGAAAATTGATTTTTCATTATTACGTTTCCTCCTTGTTGTCACGGTAAGTAAATAGAAAAAGAGACCACAACAGCCAAAGTGCATGTTCACACTTTGGTGCTGTGGTCTCTCCTCATCTCAGGACCGTTCTTATTAACTTGTAACCATTATAACATACTCTTATTTTATTTAAAAGCCATAGCTGCTTTAACGGCTTTTTGCCAGCCTGTATACAGCTCATTTCGTTTTTCTTCTTCCAATTTAGGTTCAAAACGCTTATCCAGATTCCACTGGTTAATAATGTCAGAACGATCCTTCCAGAATCCCACAGCGATACCTGCCAAATATGCCGCGCCAAGCGCAGTTGTTTCATTGATTTCCGGTCGTTCCACAGGCACATCCAAAATATCCCCTTGAAACTGCATCAAAAAGTTATTTTTAACAGCGCCGCCATCCACACGAAGCGTTTTCAATGAAATGTTAGAATCCGCTTCCATTGCATCAAGCACATCTTTCGTCTGATAAGCCAATGACTCCAGCGTGGCACGGATAAAATGTTCTTTTGTTGTGCCTCTAGTCAGGCCGAAAACTGAACCGCGCACATCGCTGTCCCAGTAAGGCGTTCCCAAGCCGACAAAGGCCGGAACGACATATACGCCGTCAGTTGAATCAACTTTCTCTGCGTATGATTCGCTAAGCGAAGAGTCCTGGAACATTCTCATTCCGTCTCTGAGCCATTGGATGGCTGAGCCTGCGACAAAAATACTTCCTTCTAAAGCATATTCAACTTTACCGTCAATGCCCCAGGCGATTGTTGTCAGCAGCCCGTGTTCCGACTTAATTGCTTTTTCCCCTGTATTCATCAGCATGAAACATCCTGTGCCGTATGTGTTTTTCCCCATGCCTGCTTCAAAGCACGCCTGGCCGAACAGCGCGGACTGCTGGTCGCCTGCCGCTCCAGCAATCGGAATATTTTTTCCGAAGAAGTGATAATCAACTGTCTCTGCATACACATGAGAGGACGGTTTTACTTCAGGGAGCATTGATTTCGGAACGCCTAAAATCTCAAGCAGCTCATCGTCCCATTTCAAATCGTAAATATTAAACATCAGCGTTCTTGAGGCGTTGGAATAATCCGTCACGTGCGCTTTTCCGCCTGACATTTTCCAAATGAGCCATGTGTCAATCGTTCCAAACAGCAGCTCGCCTTTTTCCGCTTTTTCTCTTGCGCCTTCCACATTGTCTAAAATCCATTTCACCTTCGTGCCAGAAAAATATGGATCTATCAAAAGGCCTGTTTTCTCTCTGAATGTATCATTATATCCTTTTTCGCGAAGCTCCTCGCAGATTCCAGATGTCTGTCGTGACTGCCAAACGATCGCATTATACACAGGCTTTCCTGTATCCTTATCCCAAACAACCGCTGTTTCCCTTTGATTGGTAATGCCGATTCCGGCAATTTGAGAAGCGCTGATTCCCGATTCAGAAATGACAGATGCGATAACAGCAAGGACAGATCCCCAAATTTCATTTGCATTATGCTCAACCCACCCTGGATGCGGGAAGTATTGTGTAAATTCCTTTTGAGCGGAGTGAACGATTTTGCCTTCTTTATTAAACAGAATCGCTCTTGAACTTGTTGTCCCTTGATCTAAGGATAAAATGTAAGTTTCCATAAGATGTCTCCCCTTTGCTTAAATATATTTTGAATTTGATAGTGTTTGAGCTGCATGTTTTTTCGTATAGCCATAGAGTCCTAACAATACCACAACCAATACAACGCTTACAATCCAGAAACTGCTTGTAATCTGCCCCTGAAACGCGGCGCTGTAAAATACACCGCCGAATGATCCGCCCAAAATCGGGCCGGCAACAGGAACCCATGCGTACTTCCAGTTTGATGAGCCTTTCCCCGGAATCGGCAGAAGTGCGTGGGCAATCCGCGGACCTAAGTCGCGGGCGGGATTAATTGCATATCCCGTGGTTCCTCCAAGAGAAATACCGATAGCAACGATGAGAAAACCGACGATTAAAGGGTTAAGTCCCTCTGTAAACTCATTTGCCCCAATCGCCAAAATTCCAAGCACAAGGACAAATGTCCCAATAACCTCACTTAAAACGTTTGCAAACGTATGCGGAATGCTGGGTCCGGTTGAAAAAACACCCAGCTTGGCAGCGGGATCATCGGTAGACTTCCAATGCGGCAGGTAATGAAGGTAAACAATCACCGCACCGATCATTGCACCGATCATTTGCGCCGCAATGTAAACCGGAACCTCTTTCCACGGAAAATCACCAACAAAAGCTAATGCTATCGTTAACGCGGGATTGAGATGGGCGCCGCTGATGCCGCCGACCGCATAAGCGGCCATTGCCACACCTAATCCCCATCCAAATACAACAACAATCCAGCCAGATTGATATGAAAGCGATTTCTTCAAATTGACTCCTGCACAAACACCTGCGCCAAAAATAACAAGCAGCATCGTACCGATTAGTTCTCCCCAAAATGCTGTCATAGATAATTCCTCCTAAGGTTGCGATTAAGAAGTATGATAGAGAATAAAAAAAACACAACAAACCGCTTTACGGATGTATAACTTTTACCGTAAAGAGCTGCTGTGGGTCTCCGGATTCTCCATCACATTGTATTAACCTAGTGCAATTGTATCAGCGGATGAAAGCGGTGTCAATCACTTTCTGTCAAAAAGTTTTCATATTTTTTCCATAATTTGGTGTTAGATGTGGTGACAGCAACGGCACCAGCTTTCAGTGCCTGTTCTACATCTTGTTCTGTGCGGATGAAACCTCCCGCAAAGATAGGGATACCTGTTTTCTCTTTAATTTCCTGAATAAGTGACGGCACGATGCCCGGCAGCACTTCAATGAAGTCAGGCTTATGCTTGCCGACAAACTCCATGCTTTTTTCCATTGCGCTTGTATCAAGCAGAAACAAACGCTGGATCGCATAGATTTTCTTCTGCTTCGCTTTTGCAATCACGTTTGATCTTGTTGAGATAATCCCCGCTGGCTTGATATCCTGGCAGATGAATTCCGCTCCGTATTCATCATGTTTGATCCCTTGAATTAAATCGACATGCACCATCATCTTCTTCCCGTGCTTTTGCGCCTCTCTGATCACGCCCTTTAATTGTCCGAGATGAATATCAAGTATCACGCCGTACGAAAACGAGCTGTTTAAAAACTCATCAAATTGCTTCATATTGCGAATAGCCGGTAAAATAGGCTGGTTGTGAAAACTCATAGTGTGCTCCTTTAACAAATCACTTTTGTATCAAATCGTCAGTATGCTTTCCTTCACCGTTTTTACGATAAATGCAAGGTCCTCTTCTGTCAGACAAAATGGCGGGGCGAGCTGAATGACATTGTTATATCCGGCGACTGTATCGCCGTTTTTGCCGATGATCAGCCCTTTCTCTTTGCATGCCGCAACCACTTGGTTCACTTGGTCAGCGCCAGCCGGCTCTTTAGTCAGCTTATCTTTGACAAGTTCGATTCCGACCAGCAGCCCTTTTCCCCTTACATCTCCTACTGCAGGGTGTTCTCTCAACGACTGAAGCTCACCTAAAAGCTTTGCTCCGAGATCGCGGGATCGCTGAATCAGCTGTTCATCCTCCATAATTTGCAGGTTTTTCAAAGCCAATGCGCAGGCTGCCGGGCTGCCGCCGAATGTGTTGACGTGGCGGAAACGGTCATAAGGAGCTTCTCCTTGGTATGCTTCAAAAATCTCCCGTTTAACTGCGGTCGCTGACAATGGCAGATACGCGCTTGTAATCCCTTTTGCCATTGTAATGATATCGGGCTTCACGCCGTAGTGCATAAATCCGAACGGCTCGCCAGTCCGCCCAAATCCGCAGATGACCTCGTCACAAATCAGCAGGGCGCCGTGGCGGCGGCAGATTTCCTCCACTTTCTTCATATATCCATCCGGCGGCATTAAAATGCCTCCGCCAGTAATAATGGGCTCCATAATGACACCGGCAATCGTTTCGCTTAATTCCCATGTCATGATGCGGTCAATTTCATTTGCGCTCTCTAATGTATTGGCGTCCTCAGGATTTCGGTAGACATCAGGCGGGGCGGCGTGCAGGAATCCTTGGCTTAACGGTTCATATTTATATTTCCGCTGTGCCTGGCCGGTTGCAGAGAGCGCTCCCAACGTATTGCCGTGATAGGCTCTATATCTAGAGATGAATTTATAACGGCTGTGGTCGCCGTTTTCCAGATGGTACTGGCGAGCGATCTTAAAAGCGGTTTCATTTGCTTCCGATCCGCTGTTGGAAAAGAAAATCACATAATCGCCGCCAAGCCACTCATTCAGCTTCTCCGCCAAGTGAATCGCAGGTGCGTGACTTTGCGTTAACGGGTAATACGGCAGTTCCTTTAATTGTTCATAGGCAGCCTCCGCAAGCTCTTTTCTGCCGTAACCAATATTAACGCACCACAAACCGGACATCGCATCAAGATAGCGGCGTCCGTCTATATCAGTCACCCAGGCTCCTTCCGCCTTTTGGGCAATCAGACTGTCCGCTTGATGCGCTCCCTTCATAGCATGCCACACGAATTGCTCATCCTTTTGCTTTAATCCCTGATTTTGCTGAATGTTTCCCATCCCCATCATCTCCATTTCATTAGCGTTCAATAAATAAATTGAAACAGACCTTCTCTTATGTGATGTCTAGGTGATGATTTCCCTGACTTCAATATAAAGCCAGACGACAAAGGAGTCAATAAACCGCCGGGTAATTAAAACATCCTCTTTCATCAAGAAGAAAGAGGATGCAGCATCCAAAGCAGGACCGGCAAAGTGACTATGCTCAGCATTGTGCTGATAAAAGTGGCACTGGAAACGACTTCGGGCCTTGTATTAAACTGAACGGCTATTAAGGTCGTATTGGCAGTCGGCATGGCCGCTACGAGGATCATAATTTGCTTCGTCATGTCATCCACAGGCAAAATCAATGTGAAGGCCAGCGCAATTAACGGTGATACCATCAGCTTCAGCAGCAGAGAATAAGAAATTTTTCTGTATTCAATATTCCTGAAAGAGATCAGCGCAAGCTGCATGCCAAGAATAATCATGATCGTCGGAATCGTCGCATTTCCGACCAGTTCAATGCCTGTCATTAACTCTTTAGGGACTGAAATATGCATAAGCTGAAGAATTGCGCCTAAAAGTGCTCCGTACGCCACAGGCATACGGATAACCCGAGTCATCACCGTTTTAAATCCGCCTTCCTCCGAACCGCCCTTTGCAGCGTAATACATGCCGATAGTACTGATAATTAACTGCTGCAGCACCATTAACACAACAGCCGTATCCAGCCCCGCCGTCCCAAACACAAGCAGTACGACAGGCGTACCGTAATTGCCGTTATTCATAAAGGCTGATGAGAGAATCATGGCACAGCGATCTTGGTTCGGATACCTATGTAAAAAGGATAAAAAGGAGACCAACAGCACAAGAACCAGGCATAGACCCAGCACAAAAATAGACAGATACACATAGTCCATCGTCAGCTCGTTTGAATAAAACGTATCAAAAGCCAAAAAAGGAGACATTAAATATAAGGACATTTTGGACAGAGTCTGAATATCAAAACCAAGTGTTTTCTGTCCGATATAACTAATTGCGAAGATTCCGAAAACAGGGACTAAAACAAGCAGAAACTCCATAAGGCACCTTCTTTTCCGATGTACACACATTTATATCTATTTTAAAGAAAGCACGGCAGAGGAGTTTCAATTCCGCTTTTTTTAAAAAAACCCGCCAATTCAGGCGGGTTTCTGGATTATTTCTTATAGTGAATATGATAAATATCACGCCGTCTGTCTTTGAGCTGGCGCACCGTTCCATTTTGGCGCTGTCTTCTGAGAATTTCTAAGTCAACATCGCCAATGACGACCATTTCAATATTCGGGTTGGTTTCCCCAACGATGCCGTCTCTTGCGAATTCAAAATCAGAAGGGGCAAAGATGCCGGACTGAGCATATTGGATATCCATATTTTCAGTTTGCGGCAGGTTTCCAACCGTTCCGGAAATGACGGTATAAATTTGATTTTCGACCGCTCTTGCCTGTGAACAGTATCTGACACGCAAGTAGCCTTGGCGGTCTTCCGTACAAAATGGCGTAAAAATAATTTTTGCGCCTTTATCGGCCGCAATGCGGGCAAGTTCAGGAAACTCAATGTCATAGCAAATTTGGATCGCAATTTTCCCGCAGTCCGTATCAAACACACGTACCTGGTCGCCCGCGCTGATTCCCCACCATTTGCGTTCATTCGGCGTAATATGCAGTTTATATTGCTTCTCAATCGTTCCATCGCGTCTGAACAGGTAGGCGATATTATAAATTTTCCCTTCCTCTTCTACAAAATGAGATCCGCCGATAATGTTGACATTATACTTAACAGCCAAGTCTGTAAACAGACTGATGTAATCCTCAGTATACTCGGTAATTCTCTGTACCGCCAAGCTTGGTGAACGTTCCTCAAGGAAGGACATCAGCTGGGTCGTGAAAATTTCCGGGAACACTGCAAAATCAGACCTCGCGTCAGATGCGACATCGACATAGTACTCTACTTGATTCGCAAATTCCTCAAAGGAATAGATTTTTTTCATTTCGTATTGAATGACACAAATTCTCACAGGGAAGGCCGATTTATAATAACGCTTTGTCTGCTGCGGCAGATAATCGACATTATTCCATTCCATCAGCGTCGCATATTTGATTGAAGCTGTATCATCCGGGAGATAATCCGGGTTAATCCGCATCAGGGTAAAACCGTTCATCAGCTGAAAAGAAAGGACAGGGTCGTAAATTTGATGGCGTGTTACCTGTTCAACATACTCTCTCGCAGTCATTTCATCAGCATATTTATGATAGTTCGGTATCCGTCCGCCTATGATGATGCTTTTCAGATTTAAACGTCTTGCCAAATCCTTTCTTGCCTCATACAAACGATGGCCGATTTTCATCCGTCTGTAATCAGGATGCACCATGACCTCGATCCCGTACATGTTTAAGCCATCCGGATTGTGATTGGTGATGTATCCGTCATCTGTAATGTCCTGCCACGTATGGCGGTCATCATATTCATCAAAATTAATCAGGAGGCTTGAGCACGAACCGATAATTTCACCTTCGAATTCTGCACAAAACTGCCCTTCCGGAAAATGCTCCAGATGGCTGATTAAATGCTCGCGCTTCCACGGCTCCATGCCTGGAAAGCAGTCCTTTTGAAGGTCTATAATGTTGTCGATATCTTTCTCTTCGATATTACGGATAACCATTTTCTTTTCAAAACGGGTCAAATCTAATTTCTCAGACAATCTACTCGCTCCTTTCTAGTTTTGTGCGTTCAGATGATCAAGCAATAGGGCGAGCTCCATCTCCGCCATTGATTCGAGCCTGTGATCATATTCCTCAAACATCAAGGTGCCTGTTACTTGATTCGGAACGATTACACACTTCATGCCCGCTCGCTTGGCAGCAATCGAACCATTGACGGAATCCTCGAATGCGAGACATTCCGACGGCGATACTCCAAGATTCTTTGCCGCTAACAAATACAGCTCGGGATTGGGCTTGACCTCTTCTACATCATCAGCTGTCTGAATCACTTCGAATTCGTCAAACAGGCCAAGTTGCTTCAAATGGCCGGATACCCATTTATAATCTGAGCTGGAAGCCAGTCCTACTTTTAAGCCTAAATCCTTTGCCGCATTCAGATACGCTTCAACACCAGGTCTCGCTTTTTCTGTTTCCATGCGTTTTGCAAACCGGTCTCTTCTCAGTTTTGTCAGCTCTTCATGGTTCAGCTTTTTGCCTATCTGCTTTTCTAAGTATTCAAATGGCCGAAATCCCGCCGCTGTTCCGATAACCTTGCCCCAAACGGATAACGGCAGAACTGAGCCATGTTCCTCAAAAATTTCCTGAAGGACTTCATATTCATGCGTTTCTGTATCAAGAATAAGTCCATCAAAATCAAAAATTAACGCTTTTATCACTGCGTACAACTCCTTTGGCCCGAATTGAGACATATATGTATACACTATACCCCGAAACGTCTCTGCTTTCAAAAAGTAAGGGTTTATGTGAAGAAAGAGCCTGCACACTGCAAGCTCTTTCTTATTAATGCAAGTTTTGATGAGAAATGTTTGTCAGCGCTTCTCCAGCAGACTCGTTTGACATCTGATTGACAGCCAGGTCTCCAAGCGCAACGATCCCGACTAGATTGTTTTGATCTACAATAGGAAGGCGGCGGATTTGGTGCTGGGCCATCAGATGCGACGCGTCTTCCAGACTCATATTAGGATTTCCTGATACGAGGTCTGTTGACATCACTTCTGAAACGGGTGTCTGGCCATCTCGGCCTTGAGCTGTGGTTCTCAATGCAATGTCACGATCAGTCAGCATTCCTTTTAAAACACCTTGCTCTACCACGGGAACCGCCCCGACGTTATGCTGTTTCATCAGAGAAGCCGCTTCCTGAATCGTTTGATTCGGAGAAACGGTTGCTACCTGCGTTGTCATTGAATGTTTAACTGAACTCATTGGTCAGCACCCCTTTCAATCATTAGTATGTTCAGACACCGGATGATTAAAAAGGGAGTTGCAGGAAAGGATTTGTGGTATGATTTCTCTGATGCAAAAAGAGCTTTTCTCAAAATGGAAAAGCTCTTGCCGCAGATTATATCAGCCTTCTGTGACCCGAAAAGGCATTGTTTGTTTTCGGTTGAAAATCAGATAAAGCAAACGGAAAATATACTCCGCAATCATTCAGCATCTTGCTGTTTTTATCAAAAATGGCTTGATCACTCAAGTCATCGTGCGGTGAAGGCTTTGTCAGAATAATATGTATCATTTGCAGACAAGCCATAATTTGAAAAGCTTCTTTTAATGTTCCTTGGTAATATTGGTTATTTAAAGACAGAACGCCTTTCTTTTTAAAGCGCTGAATGTCCAGTTCGGAGAAATAAAGAGGAAATACATGATGGAAAAGCTCCATTGACAGTTCCTTGATAAAGCTTTCCTGTTCTTCAGTTGCTGCGTTCACGATTCTCACGTCTATCACCTTTCTTGCCATCGAATATCCAAAGTCTTTCTCAAGAATATCACAGAAAAAAACGCGAATGTTAAGGTAAGTGTTTCCTATGAGAAGCAGCGGCCTTTCGCGCAAAAAAGGAGCCATTTGATCATGAAAGAAAAAGGCAAAGGGCTAGAGCTGATAATCAGTGAAAAACAGGACGGACAATGGCTGTTTTCTGTGCTGAAAACAGAGCTCAAAGCTTCTAAACCCGTTATCCAAGAATGGATGACTTATCACAATATAAAGGTCAATCACGAGCCTGTCAAAAACAACATACTCGTAAAAAAGGGTGACCGCCTGTTTATTGATCTTCAGGAAAACGAAGAGTCCTCCGTCATACCTGAGTATGGAGAGCTTGATATTTTATTTGAAGACCGCCACATGTTAATCGTCAATAAACCAGCTGGCATTTCCACTCATCCCAATGAAGAAGGCCAAACCGGCACACTCGCCAATTTGATCGCATATCACTTTCAGGTCAATGGAGAAACAATCAAAGTGCGCCATGTCCACCGTCTTGATCAGGATACATCAGGCGCTGTCGTATTCGCTAAGCATCGTCTGGCGCATGCCATCTTAGACCAGCAGCTAGAGCAAAAAACGCTGAGGCGTACGTATCTCGCAATTGTTGAAGGAAAACTGAAACCGAAAAAAGGCAAAATCGATTCACCGATTGGAAGAGACAGATCACACCCGACAAGACGGCGGGTTTCGCCAGGCGGACAAGCCGCCGTCACCCATTACCGCACCCTTGCTATCAATGCGAGAGAACAGCTCTCGCTTGCTGAATTAGAGCTGGAAACAGGCAGAACACATCAAATCCGTGTGCATATGGCAAGCATCGGCCATCCGCTTACGGGGGATACACTTTACGGAGGCGGGAGCCAATTTCTTAACAGACAGGCGCTGCATGCCAAAAAGGTACAGGCTGTTCATCCGATTACCCAAGAGCTGGTCGTTGCCGAAGCACCTCTTCCCGCTGATATAGAAAGCATATGCCATACGTATTTATCATGAAAAAAGCCGCAGGGATTGTCCTGCGGCTTTAAATACGTTTTCCGTAAATAATATAACGTTTCGGGGCATTCCCGACGTATGAAAAAGGGTAGCAGGTGGTCAGAATGAGCTCTTCCTTTTCGTGCTGCAGCGTAATAATGGAGGTATCATCCTTGTCCACGATTTTTGTTTTGTCAATTTCATATGTGAAATCACCATATGAAAGGATGATGTTGAGCCGATCACCTTTTTCAAGCTCTCCTGTCCGGCGAAACACGGTGTCCCGATGTCCTGACAGTACAATTTGCCCGTTTTCATCTGGATAATAGCTGTCCTTGTAATGCCCCACACCCTTTTCTAAATCATCCGCATCGGTCCCTTCCACGATCGGAAGCTCCGCATTGATTTTCGGTATTTCCAGTATGCCGCTTGCTTGGCCGGTCTTCGGCTTAAACGATGATTTTTTCTCGGCTTGATTATCGTTTTTCTTCGTGCCTGCAATGGCCCGCGGCTGTTCAGCCGCCTTTTTTGCTTCTTTTAATGTCTGCTCTGTTTTCATGCTGGTATCAATCAGTTTGAAGCCCCCGTAGCCTGTGATCACAAGACCGATCATAATGATCACAAGAGGAATATATTTTTTCACGTCGTAGCAGCACTCCTTTTCCTTCTGATATATAAATACGTTCCGGACAGTGAGACCGCTGCGCCGATCACAATAAAGTTGTAGTATCCTGCTGACGTATCCGGAAGCTTATGATCAGAACCGCTTCCCTCCCTTTCTTTATGCAAAGGCAGTGTGTTGATACGGCCGGCGGCAGTGGCAGGCTGTTTGGTCTCTGTTAATTCTTCAAAAGTCGAAATGACTGCAGGCGGCAGCTGATAGACCGGAGCTGTAACCGGAGCCTCTCTTAGATCAGGCTGTTCTTCGCCAGGTGTCGGATTTGCCTTTCCCGGATCGTCTGTTCCCGGACTGTCTGCCGGGTCTTCAGTGACTGGGTCTTCAGCATGACTGTCTTCAGCCAGTTTAATTCTGCCTTCTTTCGTATATGAAATCGGCTTATCAAAGCTTTTGACATACTCTACAGTCGCTTCTAAATCCTCAGGTCCTGTAACAGCATGTTTCCCAAGCAATCCGATTGGCTGGTATTTGGCTCCTGTCGCCGTCGCCATAAAATTATTGACGGTTAAAGTGTATGTAGCATCCGGCTGGATTTCGGTTCCATCTGCCATCTTTATATCAACCGCTTTGCCTGTTTCTGTATCCCACGTATACGTAAACCCGCTTATGCTGTAGTCAGGGCCGAAAACCGGTGAGATTTGCGCATTGATGATCTCGCGCAAATCTTTTCCTTTAATCTCAAGCTTCGTCAGCACATTTCCAAACGGCTGAATGTTATAAAGGTCTCCCCATGTAATTGGGCCTTTATTCAGTCCTTCCCGTATCCCGCCGCCATTCATTAGCGCAAAATCCGTTTTCATCGCCGCTCTCATGCCATCAGCAATTAAATTCCCAAGAGGTGTGTCGCCATCATTAGAATAACCGCCTTCCATATCAACAGCCGCTTCACCGACGACTTCGCTGATAATCGGTTCAGCAAGGGCCTGATACTTATCTAAAATAACTGAGGCGCTGGCATCAGGTTTTTTCTTGCTTTGATCGACGTATTCGATTTCAGCCGACTTTTTGACGATGTCTTTTGTCTGTTTATTAATTTCCAGATCAACGACACCTATCGCTTTTCCGTATTCAAACGCCTGAACGATCAGCTTGCCGTTCACTTCACCATTGACGACCTTATGGTTATGCGCTGCAAAAATGATGTCTATTTCAGAATCTGATTTGTTTGCAAGGTCAGCGGATTCACCTGTGAACGTGGTGCCGTTTTGTTCGGCAGACATATGCGCGAGCACTGCAATGGCCCTGATGCCTTTTTTCTTCAGCTCTTCGGCAGCGTCATTTACCGCTTGTACTTCATCGGTAAACTCAATATCCTTTATTCCGTCAGGCATGACCATTCCTGCCGCCGACTGTGTGACAACCCCAATAAAAGCAACGGGTATGCCCTCTACGTTTATAACATCATAAGCCGGCAAAAAGGGTTCTCCGGTAGACTTCATTTTACAATTGGCGCACACAAGGGGAAAGTTTTGTCCGTCATAGCCGCTAGTGCCTTTCGGGTGATCTCCCCCTTTTAACATTCTCATGAGTTCATCCGTACCTTCATCGAACTCGTGATTGCCCACAGTTCCGACATCAAATCCGATATCCTCCATCAGTTCCACAGTTGGTTCATCTTGAAGAAGAGATGATACGGGCGAACTTCCCCCGATCATATCCCCGGCGTGCACAGTGAGCGTGTTTTTCTTTTCCGCCTTTTTTTCTTTCAAATAGGCAGCTGCATAGTCCATGCGTCCGAATGTGCCATCTGGAGTGCCGTCTCCATCAAGATCAAGCTCGTATTGCTGATCGATTTTCCCATGTAAATCGTTCATGCTTAACATCCTAAGCGGTATATTTTCTTGGGAGGTTTGCTTTTTCTTGTAACCGGCACTCTCTGCTTCAGCTGCTGAAGAAAAAAAGATCCTGTTTTCCACAGCCACCTGCTTCCAGTCTGCTGGCGAAACATAGGTCTTGTTTGATGAGTCTCCCACATACCTTGTCAGCCCTTTCCCCTGGTCTCTGGCTCTAAATTCAAACGGCATTTCCATAAGAGGATCCGCTTCATCCCAAATGCCTTTTTGCTCTTTTTTAGCATTGGCGGCTGCGGCCTGAAATTCCTGATAATCCTCTTCATTTTCAACAGGCCAAATAAAATATGTTGGAGCATAGCCATTTTTCACGAGTTCTAAATTTACATTTGCCCCTGTCTCAGTCACAACCTGTCCAAGAAGTCTGCCATAGCTGTCCTTGGCTTCGCTGCCGACTTTTACAGTAATGTGATCTCCTGGAGACAAAACCGTTTTTAAATAGTCAGAGGCTTTCTTTCCAAATCTTAATTGATTTTCATCCGCTTCATTTTTAGGTGTATGGTACGTTTCTGGCGTGTCTACATTTACAAAACGGATTTTTGCCGTGCCAAGTATCGGTTTTTTGACATGAATGGTATCACCGTCTACAACGCGATCAACCACAGTTTCATATTCGCCTTCTGAAGACGGCGGGGCAGGCTGCTTCTGAAGCAGCTTCATGTCTGCTGATTTTCGCGGAAGAAGCTGAAAGGATTGATATCTGCTCAAAACGCCAGTGATTTCATACCATTTTTCCTCAGTCAGTTCATCAATGATACCTGTCTCACTCATAACACGCAGTGTCATTGCATGATGATCATTATCAATCATCGTAACATTGTAACCGCCGCCTGCTTGAGAATTTGGTATGGAAGAAATATAAGCTTTGACCGTTACAAGACGCCCTTCATATTGATCACCCAAGCTGCCATTGACCAGTTCATTGATCGTTGAAAATTCAGGGACAGGGAGAGGCTGATTTGATTGGGTAATACGGATGCCAGATGTATCCGGAACTATTTCAGTAAGCCCTTGGTAAGTCGTTATTTTCCCTGTCACCGTAATGTCCATTCCTTCTTTTAACTCAGGGAAATTCTCTGGCGCTGCCGAATAAATGTTGATGCCGCCTGTGTCATCCTGCATAAAGGTCGACAGCTTTCCGCCTCCGATTGCGCTCTGATCGGCAGTAACAACGCCTTTAATCGTGACATGTTCATTCATTCGGCCGCGCGCTTCCTGTATTGTAATCGGCTGTGCTGCCGGCGGAGATTCAGCGTCATCCTTTAAGATTATTGACTGAACCTTCTTAAGACCTGTCGTATTAAAATAATGTTCAAG
Organism: Bacillus sp. AF23; assembly: GCF_020861455.1. Taxonomy (NCBI): domain Bacteria; kingdom Bacillati; phylum Bacillota; class Bacilli; order Caryophanales; family Bacillaceae; genus Bacillus; species Bacillus sp. AF23. The sequence continues at coordinate 511,965 of NZ_JAJHVY010000017.1, forward strand.
CTCGCCTTGAACAGCTATCTTTTTCCCAAGAAGCAGCGGGTTCGTTTGCAGTCCGAATTGGCTTCTAAACGCGGAGGGGATTTGCACGGGAAGAATGTGATCGGGTGATGTCTCGTTTTTGCTGTCCGCTATAGCAATGTTATAATCATTTGAAAAAGGGCTTGTCAGATTGTAATGCTGAGGTGAAACGGCTTGGCCGATTGTATATCCTTCGACAAGAGCTTGCCCCTCTTTTTGCTGTATCGCTTTTTCAACCGATATTGGTTCTGGCTCAGCAGCTCTTACAGCTTCATAAGCGGACATGACATTCAAGAAAATGAAAAGTATGATTAAAACAACATGCAAAAAACGCCTCATCAGTTTTCCTCCCTTACATCTTGCATAATTCGTTTATTTGCTAATCACTTCGACAATCAGCATATAAATCCTGTCAGGCGCTGCATAAAACACCGCAGACAAGCACAAAATACAGCTGATCTGAAAAAAAAGGAGGAATTCGGTTTGGATCAGCAATTTCAGCAGCAATCACAGAATAAAGGGATACCAGGCAAACCGCATCAAAATCACGGCGGGCATGAAATGTTTGATATGCACGAGGTGCTTTCCGGAACGCTTACTGTGCTAGATCAGTTTATGATGCTGAGACAATTCTGTAAGGATCAGGAATTATTAAACATCCTTGACCGTCAATATCAATTCATTACATCTCAATATAACTTAACGGCAGAGTGCTTCAAAACAGGAAGCGAGCCTTCACAAAAAACGGCAACTTATATGATGAAAGAAGACAACCAGACTGTTTACGGTATGCAGCCGGCACAGCCTAAGAAACCTGTTCAATCCATGAATGACATTGATGACAGCATCATCAGCCGCCAAATGCTTTGCGCTGTTAAGGCACAGGCATCTATGCTCACGATGGCTTCTCTAGAAATGACAAATCCGGCCGTAAGACGTGTACTGTCTGCGCAAATTCAGCAGTATGTCGAAATGGCTTTTGAGATTTTCCTTTACCAAAACAAACATGGTTATTACCAGGTTCCGCAGCTTGACGCGCAGGATATGGAACAACTGAGAAATTCATTTGCCCCTGCACAAGGACAAATGCCTCCGACTCAAGGCGGTATGGGCCAGCAGGGACTTCATTAAATAAAAAAGGCATTGGATAGAAACTATCCAATGCCGCATTTTCTTCAAACCTTCTGGTAAAATCTTTTTCAAATTGATAAAGACTATCCTGCGTCGCCGCTTTAAACCCTTTTTTAAAATCCCCTTTTTTCGCTGTTTCCTTTATAATCTCCAAAATAATGTCTTTCCCGTATGTTTCCGTCAGCTCATTGATCATATAAAAGCTTTGCAAATAAACATCGGTTTCATATTCCGATCGAGCTTCCTGCCAGTTCTGATCTGTCTGCAAACGGTCAAACGGCACGACAGTAAACGTGATTGGATCTATGAGCAATTCATAGTTCGCGATCCACTCGCTTAATCCTTCATGGAACCATAAGGGGAACTCATCAGGATCTGCTTCGAGCTCCCGTAATTTCTGATGAAACGCATGGTGTGTGTACTCATGAATCAATAATCTCTGATACAGATAAACCGCTACATCATCACCTTCTAAAAGCTGCTTTTTCTCTTCAGGCAATAATCCGATCAGCTGCTCCCGCTCAGAATAAAAGCCGACAACATCCAATAAACCGGAATAAGCCTCCATCTGTTTTTCATTAGGAAAAAAAATAATATCAATAGGCTTATGATTCGAATAGTCAAGCATGACCTGATTAATACTCACCGCATATTCTAGCGTTTCTTTCGTTAATGGCAGTAAGGATTTTTCCTTAGAAGTGTAATAAACATCGGCCTGTTTAAATGACTCTTTCTTCATGTGCTTCGTCACTTGTTCTTTCGTTATCCCAGATGTCTGCCCTGGCAAAGACAGAATATACATCGTGCTTGATACGATGGCCGAGCTTACGGCCAGCATCACAAGGACTCCGCACAGGAATAGAGCGGATGCCGCACGCTTTCCTATGCCACCCTGCAAACGTCTCCCTCCCTGAGCCGGTCCGTCTTGTACCTTTTATTTTTACTCTATGCAGCCTTAGTTCACAGCGTGTCATTTCTGCAAAGAAAAAAGCCGCACAAGTTATGCGGCTTTTTATCTGTTATTCAGCTTGCGGAAAGACACGTTGTACTGTTTGACTGAATTCATCAAAGAATCCTGCAATCGGATCACCATTTTGAATCCGTTCGCCATACCCCTGCATCCGATCAACAAAGTCTGGATTTGCAGAGACATAAACATTGTCCATGTTCTTATCAGTGTCTCTTACTTTATCGGAAATTTTCTTTTTCAGATCTTTTCCAACTTCTTTTTTCCCATTTGTTAATACAACTGCAACATACGCTTGATTTCCGGCAACAATCACATTCGCGTGTTTAACTTCTTTCATATCGGTAATTTTATCGGCTGCATCATCAGCAACTTCCAACTTACGGTTATCATTACCGTTATTGTCATTACCATTATTCGTCATATTATTGTCAACGTTGTCACGGCTATCATTTGCATTGTTGATATTTCTTGTGCCATTATCATTTGCCGGATTGCGGTAGTTAACATTTTCAGGCTCTGCATTATCACGTCTGCCCTCACCCTGATTGGCCATACTGCAGCCAGTCATAAGCAAAGGGATAAGAAGCATGGACGCAAGGACTTGTTTTTTTCCAAGCATGTGAATTCCTCCTTTATCACTTTACTTATAGGTTTTTCTAATTGGCTCTAAATATGCATGAAAAAATAGCGGAAATGCTTTCCCGGGAAATAAAACGGTTAATTTGTCTAATCAGAGGGGAAAATATCAATACACTTATAAAGGAGGGATCACGTTGTTCAATCAGCGAAAAGGAATCAGTCCTACAGCCTTAGTTATCGGTTCAACTGTGCTTGTTGCTGCTTTATCCCCGCAGATCCGGCAAAAAATCAGCGGGTTTATTACAGGTCAAATGAACAACCGGAATGCTCAAAATAAGTCGTTGGATCTTTCTAATGTTGGAGGTATGATGAAACAGGCGTTTGGCGGAAATAATCAAGATCAATCTCAAAATCGTCAGCAAAATGGCCGGCAGCATCAGCATGCAGGCCAACAGCAAAGCCAACCTCAACAGCATCAGTCTCAGTCTAAGCAAAATCGTCAAACGGACACAACAACAGCCAGAAAAAGACAGCAGCAATATGCAGAGCCAATCCATTTCGAACAAAGCGCAATGAATGTAATGGATGACAACACTGTAATGGGAATGCTGGAAGACTTAGAACCCGGCCGTTAAAAAACGTGTAATCCAGATGGGATTGCATAAGGGTTCAAATGGTTAATTATATTGGCTTTTTAGACGTTTTTTGCTTTCAATTTTTTTGTTTTTTATATTTTTTCACCTATTTTGGAGTACAATTGGTGAACATAAAAAAATCCTTCTTTCGTTCAATATTGAACGAAAGAAGGATTTTTTCATTTATGCTGCTCTATCCGAAGCAATCTTTATCATTTCATTATTAGTTCCCACTTCAAAAGTTGAAAAGGACAGAACACTATTTAACACCGCTATTACCAATATACCTCGACTGAGTTTCATTAATAATCTCTCCTTTTTTAATTTTGTTTCTTGCTTCAACACTCAACATATAATAAGCGTTGGAAATCCTGTTTCGGTCCGATGAAAAAATACCAATATTTTATTTGGATGATGCACTGGCTTCTAGGAGATTGATCGGTTATGGCAGCATTTTGAAAGAGATACATAAAGAGCTAAATCTTAGTGATGTGGAAGACAGCGATCTGGTTAGATTGAGGAAGAAGATGACGAGGCTGCAAATGGTGCATTTGAGGTAATGGCTTATTGGCACCTGGGAATTAAAATTACATAATCAAATAATACAAGCAGGTATTTACCCTGCTTGTATTTCTGTTTTTAAAACAATTAGAAACAATTATTAACAACGTCACCTAAACTAAAGAATTCTAGTACGGCTTTTTGAGTTTCACCTGGTAGTGCTTTAGTAGATACTTTTACGGCTTTTTTAATAGCATTTGTTCTAGAAAGTCCTAGGTTTCTTTGATGTTTATAAGCTCTGATAATTGTTTTTGTCATAGAATTTAGTCCGCCCATTAATTTTGCGGCTTTTTTAACTTTTAAGATCTTTGCCCATGGGATAGCATTTACTGCTATAGCTTTAGCAGCACTAGAAATGCAACTCCATGTATTCAATACTATGAATGGTCCTATACTTTCCTGTACGGTTTTAACAGCAGTTAGGTTTTCTCCATCAGCAACAAATTCATAACCTTCAAATTCGTTACCTTTATGTACGTTTAACCATTCAACACCGGAGTTTATTCCTTGCTCAGCAACATCCTCTGGCATTTGATCAATTAATTCTAATAGAGGTTCGAGAGTTCTTTTCATGTTCTGAGCTTCTATATTAACTTGCTCAGCAGAAACATCATTAGAATTTTCTTTTGCGTTAGCTATTGGTATTGTAATAGCGGTGAAAATTAGAGAGAAACAGATTACAATGACCAATTGTTTAATGCTTTTCTTCACGATAAAACTCCTTTACAATATTTTTATAGAATTATTTTCCGTGAAAATAATAACATATTTTTTAAAAAATAGGAGGATGTTTATGAAAAAAAGTTTGTATTTTTTGATACTATTGATTGTTGCAGGCTCATTTATTATTAATATTTTCGTAGATAATGAATCCATTTCAACAATAGTTAATATTATTGGACTAATTGCGATTATTATTATGGGCATTGTTTTAAGAATTACTTTTGGTAGCTCTTCAGAAAAGTAATCCTTTTTAGATCAAATGTAAAAAGCAGACCTTTAAAGGTCTGCTTTTTTCGTGTTAGGTTCAATGCGTGAGGACGGAGATTGCTTCAATTTGGTTTATTTTGATCTTTGGGTTTAGAGGGGAATTTTGTAGAATATCCAGCAGCTAATAAAAAGATAATAGCAAGAACATATGCTAAAATACCTTGATGTAATATGAATATCGAAATTAAATTAGATGCTGCAGCAAGAATAATAAAAATAATTGTATATATGTTTAATCTCAATAGGGAGTCCTCCCTTGGTTTGCTAAGCAAGTGTTCATACAGCTTAATCAACCTTGTGCAGAAACCTCACCTTCTGAAATTGGTGTAGTCCCCGTTTCAGATACTATCAATAAGAACTTCTGATTTCGTTTTTAAACCTTTTTCAAGGGCACTCTTTAAAAGACTTATAAAATCTTCTCCATCACTCGTAACAAAATAATTTGATAAGTCAGTTATGTCCTCGCTTATATTATCTCCCCAAGGTGGGCGTTTATTAATGTCTTCAATATCCCAAATAACTTGTGAAGGACTGTATTCTTTCAGTCTTTCTTTAATATCTTTTAATTCTTCAAGGGCAGCTTCAATGTTTTTGGTTTCAAGCTTTCCTTGATAAAGTTCATTTAATAAATGCGGATATTTTGATCCCCAACCGTGTTCTTCTAAATGATAGCTCACAGTTGAAAAAAATGAATGGAGGAAGTCTCCATGTCCAACCTGATACCAATAATATTTAACCTTAAACCCAACAGTCATCGTGTTCACCTCTAATTGGTTTTGAATTTAATATCTGCTTTCCCATTAGTCTTTTTCATAATTTTATCATATAAATCGTCCATTATTTCTTCAGAAACTGATTGTCCCCTAATATCTATGATTATTGTTTGTTTAGTATTACCCGGAAGGTCAGTCAGACGTTTTTCGACTTGTTTAGAAACATTGTTTACTAATCTGCTTCTTCCACTGGACGTAGTAATCTTATAGTTTTTAACCTCTATACTATGCTCATCTTTATAAAAGTCTGGGCGGGAACTTCCTTTCTTTCCATAAGGGACCTCTTTGCCATTTATAAATGACTTTTGTTCACTGTAATTAGGATAATCTTTTCCAACATCTTTTTCAGATTGTCGCCAGGATGGTCTTTTAGGAACACTAGGATTTGTTGCATTTAACTTTTTGTTCACACCACGCAGCCCAAATCCACCAAGAACACCTAGAGCCTGATTAAGACTATTCTGTCGTTGTTCATCAGATATTTTATTCCCAAACATATCTCGGCCGGTTATAGCTTCACTAAAGCCATTCGCCGAAGCAAGTCCGTAAAGCCCTTTACTTGAGTTTTGAAGAGCATAGAATGTTTTAGGTGTTTTATATACTTCGAGGGATTTTTCGGCTTTAGAGATAGCTTTTCCTGTTGAATAAACAGCTTTTACACCTTTCCCTAATTTACCGGCCCATCCCACAATAGGAACATAACCCGCAGCAGCCATTGCACCAGCTGCTACTCGTTGTCCCTCAGTGAGCTTTTCACCAGTTACAGGGTCAACTCCATCGGCAGCCCTTTTATAATCATAATATCCAGAGACTTCTCCTGTAAAATTACAAACAACATCCCACGTCTTTTCGTACCATGGGCGATTTTCAAGCTCCTCCTGTTCTTTTGCAATCCTTCTTTGTTCAGCCTGCTGATCTTTAAAGGAGATATAATCAGTTGATTGTTTTTTTACATCCTCAGCCATCTTGTGAACTTCACTGTCTCTATAAGCTTTAGCATCATAATAGATGGGTGAAGCACTTTTACCTTTTGAAGTTGCTCCAATCAAGGCTTGGTAATCTGCCTGAATCATTTGTTCATTGGTTTCTGATAGAGCATATTCAGATGTTAGAGTTTCATCGACTTCACTTATTTTCTCGACTGTGTTTTTTCGTTCTTTATCTGCAGAAGATAATTTATCTTTAAAGTCTTCTGTTGAAATAACATCTAGGGGAAGGATGTCGTGTATATCATTTAAGATGTCTTTAATCGCTTTTTTCTGTTCAGACATGATGGCCTTTGATTTAGTATTAGCATTAACCAACTCATGTTCTAAGAAGGATTCTTCTATGTATGCATCAGATAAGTTAGCATCTTCCAAGATACCAGGAATACTTGTTAAAAAAGCAATTTTCATTTCAATCAGTTCAATCCATTGATCAGCTATGCCGGCCTGATCCTCATAAAATGATTTGATATTATCTGCACCTTTACCTGAAAACTCACTATCATCTAAGTCAGCAACAGCTTTAAAGGCCTTCTTTAATCTGACCATTTTACTTTTTAATTCTTTGTATTCTTTTGCTCGATTTTCTGATTCTGAAAGAAGTGTTTTCGCTTCAAATACTTTCATGACCATATCCTTTCTTAATAGTTTAATATCAAAATATTACCATGGGAAAATTAAGAAGGGGTGGTCATGAAGAATTAACCCTTAAAATGATAGTTTAGACCTGCGACTTATCTCTTAAATTCCGAAAGCTACTTCAAGTATTTCTTGATCACGGTCAGGAAGGTATCCTTTCTGACCCTTTATTTCTAATTACTTTTAGTAAGTGGAGTAAACAGGAGTAAAAATAAATCACAAAAAAGAAAAAGAACCCACGAAACCCTAATATTAGAGGATTCATGGGTCTTTTATTGAAATTTAACTGGTAATCCCCCGTGGGATTACACGTTTTAATATGACTAGGCTTCTTCCGCTTCGATCACATTGGATCGATCTTGGAATACACCAGAATCTATTTCCTTCGTAACTTTGCTGGTAATCAGGCCTGATGTCATACTTCCGCTGACATTCAGCGCAGTACGTCCCATGTCAATCAACGGTTCGATAGAGATTAATAAACCGGCGAGCGCGACAGGCATATTTAACGCTGATAAAACGAGCAGCGCTGCGAATGTAGCTCCGCCGCCAACTCCGGCGACACCAAACGAACTGATGGCAACAACCGCGATCACTGAGATAATAAACGCCGGATCAAACGGATTTTGACCGATTGTAGGGGCAATCATCATCGCCAGCATAGCCGGATAAATCCCGGCACAGCCATTTTGGCCGATAGATAGCCCGAACGAGCCGGCGAAATTCGCAATTCCTTCCGGGACACCCAAGCTTCTTTGTGTTTTAATATTCAGCGGCAAAGCGCCTGCGCTTGATCGTGACGTAAATGCAAACACGAGTACAGGCAGCGCTTTTTTCAAATAAACAACCGGATTTAATCCGCTGATCGTCAGGAGAAGCAAGTGGACGATAAACATTACAATTAACGCGGCATATGAAGCAATGACAAACATACCCAGTTTCAAAATGCTGTCAATATCACTTGTCGCAATCGTTTTTGTCATAATGGCCAGCACACCGTAAGGCGTCAGTCTCAAGATGAGAGTAACAACACGCATGACAATGGCGTAAACAGCATCAATCAATTTTTTGAACGTTTCAGCCTGTTCCGGCTGTTTCCGTCTCACACCTAGAAATGCAATGCCCAGAAAAGCGGCAAAAATAACGACTCCGATAGTTGATGTCGGTCTAGCCCCTGTAAAATCCAAAAACGGATTTCCAGGAAGCAGCTCAATCATTTGCTGCGGCAGTGTTTTCGCTGTCATCTCCTCTGATTTCTGTTCAAGCTCCTGTCCTCTAGAAAGCTCTGTATTTCCTTGATCAACCTGAATCGCATGAAGATCAAAGGAAAGGGCGGACGCAATACCAACCGCCGCGGCTACCGCTGTAGTCGCAACCAAAATCCCGATAATCAAACCGCTGATTTTCCCGAGATTTTTTGTCAGCTTCATCTTTGTAAAAGCGCCTAGAATGGAAATAAAAACAAGCGGCATGACAATCATCTGAAGCAATTTGACATATCCGCCCCCGACAATATTAAACCAGTCGGCTGTTTGAACCACAATGTTTGAAGTCGGACCGTATATCAGCTGAAGCGCAAATCCAAAAACGATCCCCAGCCCCAGGGCAGTAAACACACGTTTTGAAAAAGAAACATGTTTCTTCTGCATGGCAAATAGCCCAATAATGAGTAAAAGTAAAATAAATACGTGCAAAATGACTAGCAAAGTCTCCAATTGAGGCAAACTCTCCCTTCAAAATTTTTCTTATATACTATATTACACAAATTCCGATAGTTCAAGTAAGAATTATTCCAGCATCAATATTTTGATAAAAAAACCCAATGAATACCGTTTTTGTTCTTTTCATTACCCCCTTTCTTTAGTAACTTATATAAGGGTGATAATATTGCTGAAAGAACTGTTCGTAAATTTGACCATTTTAATCACATTTAATTATCTGTTCACCCACCTGTTTAAAGAAAGGTTAATACATAAAAAAGACCGCCTGTCCTTTCAGTTAATAAAAGGAACTGCCTGCGGTCTCCTCGGGGTTATTCTTATGAATTTTGGTTTGACGTATCACCATTCAATCATAGATTTTAGAAATATCCCTATTATGATCACCGCTCTTTATGGAGGCTGGGTGTCTACAGCGACAGCTCTGATAATAATCGCAGCAGGCCGCATGCTGATCAGCTTGAATGAATCAGCGCTGTATTCCATGATTACAATTTGTATCGCTGCCGTGCTGTCACTTATTGCATCAAGGAGAGAAAAGGTTCAGCTGAAACACGTTCTGTTGCTTTTAATCATTTCAAATGGTTTCATCTCCTTTTTCTTCTATGTATTTGTTGATATCCATTCACTTAAGCTTCACTTTTACTTTTGGCTGATTTCAATTATCGGCGGCATGCTCAGCCTATATATTATCGAGCATGAAACAAATGCACATCTTTTATTTAAACAGTATAAGTTCCAGGCGCACTTTGACTTTTTGACAGGTATTTATAACCGCAGAAAGTTTGAAGAAATCACAAAAGACCTGTATCAGCAGGCTGCACACACTCCATCTTTACAATTTTCGCTTATTTATATGGATATCGATCACTTTAAAACGATTAATGATCAATACGGCCATCATGAGGGGGATCAGGTTCTAAAAGAGCTGGGATCCCGACTAAAACAAAATATCCGCAACACTGATCCTGCCGCACGGATCGGCGGCGAAGAATTTGCCGTCCTCTTGCCAAATTGCACGCCCGAGAAAGCATTCCAAATCGCCGAACGGATCAGGCACTCGATTAGTCATACACCGATTGTATTAACAAACGGGGAAAAGCTTTCCGTTACGGCCTCACTGGGAGTAGCCCATTACCCCCGAAACACAGATAAGCCGGAAACCTTGCCGGTTCTTGCTGATCAAATGCTGTATAAAGCGAAAGAAAACGGCCGAAACAAAGTATGGTTTTCCGAAAAAAAGAATGAATTCATGTTTTGAATTCATTCTTCCAATCTGAAAGACGATGTAAAGGCAAAAAAGCGGGAACAAGCATCCCTTGATACTCTTTCTCTATAAATGCCGCTGTATCATCTGATTGATAGAGTTCAAGGATGGTTTGCAGTGTTTCGCGATCTCTGTCCTCAGCTCTGACAACAATTACATTCATATCTTCCTTCCCGGTTTGCCTGGCGCCCTTTAATGTATGCTTCTGCGGGTTCAGCCCCGCTTTTTTTGCCGCGGCTGTTTTCATCACAAACACGTCGGCTCCGCTCAATACATCCTGTTGGCGTACGGTTTTCAATTTCAAGTGTTTCGGATTATCTTTTATCACATCAATTGAACCGGTTCCGTTAAATCCGTTCTTCAAAGTAAGCAAACCCGCTTCCTGCAGCAGCGTAAGGGCTCGCCCAAAATCGAGCGCTTCATCCGGGACAGCAACAACAGCACCGCGCGGAATATCTTTGATTCGCTGATACCGTTTTGAATAAATGCCCATAGGCGCTATGTATGTCGTGCCGAGCGGCGCCAGTTTATGTTTGTATTTCTTTGAAAACGACTGAAAATATGAAATGGATTGAATAGCATTGGCATCAATCTCTTTGTTAGCCAGCGCAATATCTGATTCTGCATAATCAGAGAATGGAATCAGCTGAATATCAAGCCCTTCCGCTTCAGCCTTTTTTACGATATAGTTCCATATCGCTTCGTCCGACTCAGCAATTCCAATTTTTATCGTTTCATGTTCTGCTGACGGTGAGCATGCAGTAAATGAAATGAAAAGAATAAGAACAAAACTGCATACAAGCCACTTTTTCATTGTGACACCATACTCCTATCTATTTATTAGAGCATGCAAGCAATATCAGACATAAAAATCAGACGCTCTTAGTTGATAAACGTTGTCATTTGTAACATTGGTTAACTTTACCTTACTCATATCAGATAGGGTTGTCAATTACTATTACCCTGCCTTTGCGTAAAGAGAAATTAAAGTAAAAAGTCCTGCAAACATATGATCATGTATCGAAAAAACAGATACATTTCGGCAAATAAATATCAAAATGAAAAATAATATGTTATTTTCCGAAAAAAGTTTCGTTTAACAGTTGTTTTTTCTCAAAATTACTGGTAGAGTAAAGGTAATTATTTTTGTTCGAACTATCTTTAAGAAGAAAGTTTTGTAAGAGTTTTCGTCTTGGAAGTTTGTTTTAGAGCAAGAATAGTGAATTTAAGCGTTATGATCGCTTTAGGAGGAAATTTCATGTTAGAAGGTAAAGTAAAATGGTTCAACTCTGAAAAAGGTTTCGGATTCATCGAAGTAGAAGGTCAAGACGATGTATTCGTTCATTTCTCTGCTATTCAAGGCGAAGGCTTCAAAACTTTAGAAGAAGGCCAATCAGTTTCTTTCGAAATCGTTGAAGGAAACCGTGGACCACAAGCTGCTAACGTTACTAAAGAAGCGTAAGCATAAATTGATAATAAAAACTGCAGGTGCAAGCCTGCAGTTTTTATTTTAAAGAAAAAGCTGTTTTGCTTATGCAAAACAGCTTTTTTCATTAGTTCGCAATATCCCGTTTCATAAAGATTCCGAAAGCAAGCAACAGGAAGACGACAAAGTAAATCGCCAGCATCACAATAGAGAAAGTCATTGTCATCCCTTCCACTAACGGTGTTCCCTCTACATACTGCATCAGATTAACATTGGCAAATAAAATATACTTCGCCCAGTCAAACTTCATCGCTATAAATGCAGTGGCTGTCGTGCCCGTTACCAATAAGAAGATGGAAAACCCTACAGCAAGAGAGCTGTTTCTAAATACTGCGGACAGCATAAATGCCATCGTAGCCAGCATTAAAGCCGCAACAGATTCTGAGAGATACGTTTTGGCCAAATATCCCAGCATGTTTTGTTCCAATACATGACCGTCCTTATAAATTAAATGAACATTCGCGGCAGTGTCCCCGCCTGTTCCGAAAAAGACCAGTCCCAGCAAAGTTGAACCCATAAATAAAATAAACAGCAATAAGAAACCAAATAAAAGAACGGTTATATATTTTGAAAGCAGAATTTGAAAACGGCTGAGCGGCCGGATCATCAACAGCTTAACCGTACCCCAGTTAAATTCGTTTGCGACGATGCCAGCTGCGATTATAATCGTGAACAGCCCAGTAAGGATTGTAAAACCGGCAGAATCCGTTACATAAGACCAAACGGTATATCCAGTGTCACTCGGGATATTATGTTCAATGCGATAGTTATTGATTGTGATCGTTTCTTCATATTGTCCTTTCAGGGAAGGATCTTCTTTCATTGCCTTCTTCAAATCAGCATTTTGTGCTTGAAGCGTTTCTTTCCACTTCGGATTTGCTTCATCGGTCGAAAAGTGGTTTGTTAAAAATGCCCACCCGATCATTGTCAAAGCAAGAATTCCGATCATCACCCATGTTCCGACACGGCTGAAAATTTTGATCCACTCATTATAAATCAAATTAAGCATGTTGAACCTCCTCTTTTGCTTCGCCTGTGATTTCTAAGAAACGGTCCTCTAATGATTTTGTAATCACTTTGACTTCATAAATACGGATTTGCTGCATGACCAGCAATTCAATGACTGCAGGGACGTCCTCTTTAGCCAGTTTGATTTCCAAACCGTTTGTCTTGATTACCGAATCATATTCTTTTAGAATCGCAGCAGCTTCCTTCGGCTGCTCCACATGGAAGAAATATGTATCCTTTTCATCAGTTATTTCATCTCTTACATTCTGAATGTCGATAAGCTTTCCTTTTTGAATAATCGCAATTCGGTCACACATCAGTTCCATTTCTGACAGCAGATGGCTTGATACGATGACAGACATTCCTCTTTCTCGCGTCAGCTTCTTTAAATGGTCCCTGATTTCTCTGATTCCCGCCGGATCAAGGCCGTTTGTCGGTTCATCCAAAATCAGCACTTTCGGATCGTGCAGAAGGCATTGTGCCAAGCCGAGACGCTGTCTCATTCCCAGAGAGTAGGTTTTCACTTTATCATGGATTCTTTCTTTGAGGCCTACCAGTTCTACCACTTCATCAATTTTTTCCTTCGTGACACCCTTTACCATCCTTGCGTATTGCTGGAGATTTTTATATCCGCTTAAGAATTTATACAGCTCTGGATTCTCTACAATAGCCCCGATATGTTTGATTGCCTTGGCATGATCTTTCGTGATTGATTGGCCGCAAATGAGCACATCGCCTTGTGATAGCTTCATTAAACCGACCATCATTCTGATTGTCGTCGTTTTCCCTGCTCCGTTCGGTCCCAGAAATCCAAATACTTCGCCTTCGCGAATCGAAAAGCTCAGATGATCAATGATCGTCCGGCCTCTGATGTTTTTTGTCACATTTTTTAATTCCAATACTGTTTTCATCAAATTCCTCCTCTTTCTAGTAAACTTCCATATTCGTTTTAAACCATTGCAGCACGGACATACCTTCCTGCTCGCGAATCTCTTCCACATCACGCTGCGCCATTTTTTCTCCGTCGGCGAGCACGATGACCTCGTCAAGCAGGATTTCAATTTCATCAATTTCATGTGTCGCAATGACAACGATCTGCTGCTCAAAATCAATATAAGAAACGAGGCTGTTTACGATTGAATCCCTGACCATTGGATCAAGACCGGAAAAAGGCTCGTCCAGCAGAATGACGGAAGCTTTTCTTGATAGTGCCAGCACAATTTTAAGACGGCCTCGATTCCCCTTGGAAAGCTGCTTTATCTTTTTTTTAGGCTTCAGCTGCATTTCCTCAAGCAGCTGATAGGCTTTTTCCATCTGAAAGTCAGGGAACTGTGATTCGTAAAAATCGAGCATATCTTTCACCGTAAATCCGGGATAAAACATGTCTAACTCTGTTAGATAAGCCGTCTGCTTGATCATGTCTCTTGTTACAGGCTGTTCACCCGCTTGCACTGAACCTGAAGTAGGAAACATCAATCCGGCGATTAATTTCAAGGTTGTCGATTTCCCGCTGCCATTCGAGCCCAAAAAACCGTAAATTTTTCCCGGATATAAAGTGAAGGATATATTGTTTAGCGCCGTGTGGCCGCCGTATCTCTTAGACACATTGTCAAATACAATATTCATTCCTGTCCTCCTTCCGTGTATTTTTTAATGCCTGCCAGCATTTCTTCTTTTGTTAATCCCAGCTCTGCCATTTGATGAATAAAGCTTTCAAACACTTCACGGGTAAGCCTCTCTTTCAGTTCATCCACGATTTCAGCTTTTTCAGCGATAAACGTCCCTTGCCCTCTTCTTGTCTCCACAATTCCCAGCCTTTCCATTTCACTGTAGGTTCTTTGAATCGTATTCGGATTTACTTTTGTTTGAATTGCCATTTCTCTGACAGACGGCAGCTTGTCTCCGGGAACAAGCTCCTGTCTGACCAGCCTATAAAAGATTTGATCAGCAATTTGCAAATAAATCGGTTTAGAGGATTGAAAGTCTTGTCTCATGTTCTCTACACCTCAACTTTTCGCTGCAGGAGCCTGGAAGCCAGAAAAAGAAAGACAGCTGCCAAAACCAGCATGACAATAATAGACGGATATGGAAGATGAAAGATGTTTAATTCCACGCTCCACCCTAACGATCCCTTGTATGTAAAACCGACATCTCCATACGTTGTGAAATAATACAGTTTATCCAGCGGTGTCAGCCAAGGCATGATCAAATGGTCCTCTGCATAAAACCACCCTATCCCCAGTAACATACAAATGAACCAGCGAAACCGCCTGATGAGGGATGAACTCGATTTTAAAGAATGAAACACATTCCACAGCAGGATCACCGCACAGGAAAGATAAGCAGTAAATACCAGCCCATAAAGATTAAAGATCAGTATAGTGCCTGCAAGCGGAACTTGATCAGCAATGAGCGTTTTTGAGTTAAGGTATTGATAAAGAAAGACTCCGTAAACTGAAATCAAAAACTGAAAAATAAATTGATAGACAAGACCGGCAGTCAGTTTCGAGAGTAAAAGCGCGGCTGCGCCGTTCGGATTATATAACCATAGCTGGTTTTTCCCCTCTACACGAAGACTATTGTAAATCAGCAAAGGAGCTAAAAACACTTGAAAAATGGCAAGCATTACCCAGCATCCAAAAGCAGCTAAAGGTTCTTCAGTCAATCGTTCTAATAAAAAGCTTCCGGCAGCTAAAAGTATGACTGCACCGAGACATGCAAAAAACCGCATTATTGACAGTCTCAAATCCTTTTTTACTAAACCCCAAAACGGTTTCATTGTTTTTCCTCCTAAAAACACTCATGAAGTGTATGACTCAAATAGTACACTAGAACTTTTTGAAATACAACATATTCCATGGATTTATTTTATAAAAAACCAAGTTTTATGCATTTAAACAGCATAAAAAAAGCAAACCCGCCATGAGTAAACGGATTTGCCTTTGATATTATTTCTTTTTATTTTTCATGGAGAGCAGCGCATCACGATAACTGCTGTCCTGCATTTTGTCACTTTGTTCAGTGACCTCTTTGTCTTTCTGATCTTCCTCAGAATGCTTAAACTTTTGAAGCGCCTGCCTGTAGAAGTCATCCCCAATTGAGTCACTTTTCTCTTTTTCAGAGTCAGTTTTTACAACGGCTGGGACATGCTCAGCAGCCCTTGCTTCAGCAGGGTATTGTGCTTCGTTTTCTTCCTCTTCTGGAGGGGCGATTTTTTCAGCTGATTCTCGCTTCTCGAGTCCAGCAGAGGCGTTGCGGACGTTATACGTGATAAGACCCGCAATCACAATGACAGCAGCAATAATTGCTATAATAATGGCCATTTTAACCTCTCCTTACTGTCCGGCTGTTAAGTTTCCTGTGACTTGGCTGACGCGTCTTCCTAATGCGCGGCCCAGCTGGATACCTTCCTCAGACATTAACTCATCACTGTCTACCGGGCAAGTGACGCCCGCTCCGTAGTAAGAACCGTACAGCGCGTTTTCAGGCACATTGCCAGGCAGACCGACAACAATCATCCCTTGGTGGAACATTGGCGTGATTAAGTTGTGCATTGTCATTTCCAAGCCGCCGTGTGTTGTTGCCGTTGTGCAGAATACTGCGCCGACTTTGTTGATCAGCTCGCCTTCAGCCCATAAGTAGCCGAGTCTGTCGATCCAAGTTTTCAGACCTGCACTGATTGTTCCGAAATGCCCGGGGCATCCCCAAATAATCGCGTCCATGTCTTTAAGCTGGCGGATATCCGCCTGATCTACGTGGTCGATGAATACTTCAGCCGCGTCGTTTTCCCGAGCGCCTTCAGCAATCGCTTCTGCCAATACCTTTGTATGTTCGCCTTCACTGTCATACACTACATAAATTTTCATTCAGGAAACCTCCCTGTACAGTTTAAGATTCCTTAACTTCTTTTGGAGCCGGAAGCAATGAAAGCTCCTCTTTTTTCTTTTTCTCCGCACGCAATTTATCTTTTCTGACATCACGCAGGAAAAGACTGAGAATCACACCTGCCACACAGAATAATGTCGCCCACATAAAGGCGTCATTAATCCCCATGACGTTTGAATCGAGTGTCGCGTGTTTATAAATATGTGAGTAAACATACGTTTTCGCTGTTTCATAAGGCACATTCATATTCACCATTATATTCGAAACTGCATTTTGGAACGCATGGAGGAAGTTCGGGTCCGCCGTGCTTGTTTTATCTGCAATTTGTGAATAATGGAATGTCGTGCGGTTTGTATAAATCGTCGTAATTAAGCTTGTTCCAATTGATCCGCTGATTTGGCGGAGCGTGTTGCTCATCGCCGTTCCGTGACTGTTCAGACGGGCAGGAAGCTGGTTCATCCCGGCTGTCATGACAGGCATCATTAAGAGTGACATACCGAATGCGCGAATTGAGTATACAAGCATAATGTGTGTATACGGTGTATCGATGGTCAATTGCGTATATTGGAATGTTGTCACCACTGTCACGACCAGACCGATAATTGCAAGCGGTCTCGGGCCGAATTTATCAAACAAAATACCAGAGATCGGTGACATGATCAGCATCACGATCGCACCTGGAAGCAGAAGCAGACCGGATTGAAGCGCCGTAAATCCGACCAGGTTTTGCAGATAGATCGGTAACAGGAACATACCAGTGTAAAGTGCCACTGTAATAATGATATTAATAACACTTGAGAGTGAGAAAATGTCGTATTTAAACACTCTGAAATCAAGCATCGGATCATCATGGCGCAATTGCTGAACAACAAAAGCAATAATTGCAATGACGCCGATTATAACTGTAGACAGTACAACCGGGTCGGTCCAGCCGTCAGAACCCGCTTCACTGACTCCGTATAATAAGGATGCGAAACCGACAATTGAGAGGATCGCTCCAAGTGTGTCGAGTTTGATTTTTTGCGGCTCCACCAGATTCTTAAAGATGAAGAAAGCCACGATGATAACAATTGCGCCGACCGGCACAAGTCCGTAAAACATAATGCGCCATGTGTAATGCTCAATAATCCACCCAGAAAGAGTCGGGCCGACCGCTGGAGCAAACATCATCGCAAGTCCGAAAATCCCCATTCCTTTCCCCCTGCTTTCAGGCGGGAAGATTAACAGAATGGTTGTCATAACGAGCGGCTGCAAGATACCTCCGCCCACGGCCTGGATCAAACGGCCGATCAGCATTACAGAGAAGTTAGGTGCGATACCGCAGACTAACGTACCGAGCGTAAAACAGAACATGGCGACGAGAAAGAGACTCCGTTGGCCAAAACGTGTAATCAGGAAGGCAGATAACGGAATCAATACGCCGTTAACAAGCATGTAACCTGTTGTCAGCCACTGAATCGTCGTTGCACTTACGCCAAATTCAGTCATTAAGTGCGGCATTGCGACGTTAAGCAATGTTTGGTTTAGTATTGCCAAAAACAAACCCGCCATTAGCACAATCAGCAATGTCATAGGGCTTTTTGTATTTTTTTCTTTGCCTCTAGCCATCTAAGACAACCTCCTTTCATGGTTTGATGACTGATCTGTTTTACTCAGAAATCTTAACAGATGCATTCATACCTGGAAGCACCTTATCAGATGGGTTTTTAATTGAAATTTTAACAGGAACTTTTTGCGTTACTTTTGTGTAGTTTCCGCTTGAATTTGTAGATGGAAGCATATCAAAAGTTGAGTTCGTCGCATAGCCAATTTCTTCTACAGTACCGTCAAAAGTTGTATCAGGATCTCCGTCAACGACTACGTCTACACTATTTCCTACTTCAATATCCGCAATATCTGTTTCTTTAATATTTGCTGTGATGTACAGGTTGTCCATGTCAATCGTTTGCGCAATTGTTGTACCAGCCTGTACGGTTTGTCCGTTTTTCACTTCGTTTTTCACAATTGTTCCATCCATGATGGATTTCACATCAACAGTTTGTTCACCTTTGATTTTTGCAACTGTGTCGCCTTTTTTCACTGTTTTTCCTTCTTCAAGATCCCAGTCGGATACTTTACCTGCTGCCGGAGCTGAGATAGCTGCCATATCGCCGGCTACTTTTGCTTCATCTGTTTTTACGTAGTTTGTGCTTTGATAATAGTAGTAAGCACCTCCGCCTATAATTGCAAGAACAACAATCAAACCGATAATGTTGGTCAGAATTAAACGTCCTCTGTTCATTTTGTTTTTCTCCTTTCGTTTCTTCCTCTATCATTTTGTGGAAAGCTGGTGAAAATATGTGGGAAGTTTTCAATTACCGCTTTTTTCTGCACAGCCTTCAGCGAGTTTTGATAAACTCCCGGCAAGCTTACGCAAATATTGAAGCTGAGACGTGTCAAGCTTCTGATACAGGCTCGCGCCCATTTTTGCGTATTGCACAGCGGCTTTCTGTAAAAGTTCTTCCCCCTCTTCGGTTAACTGAATCATGACGATACGGCGGTCATCCGGACTGTCATATCGATTCATCAATTGCCGGTTATATAGGATATCGGTCATCCGGGTCACAGAAGCAGGCTTAAGATCAAGAGACATGGCCAGCTTGCTGAGCGGCGTGCTTCCGCTTTGATGAATTTTAAACATCAGTAAATATTGAAGGACTGTAATATCAAAAGGCTCAAGCACAATCTCCAATATCTTCTTCTGTTTTTTATAGATAGACCGAGACGTATCGAAGAGCTGTTCAAAAGTGAGCAAAGCACGTTCTGATTCAGTCAACTCCTTTTCACCTCATTCCTCAATAATAGTTCACAAGATAAAATATTAATAAATGAAAGAAGATTTGTCAAAGGAAAAATTCCTTTTTTCTTCTTATTTTTTTCGTAATCGCTTTCTTACTTTTTTAAATAAAAAAAAGCCCTGAAATGGGCTCTTCACTAGGATAATTGATGGCTGATGCCAGTTTCTTCATTTCTAAAAAAGTTCTTCAGCGCCTGAAAAACGTCTGACTTCTGTTTTAAAATATAGTATTTGAATTTCTCGTCTTTCACATTTTTATAAGCCGACATTAACGTCGAGTGTCTATTGTATTGATTGACCTCGCCATAACAGAACAAATTCGCTTTCTTCATAATATCATTCACCAATTTCACGCACCGGGCATTATCAGATGTGAGATTGTCGCCGTCGGAGAAATGAAAAGGGTAAATATTATAACGGGCGGGGCTGTATTTTTCATCGATCAGCTCAAGCGACTTTCGATATACGGAAGAACAGATTGTTCCGCCGCTTTCTCCCTTTGAAAAGAAATCTTCCTCAGACACAACTTTTGCTTCTGTATGATGGGCAATAAATTCAATTTCAACAGTTTCATATTTCGTCCGTAAAAAGCGGGTCATCCAGAAAAAGAAGCTTCTCGCCATGTACTTTTCCCACACGCCCATACTGCCGCTCGTATCCATCATTGCTAACACGACAGCTTTTGACTCAGGCTTCGTGACATCATTCCATGTTTTATATTTTAAGTCCTCCGGATAAATCGGATAGAAAGACGGCTTCCCTGTCATCGCGTTGCGTTTAAAAGCCGACATCATTGTTCTTTTCTTATCAATATTACCGGTTAACCCTGTTTTACGGATATCGTTAAACTCAATATCCGTGTGGATGATATTATCTATTTCTTTTTGCTGAAGATTCGGAAGCTCTAATTCTTTGAAGAGCGCATCTTCTAAATCCATTAGTGAAACTTCTGCTTCATAATAATCTTCGCCTGCCTGATCTCCGGCTCCCTGGCCTTTACCCGGCCCCTGCTTTTTGTCTGATCCGTCCCGGGCTACAACATCTCCAACCTGGCTGTCGCCGTCCCCTTGCCCTACATGTTTATTTTTATCGTAGTTATAGCGGATTTTATACTCATCCAGTGAGCGGATTGGAATTTTCACTACATCCTTGCCGTTAGACATAATAATGCTTTCCTCGGTTACGAGATCCGGGAGATTGTTTTTTATGGCTTCCTGTACTTTTTTCTGGTGGCGCTGCTGGTCATCGAAGCCTTTGCGATGGAGGGACCAGTTTTCCTCAGAAATCAAAAAATGGCCGCTGTCATTTTGGGACATGAATTCCCCTCCTTAACCATTTGTGGTCGTGATACATACCTATTCCGGCTTGTGCCAGATTATGAAACAAGTCTTTCGAAAAGATTTATATTCATCATATGCGCATCACTACAGTTAATTGACAAACTATTTAGAAAATGGTACAAAACAACCCGCCCTGTTCGGACGGGTCACTTGCTTATCGGTTCAGCAGGCTGCCGACGTATTTCAGCAGCTCATTGGCACTCGTCGAGTTGTAGCCGTGCTCATCAATTAAACGGGCGACGACTTCATTTACTTTCTTCAGCTGCTGCTCATCAGGCGTTTTCGTTGAGGTCGTAATTTTAACGACATCCTTCAAATCAGCAAACAATTTTTTCTGAATGGCTTCACGCAGTCTTTCGTGGGAATTGTAGTCAAACCGCTTTCCTTTTCTCGCATACGCGGAGATGCGGATTAAGATTTCTTCGCGGAACGCTTTTTTCGCGTTTTCGGAAATGCCGATCTGTTCTTCAATCGATCTCATCAGCTTTTCGTCCGGATTCATTTCTTCCCCTGTCAAAGGATCACGCAGCTTATTTTTATTGCAATAAGCCTCTACGTTGTCGAGATAATTATCCATGAGCGTTTTGGCTGATTCTTCATATGAATACACAAACGCTTTTTGGACTTCCTTCTTCGCAATATCATCATATTCCTTACGTGCTGCGGAAATAAAATTCAAGTACCGCTCCCGATCCTCGTTTGAAATAGACGGATGCTGATCAAGTCCTTCTTTTAAAGAACGGAGAACATCAAGGGAATTGATCGACTCCATATTTTTTCTGATAATGGTTGAAGAAATGCGGTTGATCACGTAGCGCGGGTCAATTCCGCTCATCCCCTCATCATTATATTCTTTCTTCATGTCCTCAACGTCTACTGAATTAAAGCCTTCCACACTTTCTCCGTCATACAGTCTCATTTTCTTCACCAGATCAATATCAGACCGCTTCGGCTCTTTTAATCGCGTAAGGATTGAAAACATCGCGGCGACCTTAAGGGTGTGAGGAGCAATATGAACATCTGATACATCACTTTCTGCGATCATTTTTTCATAAATTCTTTCCTCCTCAGACACTTTTAAGTTATAAGGAACAGGCATCACAATAATTCTGGAGTGCAGGGCTTCGTTTTTCTTATTAGAAATAAATGAGCGATACTCCGTTTCATTCGTGTGAGCTACGATCAGCTCATCAGCAGAAATTAACGCAAATCGCCCGGCTTTAAAATTCCCTTCCTGTGTCAGTGAGAGCAAATGCCAGAGAAACTTCTCATCACATTTCAGCATCTCCTGAAACTCCATCATGCCTCGGTTCGCCTTGTTCAGCTCTCCGTCAAACCGGTAGGCGCGCGGATCAGATTCAGAACCGTACTCGGCAATGGTTGAAAAATCAATACTTCCCGTCAAATCGGCAATATCCTGAGATTTCGGGTCAGACGGGCTGAAGGTGCCGATTCCCGTACGCTTATCCTCAGAAAAGAAGATCCGCTCCACCCTCACATCTTCAATACGCCCTCCGTACTCTTCCTCCAGCCTCATCACATTTAATGGTGAAAGACTTCCTTCTATTCGAATGCCGTATTCTCTGTAAAAATCCTCCCGCAAATGATGAGGGATTAAATGAAGGGGGTCCTCGTGCATCGGGCAGCCTTTAATCGCGTATACAGCACCATTATCCGTCAGCGTGTACGCTTCAAGACCTTTTTTGAGCATCGTGACCAGCGTTGATTTACCGCCGCTCACAGGGCCCATTAAAAGTAGAATCCGCTTTCTGACATCAAGCCTTTTCGCTGCCGGATGAAAATATTCTTCCACAAGGCGCTCGAGGGATTCTTCAAGCCCGAACAGCTCGCGGTCAAAAAAGCTGTACTTCTTCCGTCCGTCAATCTCCTCTATCCCGCTGTCTTTTATCATATTAAAAACACGAGAATGAGCAGATTGCGCGACCATTGGATTCTCTTTAATAATCTCCAAATAATCAGCGAATGTTCCTTCCCATTTCAGACGCTGCTCTTCCTCTCTGTACTTTTCAATTTTCTTTAATATATCCATAAGGACCTCCTCTATCATGTTTGATGCGCTGTGCAAAAAAAGGTACTTTGATACAATCTATGCCGTCAGCTCGTGATACATGCTTTGGTTTCTTAAAAATAAAGATACCTTATACAGCGTTGACAAGGCAGACTGCGTGCGTTCATAATAAAGAAAATACAGAATCATCCAGACTCGGACAGCAGGAAAAATTGAAGAGGGGGAGAGACGGTGAAAACAATCATCATGATGGGAGTCATTGTCACTTTTTTAGTATCAATTTTTACCGCAGGGTACGATAGCAAGCCGGGAAAAGAATAAAAAGAAAAGGGTGCTCCCTCCTGAGAGCGCCCTTTTTCTTTGTAACAGAACAATGTTTTACAACTTAATTCTTTTCATCATTTTTGAATGCTGATCGCATTCGCATTTGTTTTCAAACTCAACTGTGCCGATTTTACAGCCCGGCCCGATAACGACTTCTTTCCCTCTGACAACCGCCGCCTCGGTATTTTCCAAATAGATTTTATCTCCTTCAATCAGCTCCGCAGTTAGTTTCGCTTTTTTTCGCGTAAAAAAGCGCGCACGTTTTTTTACAGTAATGGACGTTCCGCCTATTTCCCGAACCCGGCTGGCATCATGGCTCAATCCGATATCAATCTCGCCTGCATTCAACAAACCTGTTACGTCCACACAGCCAGTGATATGAAACGATTCGATTTCACAATCGCCTTTCACGCTGAGCTTTCCTTTTGCTTCACACGAATCCCCTGCCATATTGCCGCCGATCTCAGTCAGACCCTTCAGCTTCAATCGGCCAACATGAAGAGCGCCTCTGACTTGTATCGTCCCATATATGCTGATTTTGTCCGCAGTCAAATCGCCTTCAAACTCGCTTTCTCCGAATACTTTCAGCCGTTCAGTCTCCGCGTTCCCGAGAAAACGGCCTGTGCCGTATATGCGGCAGCCTGCAGCGGACAGTCCTTCTCCAACCGTACCTTCACCTTTGATGCTGACATGGTGATAGGCACCTCCCGCAGCGTGCCCGGCACCATATAATTTTAAATTCCCTAATTTTACTGTTTCCATATGATCCTCCTTACATTCTTGTGTACGTGCCTACCGAAGCGTTCGGATCACAAGTATAATCGCCGCTGTATTCCACGGTCTCAATCCGGCAGTTCGGACCGATTTTCACTGTATTTCCCCGCACAGTCTTGGCGTTCGTATTTGTCAGCTCAATCACGTCCCCCTCGATCAGTTCAGCCGTTAACACAGGGATCGGCATCAGCTTCAGCAATGTCAGCATCCCTTTTCTGCCCGTCACTTGAAGATGGCGGCAGCCGATTTCCCGCACATAACTCTCTCCGGAAGAAAGCTTGATATTCACCTGATCAGCATTTAAAAGGCCGCTGACTTTGCATTTGCCTTCGGTCTGAAATGTTTCCGTTTCACAATCAGCTTCCATGACCGCCTTTCCGGTGATCACAATGTCATCAGCCTTGACTGTTCCGCCAAATGCTGACGATCCCGCAACCTTCAATTGTTTAGCGGCGGTATCACCTTGAATAAAGCCTGTTCCATTCATGCGGATGGATTCTGCTTCAACATCCCCATGAATTTTCCCTGAACCGCTGATGGTTACTGTTTTTGCCTTGACGTTCCCATCCGCTTTACCGGTCCCATTAAATGAAAAAGAGTCACACTCCACGTCTCCGGCCACGGTTCCGCTGCCATTAATCTCAACTGATTGAAATTTTCCGCCCTTTGAACTCCCTGTACCGTTTATCACTAGATTATCCATTATTTCCATTGATGGCCCTCCTGCATATATTTTGTCTTTAGTTCCTCTGAAGCATTTGCTAAATCCACTCTTTCGACAATCTTGACGGACGACTCAAAAAGGATGCTGTCTGCGGCAGCCGCTATAAAACAAGTCGTTACACCCAGCTTGCGTAAAATGATCAGTTCCGTCTGCTTCTTGATCTCCGCTGTATCATACTTCCTCAATACCTCGGCAGCCATTTTCGCTTCTTCCAAGCTGACATTTCCGGATTGTAAAAGCCCTTCAAGCACATACAGCGACAACAGATCCCGAGAAGAAAACATCGTGTCTGCTCCGCCTTCTGAAAAGACATGGAGAGCCGGCTTTGATATCAAACCTTTCGTCAGCAATTCATCAGCTGTCATGCTCACATCTTTCATTTTCGGTGACAGCATCTCCCGCATCTCATCCAAAGACAAATTTTCTTTCATCTTTTGAATGATTGAAATGCGCTTTAAAATATCCTCTCTAGGAAAAAACGTCTCTTGCCCTGTAAATGTGGATTTACGTATAAACCACTCCTCAGGAATTAAATTTTTTCGTTTCCATCGATACAGCTGACCGTATGAGATGGATGTTTCTTCAAGCAATTCTTTTTTAGAGATTAATTGATCTTCCATAAGTCCAGCTCCTTTGATGGATACATTGTAACATAACACTGTTACGTTGTTAAGCCCAGAATAAAGTTCCTTAACACAAAAAACCCGCCCATACACATGAGCGGGTTTTTCACTATTTTAAATCTCGGTAATTTTGCTGACGCAGCGCCTCATACACAAGAATCGCTGCGGTATTGGACAGATTTAGCGATCTGACATGCTCTGTCATCGGAAGACGCAGGCATCGGTCCATATTATTTTGAATTAATTCCTTTGGCAAGCCGCTTGTTTCTCTTCCGAACACAAAGAAATAATCCTCGTCAATATCCGTGTAGTCAAAAGATGTATGCGGCTTTTGGCCGAATTTCGTGATAAAGAAAAACTGCCCTTTTTTATATGCCTCAAACAATTCTTCTAACGAGTCATGATACACTACGTTTACAAACTCCCAATAATCAAGTCCGGCGCGCTTCAGCATTTTATCATCAGTTGAAAAGCCGAGCGGACGAATCAGGTGGAGCGTTGTATCTGTTGCTGCGCAAGTACGTGCGATATTCCCTGTATTAGCAGGAATTTCTGGTTGATATAAAACGACATGTAATGCCACTGTGTTCACCTCTATTTTTCTTATCCGCCCATCATTATATCATTAATTACTCTTTTGTCGTATCATCAACGATATGAAAAAAGGCATATCGGATAGACGGTGTGTATGCAGTTGAATCCTCGTATGACCAATACCTCATCCGGCTGTCATAGGACTGGGCGTTGACAAGCGGCATATTGCCTTTGTCCTTCGCCACCACAATCGTTGTGTGATTAAACCGGCCGTCTCCCTCAAAATCATAGCAAATCACATCACCCGGCACCAGCTCATCCGCTGATTTCACCCGAACCGCCCGAAGGCCGGCCTTGGAATTCGTCAAATACATTTTCATCGAGTGCGCCACCGTCCAGCTATAGCTCCAAGAGCTTTGTTTCATCCACCAGCCAGATCCTCTGTTCGGGTGGCCGCGCATTGGCGCTCCCCCTGCATGAAGACACTGAGAAATAAAATTCGTACAATTATCACTGAAATTTTTATAAGCCGGATTACGCTTGTTCCAATATTTTTCGGCATATTGTACCGCTCCGAGCCGGTCATATTGAAAAGCTCGGCCAAACGCTTCCCTATCTTCCTGTGAATAGTCAATAATGCTTTGGCCTTCACTAAACCCCGCCGGTTTTTTTATCACTTCCTGATCCTTAATCAGAATTTGATCATAAACAAAAGCGACTCTTTCTTCTATCTGCTCTTCCATATACAGACTGTCATCCTGCTCCTTGTATAGATATTCGAAGTGTATGATATACCTGATGCAGGCGGTTCCGTCATCCTCAACCTGCACATAGTCAATGACAGCTTTTGCTTTCGCTTTTATCATCTCAATCTTACGTTTTTCCAGAAGCTTTTTCTTTCGTTCCATGACTTCCAGGTCTCCGACTTGAGGCTCCTGTCTCAGATCATGCCCGTTGACCAGATAGCTGAGACGCTCCTCCGCTAGTTGTTCTAATATGTGCTTCAAGCTCACCCCACCCGACATACTTTTTTATAGAGAAAAAACACTTGGCTGCATCTCAAGTGTTTTTTCCTTCTGCTCTATACGTATGTCAGGACAAGACTTATTTAGTCATGCCGGCTTTTAGCAATTCAATTCCTTTTTCAATTTCCTGCTTTGCCTCTTCATCATTTTCTTTTTCCAGTGCTTTTTCAAGCTCCTCCGCGTATGCGTTGTCTCCGATTTTCCCGATCGCCCAGGCAGCCGTTCCCCTGATTACCGGGCGCGGATCTTTATGCATAAGCTCCGTCAGTTCAGGCAGTGCGGAGGTGTCTTTAAAGTGGGCAAGCGCCAGAATCGCATTCCGCTGAATCGGTTTTTTTCCGCGCCACGAGCCTGAAACATGTCCGAATTTCTCTTTAAATTCACGGTTACTGATGGTTAAAAGCGGCTTCAATAACGGTTTTGCAATCTCGGGATCCGGTTCCATTTCAGGATGAAGATGAAAATCCTTCCCTTTATTGATTGGACATACCGTTTGGCACGTATCGCATCCATACAGGCGGTTTCCGATTTTCGTGCGGAATTCATCCGGCAAAAATCCTTTTGTCTGGGTCAGAAAAGATATACAGCGCTGAGCGTTGAGCTGCCCAGGGTTCACAAGCGCTCCCGTCGGACAGGCGTCTAAACATTTGGTGCATGATCCGCACATATCCTCAATCGGCACATCCGGCTCGAAAGGTATATTTGTAATCATTTCCGCTAGATACACATAAGACCCGTACTCTGGCGTTGTAATCATACAGTTTTTGGCGCTGAACCCAATTCCGGCCCGTTCCGCCACTGCCCGATCAGACAATTCACCCGTATCGACCATTGATTTTGTCCTGATATCCTCATGCTTGCTTCTCAGAAAACCCTCCAGAAGATCGAGCTTTTCCCGCAGGACGTCATGATAGTCCTTTCCCCAGGAGGCTCTGCAAAAAATGCCTCTGCGCTCAGTTCGCGTGCTTCTTGGCGCATCCTTCATTCTCGAAGGATAAGCAAGTGCAATGGCCACGATTGATTTCGCTTTCGGCAAAAGCAGCGTCGGCGTCACTCTTTTTTCAATATCAGGCTCTTCAAAACCGGAAAGATATCCGAGTGACTCCTGAAGAATCAAACGGTCTTTTAAACTGTCAAATGTATCAGCGGTCGTAAAACCGATCTTGTCCACGCCAATGCTTTTCGCGTATTCTATTAATTCTTCTTTCAGCTGATAAACGTTCATGTTTTGCACAGCCTCCTTTCTTTGTGATAAAACAACAAGCCGTTGTATAATAGGTTGATATCCCGTAATTGGAGTGAATGCATGTGAATATCAAACTTGATCCTGTTATTACTGAACGTGCGGCAGGAATAAACGCAGCCGCTGTGATATATGAAAATATTGAAGTCGGCTCCTCTCCGCAAATGCTGAAAGGCAGACTTCGTTTATTTCAAGAGTCCCTGTTTTTTGACTATGCGGACGGCGGAATTTCCAGCCAGCCTTTCGTTAAAGAATGGCAGACAATCTTTAAGCAGCTTGACCCTTCATTCGAGGGAGAAAAAACGCCGATGGAGCAAATGCTGATCCCGATATCCAAAGAACAATTCATGGAAAGCGAGGATTCAGCTCATGATACCATACATTTTTTCGCGTTAAAATATTCTCTCCCCATTATGATCTATGATGCCGGCAAGCTCCAGGAGCCAGTCCGGATTTCAGCAGGAGAAAAAGATAACATACTGATTTATTCTGATGAAGACGGGGTATTTGGCGATTTCAAAAACAAAGTCAATCAAAAACCCGTCACAGCAGATACAAAAAGCATGCTGCAAATCATCTTTTTCCCGCCATCGATTAAAAAAGAAAACGCCGTTAACCTATTAACATCATTAACGAAAATGTTTGAACAAATTCACGGCGGCGGCCATACAGTACATTGGCTTACGTAAAAGAACACGAGATTCGTGTTCTTTTTCACATAAAAAAACGCAATACTTCGTTTATCTGAGAAACGAAACACTGCGTTAATAACGTATGTATGGAGCGGGTGATGAGAATCGAACTCACGACATCAGCTTGGAAGGCTGAGGTTTTACCACTAAACTACACCCGCATTTGTTATTGTCGGTGTCAGCACCGCTTTGACTTTTATTATGTTACACGTTTATTAATTTTTCGTCAAGAGTATATAAAAAATTTGTCGAAAGAAATTTTTATTTTTGAAATGTTGTTAAGTTTCATTTACATAATGTTAAATAAACTATACAATGGAAGAAAGTGAGAATGTGAAGGTGGCAGACGTCATGATGAAAAATAAAGTGAAAGAGCTCAGAGCGCGCTTCAGCTATTCTCAGGAAAAACTCGGAGAAACGGTCGGCGTCACGAGACAAACAGTCGCAGCAATTGAAAAAGGAGACTATGTTCCCTCACTGTTATTAGCATTAAAAATCTGCAAAGCCTTCTCCATGAAAATGGAGGATGTCTTTTGGCTAGAGGAGGAAGACTAATATGAGCATGAAAACAAAAGCAGCATTTCACCTCGTTTTGTTCGGCCTTGCATGCTGGACACTGATTTCATACTTTGAAGCTTCGGGAGGCATTGGAGCCTTTTTCAGCACAAGGAACGGCCAGATGATGTTTGATATAAACATTACCCCGTTTATTCTTTTTATTGCGGCAGCTGCAGTTTATATCTATTTACAAAAGAAAAGCCGACCTGCGTCAAAAAACCTCCTGCTGCCAGATGAATTTGAGGAACAGGATGAAAGAGAGCAGATGATGACCGCAAAAGCCTGCCGTGCGTCATATATCGCCGTCTACTTTTCACTGCCTGCCGCCGCTGTCCTGCTCATTTTTTACCCGCTGTTTCAGTCACACATTCCCTTTTTCCCTATTATTATCGTGTTTATCATCATGATTATCCAGCACATATCCTACGTCATTTCCTTCAAAAAAAATGAAAAAAACTCCGGCGCGGTGTAATCGTCCGGAGTTTTTTCTTACCAGCTTGCTTTTTTTACGCCCGGAATTTGGCCTTTATGCGCCAGCTCCCTAAATGCAATTCTGGACATTTTAAATTTTCTCATATATCCTCTCGGGCGGCCCGTTACCATACAGCGGTTATGGAGTCTTCCCGGTGCTGAATCTCTCGGCAGCTTGCTGAGTGCTTCGTAATCTCCTTTTGCCTTTAACTCTTGTCTGATAGCATCATATTGTTCAACAAGCTTCTGGCGTTTTAATTCTTTTGCCACTTTTGATTTCTTAGCCAAGAAAAAGCCTCCTTTAAATCGTAATATTTACGATTTAAAATGTATCATGATGTATTCTAAAATGCAAGCACACCGCTCGGTAAAACAGACGGCCGAAGCCGTCCATTCTATTTATGCAATTCAACATAATAAAGCAGAGCATCTTTATGTTTAATCAGTTCATTTTTGTTTTCAGAGGTTTTCATTGTACCGTTAGAATCCTTTATGCTGCTGCCGATCAATACCGGTTTCCCGAAAGAAATTGGCTCCGCAGATGATAAATTTTGAGTCATTTCCTGTGCAGCGCTGACGTCACGCTGAAACGATGAAGCAGCCGTGCTGCTCCCTTGTTCATCAACAATGCCAAAGTGAACGGTGCTCATTTTTTTCTCATCTTCCTCATTCTCAAAATAAACAAATTGTAATGTAGCGGGATTTTCTTCCGTAAAATCAGCAGTTACCGGACCTATCGTTTCAACAAGCTTTCCGTTTTGGTAATGTTCAATGTACATGTCAGCCTCAGAAATGCTTTCATTGATATTAGTCACTTCAGCAGCGAATGAATACGGAGCCGCAATCTTCATTCTGTTTTTTTCAATATCTGAAACATCTGCCTCTTTGATTTCCATGTGCTTCGTATTTCCGCATGCGGACAGCATGACCAACAGAGTAACGGCACTTATAAGTATTCTCAGGAAAAACAGCCCCCTTTTTTGATTATCATACCATGTTCGGAGACTGTGTTTTCACTTAAACTGATGCATGATTCTCTTTGACAAAATAAGTGTTACCTACGGCTTCTCCTCTTTTTTTCTGAAGTTTCCTTGTCCGCTCATTTTCGAACGGCAAAAGCGGGAAGACGAGCTCTGCAAAATAGTACGCTTCTTCTAAATGAGGATAGCCGGAAAAAATAAATGATTCAATGCCGAGGGCGTGGTACTCCGCTATGCGGTCGGCAATGGTCTGCGGATCTCCGACAAGGGCCGTTCCTGCCCCTCCTCTGACCAGGCCGATACCCGCCCATAGATTCGGGCTGATTTCAAGCTTTGTCCGATCGCCTCGATGAAGCTCCGCCATCCGCTTTTGACCCGAAGAATCAGCACGGCGCAAAGCGTTCTGTGCTTTGGCAATCGTGTCATCATCCAAATGGCTGATTAAACGCTCAGCCGCTTCCCACGCCTCATGTTCTGTTTCACGGGCGATCACATGCAGCCTAATGCCGAACCGCACTGTTCTTCCCTCTTTTTCCGCTTGCTTTTTGACTCTCTCAATCTTTTCTTTTACCTGTTCAGGCGGCTCACCCCACGTTAAATACACATCTGTATGCTTTGCCGCGACTTCAATTCCAGCCTGTGAGGACCCGCCGAAATAGATAGGCGGGTGCGGTGCTTGCCGCGGCGGGAATAGCAGATTGCTGTTTTCCACTTTTATATGTTTTCCTTCATAGGTGACCGTTTCTCCGCGCAAAAGCCCCCGCCAAACAGTTAAAAATTCGTCCGTTGCTTCATAGCGCTCATCATGACTGATAAACAGTCCGTCCCCGGCTAGCTCGTACGGATCGCCCCCTGCCACAACATTAATCAGCAGCCGTCCATCTGAAATGTGATCTAAGGTAGAGGTCATTCTGGCTGCAAGAGAAGGTTGCATTAACCCGGGCCGTACCGCGACTAAAAACTTTAAATCTTTTGTTTCCCCGGCTAACGCCGAGGCTGTGAGCCAAGGGTCCTCGCACGATCTTCCCGTCGGCAGAAGGACTCCTGTATACCCCAGCCTGTCAGCGGCCTGCGCCACTTGTTTAAAGTATTCATGATCCGCCGTCCGTCCATCGCTTTCTGACCCTAAATACCTTGCGTCTCCATGCGTCGGAATAAACCAAAGAATGTCCATATCAATCTCTCCTTTTCGTCTATTTTCCCTCGTAACTGTTTCTCCACTTTAATAGCTTTCGTTCAAGCATCCTGACAAAAGAATCCGTCAGCTTTCCAACCACCGCAAAAATGATAATCCCCGCAAACACTTTATTTGTTTGTGAAAATTGTCTGGCATCCATGATCATATAACCGACCCCAGAGCTTGAACCCATCAGCTCCGCTACAACAAGCCCAAGCCATGCAATACCCAGCGATAAGCGAATGCCGAGCAATATATTGGGCAGGGATGCCGGCACAATCACTTTTGTCATCTGCTGGTGCCATTTAAATTCAAGCACCCGGGCAACTTCGAACAGCTTAGCGTCAACTCCGCGAATGCCGTTAAATGTATTGATATACACAGGGAAGAAAGCGCCGAGCGCAATCAGCAAAATTTTCGATATTTCATCAAAACCGAACCATAAAATAAACAGCGGCGTGACAGCCAGATGCGGAACGGTTCTGAGCATTTGCAATGATGGGTCAAGATACAACTCCGTCCGTTTAGAGAATCCGGCCAAAATTCCGATCAAAAGTCCAAGCCCCGCACCAAGTACAAAACCAAGCGCTGCCCGATATATACTGATTTGCAGATGGCCAAAGAGCTCGCCTGTCAAAATGAGCTCTTTAAACGTCAGCAAGATCGCAACAGGCGTAGGGAGCACTGTCGCCGACACGATGCCAAGACTGCCGATCACCTGCCAGATGGCTATGATCACAGCAGGCAGCAGAAGCCCCTTTGCCCACCCGTATTTGATTCTATGGGGCTTTCTTTGGATCGCTTCAGCATTTGCTTTCGGCAGTGAACCTGCAGCCTCTGCTTTCATGATGGATCACCTCCAGAGACTTTTTCCTTTAACGCTTTTTTGATAAATGAATTATCAACAACTTCTCTCACATCAATTTTCTTATCTATCGCTTTTGTTTTAAATTGAAAATCCGCTGTCTCCTGCTGCGCTTTTATAATGTCTTCACTAATAACCTCATTCAGAGGCTCCGTATTTTTCAGCACATTTTCAACGACCTTTTTATCGAGATCTTTTATTTTTGCATACAAGTCAGCCGCTTCACCCGGATGTTCCTTTTGCCATACAACCGCCTGATTAAATACCTGCAGAAAACGGACCACTTCGTCTGGATGTTCCTTAGAAAATGTTGTTCTAACTAATGTAAACCCTGGTGAATATAAATCGGTGCTTTCCCCATTCACAAGAAGTTTCGCTCCGTGTTTGATTGTTTCTAAGGATAGGTACGGCTCCCAGATGGACCAAGCGTCAACCGAACCGTTTTCAAACGCAGAGGCCGCTTCATCAGGCTGCAGCTGAATAACAGTCACATCATCAGCTGACAAGCCTGATTGATCAAGCGCTTTATACAAAAAGTCAAAGCCGCTGCTGCCTTTCGCTACAGCAATTTTCTTTCCTTTTAAATCTTTGACCTCCTTAATCCCGCTGTCTGGATTCACAAGTATGCCGTTCGCCTTTAATCCGTCCTGAGACAAGCCGATTTCTTTAAAATCAATGCCTGCCGCCTGTCCAGCGATCACTGGTGAATTGCCGACTTGAGAAAAGTCAAGTTTATCTGCTGCAAGCCCTTCAAATTGTGGCGGCCCGCTTTGAAACTCCACCCATTTCACCTTGATGCCTTCTTTTTCGAAAGCCTCTTCAAACCAGCCTTTTTCCTTGGCAATTAAAAGCGGGCTTAAGCTTTGCTGTATCCCGATCCGAATTTCTTTCAATGGTTTTTTATCACCGCTGGCTCCATTTGCTCCGCACCCTGCCAGCAGAAAAAAAATAGCTGCCAATACAATGATTCCTTTTTTCATCTCTGCTTCAGCCCTTTCTATATCCCTGATCCTTCTGCATACTCAAAGTCTTCTGTTTTTTCGAATTCCGACAGCACTTTCTGTCTGATCGCTTGGAAGTCAGGCGTCATCCTGTTTCGGGGGTAAGCCAGATGAATTGGCATCAGCTTATGAATTTTTCCCGGTTTGGCTTTTAGGATCGCAATCTCATTCCCTAAATAAACAGATTCATCTATATCATGTGTGACGAGTATCATCGTTGTTTTTTTCCTCCGCCATATATCCAGCAGCACATCTTGAAGGTGTTTTCGAGTAAACGCGTCTAACGCACCGAACGGTTCATCCAAAAGCAGCACCTCCGGCTCCCGCAGAAGAGCACGTGCGATGGCCACTCTTTGAGACATACCGCCCGACAGCTCACGCGGATATGCTTTCTCCGATCCTTTTAATCTGACAATCTCGATCAGTTCATCTACCTTCTGTTTGACTTCAGGATCTTTCAAATTCAAATCGGCGGCAATATTCTGCTCAACCGTCAGCCAAGGAAAAAGACGGTGTTCCTGAAAAATAAATCCTTGCTGAATACCTGGTGCAGTCACATGGCGTCCGTTAATTTCGACACTCCCGCTAAAATCAGAATCAAGTCCTGCAATTATCTTTAAAAGTGTGCTTTTTCCGCATCCGCTCGGTCCGATGATCGTTAAAAACTCACCCGGTGCAATTGATAATTGAATATTCTCCAAGACCGTAGTTTGGCGGCCTTCTTGAGCAAATGCTTTTTCCTTGATGTTGATGGTCACAGCCACTTTTATCCCTCTCCTTCTGCCAACCCCGCCTTCTAAAAAACAAAAAGGCCCCCATCTCTGTTTTTGTAGAGATGAGAGCCTTCGGCGGTCCGATCAGCTGCCCAATTGTTTTTTTGTTTGAATATCATGTTAATTCAAATTATTCCGATATGTCAACTCTTTTTTATTCAGCATTTTTTGGATGAATGTTTATCACTTACTTCTCATATTCGCAAATAGCGCTTATTTCTATAAACCCTCGATCATCTCTATTAAACTGTTCTGCCAAGGGTTTTCTGCTTTTTTTAATAGTTTTTATCGTATTATACAAATAATTATTTTATAATCATTATAAAATAATATTGACTTTTTACTTAGAGATGATATTATGTTCTTATCAATTCCAAGAGGTGATGACATGAGTTCAAATAAACTGACAACTAGCTGGGGAGCTCCAGTTGGAGATAATCAAAATTCAATGACTGCCGGTTCTCGCGGACCAACTTTAATCCAAGATGTACACTTACTCGAAAAATTGGCCCATTTTAACAGAGAACGTGTTCCTGAGCGTGTCGTTCACGCTAAAGGTGCAGGCGCACACGGTTATTTTGAAGTGACAAACGATGTAACAAAATATACAAAAGCTGCTTTCTTATCAGAAGTCGGCAAACGCACACCTTTGTTCATCCGTTTCTCAACAGTTGCCGGTGAACTTGGCTCTGCTGACACCGTTCGCGACCCGCGCGGATTTGCTGTTAAGTTTTATACAGAAGAAGGAAACTATGACATCGTCGGCAACAATACGCCGGTCTTCTTCATCCGCGATGCGATTAAGTTCCCTGATTTTATCCATACACAAAAAAGAGATCCAAAAACACACTTGAAAAATCCTACAGCTGTATGGGATTTCTGGTCACTTTCACCGGAAGCCCTACACCAAGTGACGATCCTGATGTCTGACCGCGGAATTCCTGCTACACTTCGCCACATGCACGGTTTTGGTAGCCATACATTCAAATGGACAAATGCCGAAGGCGAAGGCGTATGGATCAAGTATCACTTTAAAACAGAACAAGGCGTGAAGAACCTTGATGTGAAGACAGCAGCAAAAATTGCCGGTGAAAACCCGGATTATCATACTGAAGATCTGTTCAATGCAATCGAAAACGGCGATTTCCCTGCATGGAAATTATATGTGCAAATCATGCCTTTAGAAGATGCAAATACGTACCGCTTCGATCCGTTTGATGTCACAAAAGTATGGTCTCAAAAAGACTATCCGCTCATTGAAGTCGGCCGTATGGTTCTTGACAGAAATCCGGAAAACTACTTTGCCGAAGTAGAACAAGCAACATTCTCACCTGGAACACTGGTCCCCGGTATTGATGTATCACCGGATAAAATGCTTCAAGGGCGTCTGTTTGCGTATCATGATGCGCATCGCTACCGTGTCGGAGCAAACCACCAGGCCCTGCCGATCAACCGCGCACGCAACGAAGTAAGAAACTATCAGCGTGACGGACAAATGCGCTTTGACAATAACGGCGGCGGCTCCGTCTACTACGAGCCAAACAGCTTCGGCGGACCGACTGAGTCACCTGAGGATAAACAAGCGGCTTATCCGGTACAAGGAATGGCTGACAGCGTAAGCTACGATCACAATGATCACTACACACAAGCCGGCGATCTCTACCGTTTAATGAGCGAAGAGGAACGCACCCGCCTTGTAGAAAATATCGTAAATGCAATGAAACCGGTAGAAAAAGAAGATATCAAACTCCGCCAAATCGAGCACTTTTACAAAGCTGATCCTGAATACGGAAGACGCGTGGCAGAGGGCTTAGGTTTGCCGATTAAAAAAGAAGTTTAATAGCATAGAAAAAACCCGCTGAATAAACAGCGGGTTTTTTACATAGATTTACGGATTGCCGTATGCTTCTCGTCAATCTTCATATAAATTTTCTCCATTAACTCGTCACTATTCATTATCTCCCGCTTGTTCTTTTCAATAAGAAGCGCCAGCGGCAGCATCTGATTGCCATATGTTTTTCGTTTTCTGAAGCGTCTTCTCCCTTTCTCTTTTTTGGTTCCCATCATTTCTCCCTCCTTTAAAAATAAAAAAGGCTCTTATCTCAAAAGATAAGAGCCTTCGGTGATCCGATCAGCAAATGTTGGAAATGTATATTAGCTATATTTAAACGTATTCAATTCGGCCTGTCAATGACTTTCTATACTGTTACTTATAAAGTTTGCTCCCTTGATTCACAAATTCCTCGGCTTTTTCTTTCATGCCCTCTTGAATGGCATCCCACTCATTAAGCTCTTTGTCTTTGGCATAATCACGGATATCCTGAGAAATTCTCATGCTGCAAAATTTCGGCCCGCACATCGAACAGAAATGAGCCGTTTTCGCCCCTTCAGCAGGCAGGGTCTCATCATGATATTCAAGCGCTCTTTCCGGATCAAGCGACAGGTTAAATTGGTCTCGCCAGCGGAATTCAAAGCGGGCTTTTGATAAAGCGTCATCTCGTATTTGCGCTCCCGGATGCCCTTTTGCAAGGTCAGCCGCATGCGCCGCAATTTTGTATGTAATAACCCCTTCCCGCACATCTTCACGGTTTGGCAGCCCGAGATGCTCCTTCGGCGTCACATAACAAAGCATGGCCGTTCCATACCAGCCGATCATCGCTGCTCCGATCGCAGAAGTAATGTGGTCATAGCCCGGTGCAATATCTGTCGTCAGCGGCCCTAGCGTGTAAAAAGGCGCTTCTTTACAGATTTCCATTTGTTTATCGACGTTCTCTTTGATTTTATGCATCGGCACATGACCCGGCCCCTCAATCATCACCTGAACATCATGCTTCCAGGCAATTTGTGTGAGTTCTCCGAGAGTCTCTAATTCAGCAAATTGCGCTTCGTCATTGGCATCGGCAATTGACCCTGGGCGAAGCCCGTCTCCAAGAGAAAAGGCAATATCATATGTTTTCATAATTTCACAGATTTCTTCAAAATGAGTATACAGAAAGCTTTCCTGATGATGAGCCAGACACCACTGGGCCATAATCGCTCCTCCGCGTGACACAATTCCCGTTGTCCGTTTAGCAGTTAGCGGCACATATCGCAGCAAAACACCCGCGTGAATCGTAAAATAATCCACACCCTGTTCAGCCTGCTCAATCAGCGTGTCACGGTAGATTTCCCACGTTAAATCCTCCGCTACACCGTTTACTTTTTCAAGCGCTTGATAGATCGGAACGGTGCCAACAGGAACCGGGCAATTTCGGATAATCCATTCACGCGTCGTATGAATGTCTTTCCCTGTGGAAAGATCCATCATCGTATCTGCTCCCCAGCGAATTGCCCACGTCATTTTTTCCACTTCTTCTTCAATCGAAGATGTAACCGCTGAATTTCCGATATTCGCATTAATTTTCACATGGAAATTTCGGCCGATAATCATTGGTTCACTTTCCGGATGATTAATATTTGCTGGAATAATCGCCCGGCCGCTGGCTACTTCATCTCTGACAAATTCGGGGGTCACATGCTCACGAATAGCGATAAACTCCATTTCAGGGGTAATTATCCCCTTTTTCGCATAATGCATTTGAGTGACATTTTGGCCTGTTTTCGCCCGCAGCGGTTTCCGTTTTAACCCGGGATAGCTTACATTAGGGTTAGCCTTTTTATAGCCGTTGTCTTCTGGCTTCACAGCACGTCCATCGTATTCCTCAACATCGCTGCGCCCAGTGATCCACTTGTGCCGAAGCGGTTTTAAACCTTCTTGAATATTAATTTTTACATCGGGGTCCGTATACGGTCCGCTTGTATCATAGACACGAACCGGCGCGTTTTCCTCTTCGCCGAATGATCCTGTCGTCGGACTGAGTTCGATTTCTCTCATCGGCACTTGAATATCCGGCGAAGCCCCCTCTACATATACTTTTTTACTCCCCGAAAAACTCGACATAATGGAAATGTTGGCTTGCTGCACTGAATGATTTTGCATCACTTATCCTTCCCCTCTCTTTGTTTGAAAGGACAAAATCAAGCCCATAACCAGCACAAAAAACCGGATTCAATTGAATGAACCCGGTTACAGTCAGAAAGAAACATATTATTGCAGTATTCAGCAATAATAAAAACAATTCCTCTACTTCCCCACGCTGGTACGAACCAGATCAGGTCCAAAGGGTTAAGAAGCATATCTTCTCTCTCAGCCCGTCAGCGGGCACCCCCAGTAACTATTAATTTCGCACTTATCGTATCATAAAAACAAACTGAAAAAAAGAGCAATGTATAAAATATTCAGCAAATTCAAAACAAATATGTAATCGGCAATCTATTTCAGAGATTTCATTTTCATGAAGCACCACCTGATACGCATTTGCATCAGATCTTGAACTTACAGCCTGAAAAAACTGATCATCAATAAAATGCAGAGCTGCTCCATCATCCGCCGCATAACCGCTGCTCAACGCTTTCGCTGATATCATGTGATGATATGCAGGTCTCCGATCCTTTTCTCCATCATAATGAGGACAAAAACTGCCTTGCAAAAAACCCAAGCTTTTCAAACCGGTCAGCGGTCCGGCAGAATCCGTCACACCTTCTTCAAACCAGCAGATCGCACCTGCACTTAATCCCGCTAAAATAATCCCCTTCTCCCAAGCTTTTTTCAATATGTGATCCAGTCCCCACTCCTTCCACAGCACCAGCAAATTTCTTGTATTTCCCCTCCGACATAAATCACATCTTTCTCCATAATAAAGGAGGCTAAATCTGTTGTCGGCGGCTTAAATAAAGACAAATGAGACGGGTCACAATCAAGCTTTTGAAAAGCATGGTAAAACCGCTGAACATAGTTCTCCGCATCCCCGCTTGCCGTTGGCAAAAAACAAATGCGAGGTGAGGGCTGCTTTGACTGATTAATGATAAATTGATCAAGAACGAGATGATCTGGTTCCATTGAAAAACCTCCGCCGCCCATCGCAATAATCTGTTTCATCATCCGACTCCCCCAAGAAAATATTTTACCCATTATAGCACTTTCGCATAAAAGCATGATACAAGGTAAAAATACCTTTGAATCAGGAGGTGACCGAAAAAATGGAACAAGACCGTTTGGCAAACCACGAAACAGTTGATTTACACGAAATCCTCAACTTCAAAACCGTATGTTTACTTAAATCAAAAATGATGCAGGGACTGGTGTTCGATCAGGAACTGAGAGCCCTTATGGAGAAGGATGTACAGCAGTCTGTACGGGACGTAA
Organism: Bacillus sp. AF23; assembly: GCF_020861455.1. Taxonomy (NCBI): domain Bacteria; kingdom Bacillati; phylum Bacillota; class Bacilli; order Caryophanales; family Bacillaceae; genus Bacillus; species Bacillus sp. AF23. The sequence continues at coordinate 551,825 of NZ_JAJHVY010000017.1, forward strand.
CTGAGCTTCAGAGCCTCTATCAAAAGGCCCCGACAATAACAGGAGGTGACTATCATTGAACGATTTCTTAGACCCAAAAAACGCAAAAGGCATGCCTGACCTTGCTGATTCAGCACTTGCCCTTGATTTCTTAATTTCCGTAAAAACCGGTATCAAAAATTATGCTGTCGCCATCACGGAAACCGCAAGCCCAGAACTCAGAACAGCATTGCGCAATCAATTAGACGCTGCTATTTACCTGCATGGAGAACTATCACAGCTCATGATGGAAAAAGGCTGGCTTTTCCCTTCTGACTTGGACAAACAATTTCAAATCGATATGAAATCAGCACAAACAGCCGTTGATATCGCCGGGCTAAAACTTTTTCCTGATAACACGAACCGTCTCGGAACATTCGCAACGCCCGATCACTAAACAATAAGGAGACATCATGAATGAAAGCTGTTACGTATCAAGGCATTAAAGACGTCCGCGTCAAAGAGGTAAAAGCGCCAGAAATCAAAAAGCCTGATGATATCATTGTCAAACTGACAACCACAGCAATCTGCGGATCTGATTTACACCTAATTCACGGCATGGTTCCCAATTTTCCTGAAGATTATATCATCGGCCATGAACCAATGGGCATTGTTGAAGAAACAGGCCCCGACGTTCACAAGGTTAAAAAAGGCGATCGTGTCATCATACCGTTTAACGTCAGCTGCGGCGAATGTTTTTTCTGCAAAAACCAGCTTGAAAGCCAATGTGACAATTCAAATGCAAACGGCGAAGTCGGCGCTTATTTTGGCTATTCAGACTCAGCAGGCGGCTATCCCGGAGGCCAGGCTGAATACATGCGCGTCCCCTATGCTAACTTCACTCCCTTTAAACTGCCTGATGACTGTGAAGTAGAAGATGAGAAATTAGTATTGCTTTCAGACGCTATGTCGACAGCCTATTGGAGCGTAGACAACGCAGGAGTAAAAGAGGGAAATACCGTCATTATTCTCGGCTGCGGTCCTGTCGGGCTGCTCGCGCAAAAATTCGCATGGATGAAAGGCGCCAAAAGAGTCATTGCAGTGGATTATGTAGACTATCGCCTTCAGCACGCCAAAAAAACAAACAATGTAGAAATCGTTAATTTCGAGCATCATGAAAACGCCGGTTCATATTTGAAAGAAATCACACAGGGCGGTGCAGATGTTGTCATCGACTGCGTCGGAATGGACGGCAAAATGTCCCCGCTTGAATTTCTCGCCACCGGTGTTAAAATGCACGGCGGAGCCATGGGTGCGCTGGTAACGGCGGCACAGGCTGTCAGAAAATGCGGCACAATTCAGGTGACAGGTGTGTATGGAATGAGATACAATGCATTTCCATTTGGAGACATCTTCCAAAGGAATGTAAATGTTAGAACCGGGCAAGCCCCTGTCATTCATTATATGCCGTACCTGTATGATTTGATTGCTACAGGTAAAGTAGATCCGGGCGACATCATCACACATGTTCTGCCGTTAGATCAAGCAAAGCACGGTTATGAGGTGTTTGATACGAAAACAGACGGAGCCATTAAAGTGCTTCTTAAACCATAAAAAAAGACGGTCTCTCATTTTGAGAAGCCGTCTCTCTATTTTATTGCTCCACTCTTCTTAACGCTTCGTTTACTGTTTCTTTTATAAACGCATCTTCCCCGGTCAAACTGTCTAATCTGAGTTCACCGCTTCTCAGTCTTTCTGAAAGATTGTTAATGTCCTCCTCGACTGTGATTTGCAGCTCACCAGCTAAAAACATTCTATGTAATTCATCAGCGACCATCGTTTCTTTATTCATTCATATCTCCTCCTTTACTTAAGCATCACTTTTAGTCTGTCCCTCAGATAAACGAATATAGGAAAAAAGGTTCATTTATTTCAAAATAAATGAACCTTTTTTCCTTCTTCCCACGTATAACTGTTGAGAAAAAGAAAAAGGGGAATATCTAATATGTCATTTTTTAAGAAACTTGCAGCAAGTGCCGGCATCGGCGCAGCAAAAATCGATACCATTTTGGAGAAAGATGTGTATTGTCCAGGAGAAGAAGTCCGCGGAACTGTACATGTAAAAGGCGGGAAAATCGCCCAGGATATCCGTTATATTGACTTACAGCTCAACACAAGATATGTCATTGTAAAAGACGATGAAGAGCACCGGAAACACGCAACAATTCATTCTTTTCGGGTAACGGGTTCATTCACCATTCAGCCTGGAGAAGAACACCAATTTCCGTTCTCCTTCATCCTGCCTCTTGATACACCGATTACTGCAGGGAAGGTAGAAGTCGCAGTAGTGACAGACCTTGACATTCAAGGCGGTATTGATAAATCAGATCACGATCGTATCTTCGTAGAAGCACACCCTTGGGTTGAAAATGTATTAGAAGCAATTGAGAACCTTGGCTTCCGTCTTAACGAAGCAGACTGTGAACAGGCATCTTACTTCCAGCGCCTTCTGCCTTTCGTTCAAGAATTTGAGTTTGTTCCAACATCAGGCTATTACCGTCAGATGCTTGATGAATTAGAGCTTATTTTTCTTTTAGAGGAAGACGGTTTAGAAATTATTTTCGAAGTCGATCGCCGGGCAAGAGGCCTGCGTGGATGGCTGGAAGAGATGTATAATGACGGAGAGCAGCTCGTACGTGTCCGTTTCAGACAATCAGAGCTTGAAGATATCGAACAACTTGAAGAGGTCTTAGAAGAGATCATCGACCAATATGCTGAGTAAATTACAAAAAGGAGCCTATGCTTATTAATATAGGCTCCTTCTTTTAATGAAAACAAAACCCCGTTTCTTACATAAGTAAGAAACGGGGTTCTTTTGTATACCGGTGGTCGGGGTCGAACCGACACTCCAGAAGGAACACGATTTTGAGTCGTGCGCGTCTGCCAATTCCGCCACACCGGCAAGTTTTACGTCGTACCTAACCGACGAATATAAATATATCATGGATATGATAAAGTGTCAATGTATTTCAAAAAAGTTTTTTGGGAAATATAATAATAAAGGGCTAAAGCGACTTTTTATGAAATACAGCCCAATGCTTACATCGACACTTTCATACAATAAAAAAATGATCTACTTATGTAGATCATTGATATGATTAACTTCATTATATTTTCAAGCACAAACACCAATTTAACTTATCAAGTAAGTAAAATTGGTGCCGAGGGCCGGACTTGAACCGGCACGGTAGTCACCTACCGCAGGATTTTAAGTCCTGTGTGTCTGCCAATTCCACCACCCCGGCAAAAGAAAGGCGACACCCGGATTCGAACCGGGGATAAAGGTTTTGCAGACCTCTGCCTTACCACTTGGCTATGCCGCCGTAATTGGAGCGGAAGACGGGATTCGAACCCGCGACCCCCACCTTGGCAAGGTGGTGTTCTACCACTGAACTACTTCCGCATTTTAAGGGACTTAATACATTATATTCAATCGATATAAAAAAGTGAGACTGGGCTAGCTGGATTCGAACCAACGCATGACGGAGTCAAAGTCCGTTGCCTTACCGCTTGGCTATAGCCCAATGAT